>NZ_RAWE01000175.1 GCF_003611695.1 Corallococcus carmarthensis | reverse complement strand
GCGCGGCGCCGAAGCCGCCCCGGAAGGGCGGCTTCGGCGCCGCGCTGTGGCGCTGGACGAAACGGCTCCTGGTGCTGGGCGTCGTCGGACTGGTGCTCGTCATCGGCGTATGCGTGGGCGCGTACGTCTACTTCAGCCGCGACCTGCCGTCCGTGGAGTCGCTGCGCAACTACCAGCCGCCGCAGGTGACGAAGGTGACGTGCGCGGATGGCTCGCTCTGCGCGGAGTACGCGCTGGAGCGCCGCACGCTCGTCCGCATGGAGGACCTGCCTCCGCACGTGCGCAACGCGTTCCTCGCGGCCGAGGACGCGGACTTCTACAAGCACGAGGGCCTGGACCCCTTCGGCATCCTGCGCGCGGGCGTGAAGAACCTCATCCCCGGCAGCCGCAAGTCCGGCGCGTCCACGCTCACGCAGCAGGTGGTGAAGAACATGCTGCTCACGCCCGAGCGCAGCCTGGGCCGGAAGATCCGCGAGTGGATCCTCACCCCGCGCCTGGAGCAGGCGCTGACCAAGGATCAGATCCTCAGCCTCTACATCAACGGCGTGTACTTCGGGCAGCGCCGCTACGGGCTGGAGGAGGCCGCGCTCTTCTACTTCGGCAAGCACGCGAAGGACCTGTCCGTGGGCGAGGCCGCAGTGCTCGCGGGCACCGTGCAATCTCCCCACCGCATCAACCCGGTGGCGAACATCACCCGCGCCAAGTCGCGCCAGCGCTACGTGCTGGAGCAGATGGCCGGACAGGGCTTCGTGCCGCGCGCGGTGGTGGACGCGGAGAAGGAGAAGCCCATCGTGCTCGCGCCGCGCAAGGCGGCCAGCGCGGGCGCCTACTACGCGGAGGAGATCCGCCGCACGCTCATTGAACGCTACGGCGAGAAGATGGTGATGGAGGGCGGCCTGCGCGTGGACATCGCGCTGGTGCCCAAGTTCCAGGCCACCGCCGAGCAGGCCGTGCGCGACGGTCTGGAAGCCCTGGACCGGCGCCAGGGCTACCGCGGCGCGCAGGGCAAGCTGGAGGAGGCGCAGTGGAAGCGCTACCGCGAGCTCATCGTCCAGCGCATCGAGGAGGCCGGCCGCCGGCAGAAGGACCAGGGCTATGTCGCGGACCTGGCGCCGCTCGCGCAGGCCCCCGCGCCCGCCGCTCCGGCGGCCAGGACGCCCACCCCTCCAGAGCTGGAAGGCGCCGAGGAGCAGCGCCCCGCCGCCCTGGCCGCGGACCCGGACTCGGAGGAAGAGGAGGTCCAGTCGCCAGAGAGAGCGCGCGCGGGCCAGGTCATCCTCAAGCCGATGGAGGAGGGGCTGCGCCTCACCGGCTACGTCACGGAGGTGGACACGAAGCGCGACGTGGCGCGCGTGGACCTGGTGGGCCGCACCGCGGAGGTGCCCTTCGCGTCCGTCACCTGGGCGCGGCAGAAGAACAAGAAGTCGCCCAAGAACATCGCGGACGTGTTCACGCCCGGGGAGCTGGTGTTCGTGCGCGTGCTCAAGGCCCCTCCGGCGCCGGCCTTCGTGGAGGCCACGTTGGATCAGGTGCCCGTGGTGCAGGGCGGGCTCGTGGTCATCAACCCGGCCAACCGCAACGTGGTGGCCATGGTGGGCGGCTACGACGCGGAGCGCTCGTCGTTCAACCGCGCCACGCAGGCGAAGCGGCAGCCGGGGTCGTCCTTCAAGCCCTTCATCTACGGCGCGGCGCTGGCCAGCGGACGCTTCACGCCGCTCTCCATGGTGAACGACGCGCCGGAGTCCATCCGCGACCCGTACACGGGCAAGACGTGGCGGCCGAAGAACTTCGACGGGCGCTTCGAGGGCCCCATGACGCTGCGCACGGCGCTCAGCAAGTCGAAGAACACCGTGTCCGTGCGGCTCATCGAGGCCGTCACGCCCGCGACCGCCATCGACTTCGCGCGCCGGGCGGGCATCCGCTCCGCGATGCCGGAGAACCTCACGCTGGCGCTGGGCACCGGCGAGGTGACGATGCTGGAGGCCGTCAACGCGTACGCCACGCTCCAGGCCAACGGCCGCTACGCGGAGCCGCTGACGCTCCTGCGCGTGCAGGACGCGAAGGGCACGGTGCTGGAGGAGCACCAGCCCGCCTTCGAGGAGACGCTGCCCCCGGCGGTGGCGTACCTCACGACGTCGCTGATGCGCAGCGTGGTGGAGGACGGCTCGGCGCGCGCGGTGCGGGAGCTGAACCGGCCCGCCGCGGGCAAGACGGGCACCACCAACGAGTCCAAGGACACGTGGTTCAACGGCTACACGATGGACTGGGTGGCCAGCGCGTGGGTGGGCTTCGATGACAACTCGCCGCTGGGCAGCAGCGAGACGGGTGGCCGGGCCGCGCTGCCCATCTGGCTCAACTTCATGCGGGTGGCGGAGGACGGCCTGCCCGCGCGCGACTTCGAGGTGCCTCCGGGTGTCACCCAGGTGCGCATCGACCCGGTGACGGGGCTGCTCGCGGGCAACGCGGTGCCGGGCCGGATGGAGCCCTTCCTGGAGGGCACGCAGCCCACCGCCGAGGCACCGCCGCCCGGACAGGTGACGCCGGACAACTACTTCCTGGAGGAAGGTGGCAAAAGGGGCCTGTGAGTCGCTCGCTCCTTCCGCTGGTCCTCGCGCTCGTGTTCGCCCTGCCCGCCCGGGCGGAGTCGGACGAAGGCGCGCCTCCCGCCTCCGCACGGCTGGCCCTGGCCGTGGCGGACGCCATTCGCGGTGCGCCCGCCGAGGCGCCCGTGGCCCTCTGCCTGTCCGGAGGCTCCGCGGAGCTGCGCCGGGCCTTCGGGACGCTGCTGGCCGCGCGCCTTTCGGCGATGAACCTGGGGCCGGTGGTGCTGGACGTGCCGCCCGAGCGTGCCGAAGCCGCCGCCCGTGAACAGGGAGCCCGTTCGCTGGCGCGGCTCACGCTGGACGTGGAGGGCGGAGAGCTGGTGGCCCGAGGCGACGTGCTGGGCACGTGGGTGAACTTCTGGTCCGGCCGCACGCCCACGCGTCCGCCGAAGCCCGCCGCCGCCGTGGCCGAAGGCGTGGAGGCGGATGCCGCGGTGCTGGCACTGGCCGCGGTGGGGATGCCGTCGTCGGGAACGCCGGGCCCGGGTCCGCAGCAGCGGCGGCCGGTGCGTTTGCTGGGTGCGGTGTTCTCGAGGCTGGAGACGCCGCTGGCGGCGCTGGCGGCGGGAGACCTGGACGGTGACGGCCGCGATGAAGTGGCCGCGCTCACCGAACACGAGGTCGTGGTGTTCGGCGCTGACGGGCGGGTGCTCGCTCGGCGTGAGCTGGAAGGGACGGCCTCGGCGGCGACGACGCGCGAGCCCTTCGGAGCGCTGGCGGTGCTGATGGGGCCGCCGCGACTGGCGGCCTGGAGCACGCGGTTCGCGCGGGGCGAAGTGCTGGTGCTGGACAAGGCGAAGGGGACGCTGCGGCCGTCAGGGACGCTGGACGCCGCGCCGCTGGGGACGTCTGAGCGGGGGGCGTTCGTGCCGGGGCAGACGGTGTTCGCGCCGGAGGTGCGGCTGGCGGACGGGCGGAGCCTCACGGTGCCCGCGCCCTTCGGCACGGCGAGCTTCGCGGCCCCGCGCATGCTGTTCGTGCACGCGGACGGTACGGCGTCGCTGTACGTGCGTCCCGCGTCCGCGCCGGTGAAGGTGTCCGGGCTGGGAGCGGGCAGCGCGCTGGGAGACCTGGATGGGGATGGGGTGCCGGAGCTGCTCACCACGTCACCTCAGCTCCAGCCGTCGCCGGACGTGCTGCGGGTGCTGTCGTTGACGTCCGACGCGCCGATGGCGCACGAGCCCTTGTGGCAGGGAGCGCTCCCGCCGGGCCGGGCGCTGTACGTGGTGACGGCGGACCTGGATGGCGACAAGCGCCGCGAAGTCGTCGTGGGTTCGTGGAAGCCGGACGGCACGAGCGAGCTGTTCCTCCTGCGCCAGGGTGCACCGTGATGAAGGGTGACAAGCGCCACGACGTCCTCGTGACGCCCTCGCGGTCCAGCGGCACGTGCCATCCCGCCGGCATCAATCGGAGACGCCGTGAGCCAGTGGCGCCGAGCCACACAGCGTGCGTCCCCTCGTCGAATGGCACGGGCAAGCTGTTCCGCTTGCGTCAGGAGGGCACCGTGGTGATCCGCTCCGCCCTCGCGGGCCTCGTGTTTCTTTCCTCCGCGCCCGCACTGGCGGCCAGCCGTCCACGCTACGGCGGCGAGCTGCGCGTAGCCCACGCGGGCCCGCCTGAAATCGGTGAGCCCGCGCTCGCCGACACGCCGATGGAGGCCGCGCTGCTGGGCCTGCTGACACGGCCCGTGTGCCGCGCGGAAATCGGCGGACAGGTGCACCCGACGCTGGCGCGTGAACTGACGCGGCCCGTGCCGCAGGCCCTGCGCGTGGCGATGCCTTCCGCCGCCAGTGCCACCGCGCTGGCCCGCGCGTGGACACGGCTGTCGTCCACGGAGTCGCCGTCTCCGTATCGCGCGCTGCTGTATCCGCTGCGCGGCGAAGGCCGGCAGGTGACGTCCACGGGCGCCACGCTGGACCTGGCGCTGGCCTTCCCGTGGCCCGACCTGGAGCGCTCGCTGTGTCACCCTGCCCTCGCGACGCCGCCGTCTCCGGCGTCGGGCCCCTTCAGCGCCTCGGGCCGGGGCGTGCTGGAGGCTCAGGTCGCGTGGCCCGAAGGCCGGCCGTACCTGGACCGGCTGGCGCTCACCGCCACGGATGAACGGGGCCTCACGCGGCTGTGGTCCGCGCGGCAGGTGCAGGTGGAGCTGGGCACGCCTCCAGACAACGACACGCTCACCGGCGTCGCGCTGTACGCGACCTATCTGGCGTATTCGCCCCGGAAGGTGCCCGCGGACTTCCGCCAGGCCGTGGAGAGCGCCATCGACCGCGATGACCTCACGCGGTTGTTCGTGAGAGGGCCCGCCGTGCCCATGGCGAACCTGCTGCCGCCCGCGCTGATGCCCCAGGGCCCCAGGCCCCGGCCCGTCGCCCCTCCGGCGGGCGCGACCCGCAAGGTGACGCTCGCCTATGACGCAGCGCTGGCGGATCAACGCGCCGTGGCCGAGCGCATCCAGGTGAAGCTGCATGATCAGGGCTACACCGTCGCGCTGGAGCCCCAGTCGCGCGCCGCGCTGCGAAGCCGTCAGGCGAAGGGCGACTTCGAACTGATGCTCAGTGCGTTCCTGCTGCCATCCATCCCCGGTCCCGCGCTGGCGGTGGTGCTCGAGGCAGGAGGACGCCGCGACCTGCTCGGCGTGGAGCTGCCGCCCATCGGAGCGCTCACGGACGCCGGAGCCCGCGATGCGCGAAGCCGTGAACGGGCCCTGGCGCTCGCGCCTTCCGTGCCCCTCATTCCGCTGTACGCCCAGGGGCTCGCCCTGCGCGCGGCGCCGGAAGTGACGGGGCTGGCGTTGGACGCGCAGGGACTGCCGGTGCTCGAAGGTGCATGGCTCGCCCCTGTCGAGGCCTCGGGTGGTGGAGGGCGGCCGTGAGCACGGCCCACGTGACGGTTCGCCCAGCGGTCCCGAAGTCCCTCGGCCATCAGGCCCGGAGCACGGCCGACGTGACGGCTCGCACAGCGGTCGCGAAGTCGCTCGGCCGTCAGCCCCGGAGGGCGGCTGTGAGCTCTGACGACATGACGGTCCGCACGTCGGTCCCGAAGTGCCTCGGCCGTCAGGCGCCCAGGAAGGACCGGCCCGCATGCGGCTGAGGACCCGGCTCGCGCTCGCCTTCGCCCTGCTCGCGCTGGTGCCTCTGGCGGTCGTCGTGCCCCTGACGCTGACGCGCCTGCGAGACACGCTGTCTCGCGAACTGGACGCGCGCATGACGGCCGCCACCGCCTCCGCGCAGGAGTCCCTGGAACGCTCCGCCGCCAACGCGCGCCGCGCCGTCGAGGAGCTGGTGGAGAGCCCCGCCATGGAGGACCTGGTGCGCGAAGCTCGCGCCGCTCCCCTGCGCGCCATCCAGGCCAACACCGCCGAGGGCCTGATGAAGAGCCGCGGCCTCACCGTGCTCACCCTCTTCGACCGCAACGGCACCGTGCTGTCCTCCGGCCACCTGCCCGCGCGGCGCGGAGACCCGGATCCCGTCCTCTTCGCCGTGACGAAGGAGAAGTCCCCCCGGCCCGTGCCCGTGCGCGTGGACATGCGAGGCGACGCGGGCTTGCGCCAGGTCCCCGCGCTCGTCACCGCGCGCCCCGTGGACTACGGCGACGTGCGCCTGTGGGCCGTGGGCGGCGTGGTGCTGGATGACGGCCTCGCCCAGCACCTGGCCCGCCTCACGCAATCCGACGTGACGCTCCTTTCCGGCGACACCCAGGTCGCGCACGCGGGCAGCGCGGCCCCGCCCACCGTGGAGCAGGTGCTGCCCCTGGGCAACGCGGCCTCCGTGCGCCTCACCTTCAGCCGCGCCGCCGCGCGTGAAGCCGAAGAGGGCGTCATGCGCGCGTTCCTCCTCCTCGCCGGCCTGGGCCTGGGCTTCGCGGCGCTCCTGGGCATGTTGGTCTCCCGCTGGATGACGCGCCCCGTGGAGGCCCTCACCTCCGGCGCCCGCCGCGTGGCCGAAGGCGCGCTGGACGTCCAGGTGACGGCCCGGGCCACCGGAGAGGTGGGCGAACTGGTCCGGACGTTCAACCACATGACGTCCGAGCTGAAGAACACCACCGAACGGCTGATGGCCACCGAGCGCATCGCCGCGTGGCAGGAGGTCGCCCGGCGGCTGGCGCACGAAATCAAGAACCCCCTCACCCCCATCCGCATGTCGCTGGAGACGCTGTTGGCCGCCCACGAGGCGCGCCACCCCAGCTTCCCCACCCTCTTCAAGGAGAGCGCGGGAGTGATCCTGGAGGAGGTGGAGCGGCTGCGGCGCATCGTGGACGAGTTCAGCCGCTTCGCGCGCCTGCCCAAGCCCCAGCTCGCCCCGGTGGACATGGGAGAGCTGGCCCAGAGCGTCCTGTCGCTGTACGCCGCGCCGCCCGAAGGCATCCGGTTGGAGCCCGCGCTCCAGACGGGCGTGGTGGCCCGCGCGGACCGCGACCAGCTCACCCAGGTGCTCGTCAACCTGGTGAAGAACGCCGAGGAGGCGATGACGGGCAAGGGCGGCGCGCTGCGCGTGCGCGTGAAGGGCACCGACGCGGACGCCATCGTCGAGGTGGAGGACGAAGGCCCCGGCATCCCCCCGGAGCACCGCGCCCGCATCTTCGAGCCCTACTTCACCACCAAGGATGGCGGCACCGGCCTGGGGCTCGCCATCGCCTCGCGCATCCTCCAGGAGCACGGAGGCCGCCTGGAGGTCGGCGGAGAGCCGGGCCAGGGCGCCCGCTTCAGCGTCGTGCTCCCCCGCGCGAGCTGACCGGAAGGAAGGCCCCACGCAAGAAGGCCCGGCACCTCGTGAGAGGTCCCGGGCCTTCGGGCACCGCACGGTGGCGGCGGGCCGTCAGTCCTTGACGGGCGTCGCCTTGAGGGCGGCCTTGCCCTCTTTCACATAGACCTGGAAGCGCACCGTCTTGCACGCGTACTTCGTGACGAGCTGCTCCTTGTTCTTGCGCAGCTTCTGCACGAACTTGTCGTACGTCAGGCCATCCGCCTGCTCACCGCAGCGCTCGCGCGTGGTGACGAACTCGCGGAAGACGTCCTGGAAGTGCTGCTCCTCCGACAGGGCCACCGCCGCCGCGCTGTTGACGCCCGGCATGGGCAGCGGCACCGCCTGCTGCCCGTTGGAGCGCGGGGGCGGCATCGGGATGGCCTCCGACGTGGGCCGGGTGCTGGCCTGGAGCAGCTCGCGCGGAATCGCCGCCACGCGCGTCGTCTCCGGAGAATCCGGATCCGAGGACTGCGCCGCCGCCAGCGCGAACGGATTGGCCGCCTGATGGAGCGAGTACGCCGCCGTGGGCTGATCCTCGAAGGCGAACGCGCCGTGACGCGGCGCCGCCGGGGCGAGGGGCTCGGCCGGCGGAGCCGGGTGTTCGAAGGGCATCGCGCCGCCGTGCGCGTACGAGGGAGGCGGCGTGAACGGCTCCGCGGCCGGCGGCGGGTAGGCCGAGGGCGGCGACGGGAACGGGAACGACTCCACCCCGGCGAACGGATCCGCCAGCGGCGCGGCGGCAGGAGGCGGCATCGCGAACGGATCCGCCAGCGGCGCGGCGGCCGGGGGCGCTCCGAACGGATGGTGCGCGGCGGCCGGAGGCGGCATCGCGAACGGATCCGCGGCCGGAGCAGGCGTCCCCGGGAAGGGGAAGGCATCCGCGCCCGCGAACGGATCCGCGGCCGGCGGAGCGGCCGAGGCGAACGGGTTGGACAGGGGCTCCGCGTGCGCGGCGGAACCGAACGGATTGGACAGGGGCTCCGCGTGCGCGGCGGAACCGAACGGATCCGCCACCGGCGCGGCCACGGGAGCCACGGCGGCCGGAGCCGGCGGCGAGGTGGCCACGGGCTGCGCGGCGGGCGTGGACTGCGCGGCGAGCGCCGCGGACCAGCCCAGCGTGTCCGAGTTGCCCGACACGGCCTCGTCGCCGGAGGCCTTCTTGCCCCCGCCCATCAGCGCCGTCCAGATGAGGCTCAGCACGAACAGGCCCGCGAGCGCGAGCAGCGCGGAGTGCTGGTACGCGGCCAGAGGGGCCAGCGTCGCCGCCGTGCCCGCGAGGACCACGACTTCATACGGCGTCCCCGTCAGCGCCTGGCGGGAGCCCACGAACAGCGGCGCCTGGCCGCCCATCGCGTCGCCGCTGGTGAAGGCGGGCAGCTGCACCGGGCCCAGCGCCTGGAGCGAACCCGACTCCAGCACCGTGTCCTTCGAACCGGCGGTCAGACGGGGCAGCGCGCCATCCAGCCGCGCCTTCTCCGCGCCCACGCCCCCCACCACCTTGTCGCCCTGCACGAGCCCCACCGCGGCCGCGCCGGACGCATCCAGCGCGCCCTGCAGCGCCGCGTCCGCGGCCAACGGAGCGCCCACCACCAGCGTCACCGCCGGAGCAGGCGTCCCTTCACCGCTCCACGCGAGCGGCACGGACGCGAACACGTGCGGCGCCCCGAAGGCGTCCACCACGGACGTGCCCGCCTTGGCGAGCGCCGCGACGTCGAGCGCGGCCGTATCCGAAGAAGGCTCGGCGCCCGCGCGCGCATGGAAGCTCGCGTCGCCGGCCACCACCGCCACCACCGCGCCCTGGAGCTCCTTGGGCAGGCCGGCTTCCGCGGCGGTGCGCAGCGCGGCGAAGCGCTCGGCGGTGAGCGGCAGGAGCGCAACCGGCTCCTCCGCGTCCCGGCCATAGTTGCGCTCGCGCGGAGACTTCGCCACGGGCGCGGGAGTCAGCGCGTGCACGGCGGCGGCCACCTGGGGGCTGCCAGCCAGCTTCAGCGCCAGGGACTGCACTTCGGCGCGGCGTGCATCCACGCGACGCGCGGCCTCGCCGGTGCCCGAAGCGGCCTGGAGCGCGGCACCCTCCACCGCGCGCGCACGCTGAGGCGCCGACAGCATCGGGAAGTGAGCCAGGCCCAGTCCGAGGACCAGGAGTGCGAACAGCAGGAACTTGAGGCGGACCATCGCCGTCCTTTAGCCCAAGGGTGAGGGGTCCGCTTATAGCGTCCACCTTCCGACCCCAGCAAGGAACTGGCCCGAAGGAACCCGGGGGCCGGATGCCCGGCTGGCATCCGGAATTCCCGGGCCCTTCGTTTTGTCGCACCGAAATGCAACCGGACGTCAGTAGGTCGACGCGTCCGCGTTCAGGTCGTACGGCAGGCCGTTCGTCGACACCTGACGACGCCGCTCCACCGCGCGCTTGATGGCCTTCTCCAGGCGGTCACGCGTTGCGTCGATGGCCTGGAACAGCGTCTCCGACGTCTCCGTCACGTGCACGGCCTCCATGCCAGGCATGCGGACCGTGACCCGGCACTCCTTGTCCACGCCTCCCTTGGGCCCGTTGATATCCACGAGCGCGATGTCGAGTTCCGACGCCTCGTCCTCGGCGAACCGTTCGATGTGGGCCACCAGGTGCGTGTCCACGTACTGCTTCAGGTTGTCCGTCAGCCCCAGATGCACTCCACGCAACAACACCTTCATGGATTCACCTCCGGGCACAAACATGGGCAGTCCCCCGCCCGCCCGTGAGGGGCTGTCGCAAGCCTTCCCGCCTGCCCTCCCCCGAAGCAGCCAGCCGGACGTCACCGCGCCCGGGATGCGATGGACGATTCCCGTGGGGCACCGGGTTGCTCTAGTCGCATGGATGGCGAGCGAATCAAGGTGCTGCTGGTGGAGGACGACGGGGACAGCCGGGAACTCCTCGCGGAGCTCCTGGAGGACGACTTCGACGTCACCACCGCGTCGGACGGCGTGGCGGGACTGAAGGCGTTCGAGGCCACGCACCCCGACGTCGTGGTGACGGACGAGTCCCTTCCCGGAATGAATGGCACGGAGCTGGCGCAACAGGTGAAGGAGCGTGAACCCAATGCCCGTGTCGTCCTGGTCTCCGGTTACGCACAGGTGGAGAACGCGGACTACTGCGACGCCGTGTTGCGCAAGCCCATCGACGTGGAGCGCCTGAGCCGCATGGTGGGCGAGCTGGGAGACGCGGCCCGGCACTGACGGGAAATTCGCGCGGGGGGCCGCCTGCCATCCGCGCGAGCCGTTCCTAACTTTCCAGCCATCGCCCAGGAGGGCCCCATGAGGTACTGCGCACGGTGTGGCTCGGAGTATCAAGACAGTGTCGTGGACTGCACGGATTGCCCCAACCACCCACCGCTCGTGTCCGCGGAGGAGATGCGCGAGCGTGGGCTGCCCCTCCCCCATGAGCTGGATCAAAGCCGCTTCGTGAGGGCGGGCATCGCGGACGACCCCGTGACGGCCCAGATCTTCGCGGACGTGCTGGATGAGAACCGCATCCCGCTCATCGTGCGCCCCGGCCGCTCGGGCGTGGTGGACGAGCTGACCACCGGCAACCTGATGCCCTGGTGGGAGCTGCTGGTGCCGGACACCTCCCAGGCCCGCGCCGCCGCGCTCCTGGAGGAGGTGAAGGTCCAGGGGCTCGCCACCGCGGACGAGGCCGGCCGCGCGGCGGAGGAAGAGGAGCTGGAGGACGAGCGGTCGCGTCAGGCGGCCGTGGACAGCGCGCCCCCGGCCTACTAGCGGCGCGTCACCTTCGCGGTCAGGGCGTGCCCACGTCCGCGCTGCCCCCGGCGGGCGCGGTGGGCTGGGACGCGAGCGTGGCGGGCGGACGGCGGGCCTCGAAGAGGCTCACGCCCGTCACCCGCCACTTGTCGTAGCGCGCGTTGCGGGCGAGGAACGTCTCCAGGTCCTCGTCCACCACGCGGTTGTAGCCGCCCCGGGACGCGTGGCGCAGGTACGTGCGCTTCTTCTTCTGCACCACGAAACCCAGGTGGGTGATGCGCGTGGCCTTCAGCGGCAGGTCCTCGCGCATCACGACGAGGATGGTGCCGGAGGTGACGCCGCGCGCGTGCTCGAGCACCTTGTCCAACGGAATCATGTCCAGGGTGAAGGTGCCCACGGGCTGGCGCTCGCGGGGCAGCTGCAGCGCCATGGACGACTTCGACTGCCAGGTGTGCGCGGTGAGCGTCTTGGTGACGGCGACGGTGTCCTGCTTCGCGTACTTGCGCGTCACGTCCACCAGCAGGCCCTTCTTGATGTTGTTGGGCAGCCACTGCGCTTCCATCAGGTGGTTGCGGTCCTCATAGGTGGGCGTGCTCGCGTAGCGGATCCGCTCCAGCAGCGCCGGCACCTCCGGCTCGCCGTGCGCCATGCCCAGCGCCAGCGTCTCCTCCACGAAGGTGAGGCAGTCCACCGCGTCCAGGCGGAAGGTGGGGTCGGGGTCCACGCCCTGCCCCTCGCCCAGGGGCGACAGGACGTAGGGCGTGTTGAGGAACTTCTCGCTCATGCCCAGCAGGCGCTCCGAGAGCGGGGATTCGGCCTGCTCCGCGATGAGGGCCGCGCGCTGCTCGAGCGTGAGCGCGCTCCAGCCGTTCTCCCGGACGGGCGGGGTCGCGGGGGAGGCCGCCAGATGCGCGGGCGCGGTGAGCGACGCGGGCACCGCGCGCGCCGGGGGCACGGCCGCCGGGGGCGCGGAAGGCTTCACGGGGGACTGGGACAAGAGCGCGAGCGCGCACACACCCCACAGGCTCACGGCGCCACCCCGGCCTTGCGCAGGATGACCTTGCGCCGGTCATCCGCGAGCTGGAGCGTCTCCAACTCCTTCTCGTAGACGAGCTTCTCCTCCCCCTTCGCGTTCCACGACGCGAGCACCAGCCAGTCCAGCGACGCGGCATCGCCGCCCTGGTACAGCACGCGCGCGGCGGTGGCGGCCAGGGTGCGGTCCGCGTCCTTCAGGAGCGGCGACAGCACGGGGCTGGCCTTCTTCGCCGGCACGCCCTCGAAGAGCACCAGCCCCTGGCGGCGCACGTACTTGTCGGTGTTGCCCAGAAGCTTCTGCGCGAAGGCGAAGCCCTCCGGGGCGCCCAGCCGGCACAGGCCCCGGGCCGCGGCGAAGCGCGTGCTCTCCGAATCGCTGTCCAGGTACGTCTTGAGGGCGGCCTTCTGCTTCGCGTCACCGCTCGCGCCCGCGGCCTCCAGCAGCGCCGCGCGGACCTCCAGGTCCTGCTCGTCCTTGGCGGCGGCCATGAGCGGCTTGCCCACCTTCGGATTCCTGGAGGCGCCCAGCGCCCGCGCGGCCTCGCGGCGCACCCCGCTGCTCTTGTCCTGGAGGAGCGGCAGCACGGCGCCGGTGTTGCGGCTGCCCAGCCGGGCCAGGCCCTGCGCCGCGTACATGCGCACGGTGCTGTCGCCGTCCGAGGCCAGCTTCACCAGCGTGGACTCGCCGGAGCGCGCGCCCAGCGACGCCAGCAGCGACACCAGGTTGCGGCGGGTGCGCTCGTCATGGGTGGTGCGCAGGAGCGGGCCAATCTCCTCGGCCGCGTAGGCCTCCTCGCGCAAGAAGCGCAGGCGCGACGTGGCAACTGGCACGGGGCCGCCGTTGGCCACCTGGGAGAGCACCGTGTCGGCCTCCGCGCGGCTCTGGGCCTTCTTGGACGCGGACGCCGGTCCGGCGAGGCCGGTCAGGGGCAGGAGCAGGACGACGAGCAGGGCACGGACGGACGGAGGACGCACAGGGGCGGAACGATGGCAAGCGCGGCACCCGCCGTCAAAGTCCACCCCTCCGCCCGGCCCCCTGCTTCACGCCAACCGCCCGATTCTTGACCCCCCTGGAGGCGATTGATACGACCGGCGACCAGTCACTCCGCTCTGTCGACCGAGGCCCCCGTGATGACGAAGCAGTCGCTCCTGTTGGCGTTCGCGGGCGTGCTGACCGCATGTGGACCCGTGAAGTCCACGTCCAACATCCTCGACGCAGAAGTGCAGATCCAGGCCGCGCGCACCGCGGGGGCGGAGAAGGAAGCCCCCTACGAGTGGACGGCCGCCAACCTCTACCTGCAAAAGGCGCGGGAAGAGGTCGGCTATTCGGACTACCAGGCCGGCGTGGACTTCGCGGTGAAGGCCTCACGCTTCGCCAACGAGGCACGCGAGAAGGCCATGTCCGCGGCCAACAGCGGCGACTCCCAGGGCCGCCCCCAGAACCCGTGACGCCCGAGCGCTCCCCGATGAAGCGTCTGCTCCAGTCCGCGCTTTTCACCCTGCTGCTCACCTCCCTCGCCTGCGTCAGCGGCAACAAGATCCGCGCTGACACGGAGGTGCTCACCGCCGACGTGGAGCGTGCCCGCCGGGGCGGCGCCCTGCGTTGCGCGCCCGCGGAGCTGGCCGCCGCGGAGGCCAACCTCGACTTCGCCCGCGGAGAGCTCAGCCAGGGCAACAGCTCGCGCGCCGCCCAGCACGTGCGCAACGCCGACACCGCGGTGAAGCGCGCCCTGGAGCTGTCCAAGAACTGCGGCCCGCGCCAGGTGCTGGTGCGCGACCGCCCGGAGACACCGCAGCCGCAGCAGCCGGAACAGCCTCAGCAGCCCACCCAGCCCCAGCAGCAGGTGGTGGTGAGCATCGAGGAGACGGACAGCGACGGCGACGGCGTGCTCGACAAGGACGACCCCTGCCCCGAACAGGCCGAGGACGTGGACGGCTTCCAGGACCAGGACGGCTGCCCGGACAACGACAACGACAACGACGGCGTGCTGGACGCGGCGGACAAGTGCCCGCTCATCCCCGGCGTGGCGGACAACAACGGCTGCCCGCCGGAGGCCCCCAAGGACCGCGACGGCGACGGTGTGCTCGACAACGCCGACAAGTGCCCGGATCAGCCCGAGGACAAGGACGGCTTCCAGGACGACGACGGCTGCCCGGAGATGGACAACGACCTGGACGGCATCGTGGACGGCACGGACAAGTGCCCCAACGAGGCGGGTCCGCTGCAGAACCTGGGCTGCCCCATCGTGGACAAGGACGGGGACGGCATCAACGACGACAAGGACAAGTGCCCGGACGAGCCGGAGGACAAGGACGGCTTCCAGGACGACGACGGCTGCCCGGACCTGGACAACGACAGCGACGGCGTGCCCGACGCGCAGGACAAGTGTCCCGGTGAGGCCGGCCCGCAGGAGAACGGCGGCTGCCCGGATCCGGACCGCGACGCCGACGGCGTGGTGGACCGCCTGGACGCGTGCCCTGACGACCCGGGCGTGAAGGAGGAACGCGGGTGCGCCAAGCAGTACAAGATGGTCATCGTCAAGAAGGACCGGATTGAGATCAAGAAGCAGATCCTCTTCGGCACCGGCTCCGCGAAGATCATCGGCAAGCAGAGCACCACCATCCTGGACGAGGTGGCGCAGGCGCTGAAGGACGCGCCGTGGATCCGCAAGATGCGCATCGAGGGCCACACCGACTCGATGGGCAACGACACAGCGAACCTGAAGCTGTCCCAGAAGCGCGCCGACGCGGTGATGGCGCAGCTGCTCAAGCGTGGCATCGACCCGGGCCGCATGGAGGCCGTGGGCTTCGGTGAGACGAAGCCCGTGGCGCCCAACAACACGAAGACGGGCCGCGCGCTCAACCGCCGCACGGAGTTCAACGTCGTCCGGCAGTGACGTGACGCCCCACCCCGCTTCCGCCATGACGGAAGCGGGAACGGCGGTCCCCTTCGCGCCTCCCCGGGCCTCAATGCCCTGGGAGGCGCGGTCGTTTCCGGGGGACGCTCAGGCGTCCTTGAGCAGCTCGTGCAGCACTTCGGTGGCGTAGGCGCCGCGAGCAAGCTCGAACGTGAGCCGCACGTCCTCACCGTCCGCCGTGAGCTCCGCCGCGCCCAGCCGCACGCGGTACGGACGGCGCGTGCCCTCCGTCTCGTCTCCGCCGCGCTGGAAGTCGCTCAGCGTGACGCCCGCGTCGACGAGCAGCCGGGCTTCTGCCTCCGCCACCTCGCCCTTCGACGCGGTCATCTTCGGACCGAACATGGGGCCCGCCGGGCTCACCTCGAACGCGGCGACGCGCGGGCCGTCCACGTCCGGGGCCTCGCACACGAAGAGGCCGCCCGTCTCCTCCTTGCGCAGCACGTCGCCCAGGAGCGCCGTGGCGAAGGTGCCCGCGGTGAGCCGCGCGGCCAGGGCCTGGTTGAAGAGGCGCGACTGGAAGGCGGACAGGTACAGCTTGCGCTGGAAGCGGTCCGGCCGCTTCGGCAGTCGCTGTCCCAGAAGGAGCATCCGGCCCAGGTCCGCGTTGTCGCCGGCCCGCCCGAAGCGCTGCTCCCCGAAGTAGTTGGGCACACCTTCCGCGGACAGCCGGGAGAAGGACTCCCGCGCCGCGCCCAGGTCCTGCACGCCGCGAAGCCGCAGCGTGAAGCGGTTTCCCTTGAGGTGCCCGGTGCGCAGCTTGTTGCCGTGCCGCTTCGCCTCCAGCACGCGCACACCGTCCAGCGCGAACTCCGGCAGGCGCGCCTCCGCGTTCGCGGGCACGGACAGCCACTGCCGCGTCACCGCCTGCCGGTCCTTCATCCCCGCCGAGCCGATGTCGTCCTCGCGCACGCCCAGCGCGGACGCCAGCGCGCGCACCACCTCGCGCGTGTCCCGGCCGCGCTTCTCCACCCAGAGGTACAGGTGCGTGCCCTCGCCGGACGGCAGGTACGCGGGCAGCTCCTCCACCTCGAAGTCCTCGGGCGTGAGCTTGAACGCGCCGCCACACCCGGGCACGCCCGCGGTCAGCCTCGGAAAGCCGGTGTCCGTCACGGTGCCTCGAGCGTGGCCAGGAGTTCCTTCACCCGGCGGGCCAGGTCCTCGTCCGCGCGCGACTCCAACAGCTCCCCCGCCTGGAACAGCAGGAAGAACATCACGTCGCTCAGCGCCTGACGGAACGAGGCCAGCGGTTCGCTGCCCAGGTGGGCGCGGTGCTTGTCGAAGGCCTCCATCAACCGCCCTTCCGGCAGGCTGCCATCCGCCGCGAACGCCAGCCCTTCCAGCACGGGCGACGACGACAGCGCCTGGTTGGCCAGCGCCGCGTTGGCCGCCGCGATGAACTCGCGGTCCATGCCGGAGCGGGACACCTCGTCGCGGATCTCCCGGAAGATGAAGTTGAAGACGCGCGCCACCGGACGGGCATCCACCGGGGGCGCCGTGCGCACCGGCGGACGCGCGCGCGGCGTGGCCGTCTTCTCCGGCGCCACGCCAGCAGCCGCGGTGGGAGCCCCCACCGGCTTGTCCATCAGCCCCGCGAAGCCGCCCTCCAGCAGGCGGAAGACGACCTTGGTGACGTCGAACTCGGACAGCCGCGCCGCGTGCCCCAGCTCCAGCACCGTGCGCCGCCCGTCCAGCATCGTCAGCACGCGGTCCTCGTCCTCCTCCAGCTTGCCGTCGGACGGACGCTTGCGCGCCACGTACATGCGGCCGTGGGGGATGCGCTTCCGGAAGTGGGCCATCTCGTCGATCTTCCGGATGCTGTCCATCAGCAGGCTCTGCGTGGACAGCTGGAGCGAGTGGCCCGTCTTCTCGTCCATTGGCTGGTCGATGAGGAAGAACGCCCCCTCGCGGCACAGCACGATGGCGTGGAAGATCTCACTCACCTGGTGCGTGACGCACTTGAACAGGTCGTGCGCCTGGAGCAGGCCCTTCTCCACCATCGCCCGGCCCAGCTTCGAGTGCGACTGCTCGCGCAGCACCGCCTCCACCTGCGCGCGGTCCACGTAGCCCAGCCGCACCAGCACCTCGCCCAGCCGGTCCGCGGGCTCCTCGGAGCTGGCACCGCGCACCTCGCCCTCGCGCAGCGTCAGGGAGCGCTCGCCGCCCGGCGTGTGCACGCGGATGACGCCGCTCCAGCGCGACTGGCTGAGGAAGGCGATGAGGTCGGACAGCGGGAAGCCGCCCGCGTCCCCCGCCAGCACCACGCGCGGCGTGGGGATGGAGCCCCCTTCCGGCGGCGTGCGGGAGAACACCAGCAGGTCGGGCCCGGTGGGCATCAGCGCGTACGTCCCCGAGCGTCCCGCGAGCGCGGGGATGCCGGAGCGGTCCTCGGGGACCAGCTGCGCGGCGCCATCGATGCGGAAGCGTTGGCTCATCGACGCGTCAGTCTGCGGCCCACGCGTTGTTGTTCGCGCGCCACTCCACCTCGTCCTCCATGCTGTGCTCGAGCTGCGCCTCCTGGAAGCCCAGCTCGTAGGCGCGTCCATTGAAGAACAGGGACGGCGTGCTGTTGATGGCCGCCACGCGTCCCTGCGCGTGGAAGCCTTCGATCTCGTCCTTGTACTGGTCCGTCTTCAGCACGGCGGCCAGCTTGTCCCCGTCCAGGCCCACCGACTTCGCCAGCGCGGGCAGCGCCTCCGGCTTGAGGTTGTCCTGCTGGCCGAAGAGGGCGTCGTGCATCTGCCAGAACTTGCCCTGGTCGCGCGCCCACAGCACCGCCTGCGCGGCGGGGACGGCGTTGGCGTGCATGGAGAGCGGGAACGGCAGGTAGCAGAAGCGCACCTCGCTGGGGTGCTTCTTCGCGAAGCCCTCCAGGATGGGCCGGGCCTTGCCGCAGAAGGGACACTCGAAGTCGGAGAACTCCGCCACCGTCACGGGCGCGTTGGCGTCCCCCTGGCACATGCGCGGATCCACCTTGAGCTGCACGCGCGGCTCGCGGAAGGACGCGTAGTACTTGGACAGCGAGACGATGACCTCGCTCGCGGGGCCGCCTTCCGCCACCAGCCGGGCGGACAGCCGCGCCATCCGCTTCGCGTGCTTGCAGGGCGTGTGCTGCTTGAGGCACGCGCCCAATGAGTGGGGGCAGCCGCAGTAGCAGAACTCGTCGCTGAACACCGTGGCCAGCTCGCGCCTGGCCGCCGGGGGCAGCGCGGAGAAGTCCATGCCGGGGATGCCCGTCAACGCCTGCGCCGGATCCGACGGCGGCGCCTCCGCGGCGGAGGGCGCGGCCGGAGCGGCGGCAGGGGCCGGGGCCGGGTTGGCGGCCGGCGGCGGGGCCTTGGCGGTGGCCGGGACTTCCGCGCTCTTGGTGCAGCCAGCGCCCATCAGGGTCGCCGCGGCCAGCACGGGAGCAACACGCATCCATCGAGGGAAGAGCACGGCTCCGGGGTTTAGCCACGCGCGCAGGGCTTGTAAAGCAAGGCGGGCTTTGGCAGGGAGGCGCCACGCCCATGCCCAGAGTCCTGCTGCTGCACACCGGAGGCACGCTCGGAATGGCCGGAGGCCGGCCTTCCGCCCTGCGTCCCGCGGCCTTCTTCAAGACACTCCGAAAGCGCGCCCCGGAGCTGTTTCAACTGGCCGACATCGAACTCGAGCTGTTCTCCAACCTGGACAGTTCGGAGATGCAGCCGGAGCTCTGGAGCCGGATGGCCGCCCACCTCCACCGTCGACTGCCGGACTTCGACGGGGCGGTGGTGACCCATGGAACGGACACGCTCGCCTACACGGCCAGTGCACTGTCCTTCATGTTGCGGAACCCGCCCTGCCCCGTGGTGCTGACGGGCTCGCAGCGGCCCCTGGGGGAGATCCGCTCGGACGCGCGGCTGAACCTCATTGACGCGGTGCTCTCCGCGCTGCAGGGGCCGCGCGAGGTGACCATCTGCTTCGACTCGCACCTGTACCGGGGCAACCGCACGCGCAAGGTGAAGGTGGCGGAATACGACGCCTTCGAAAGCCCCAACTTCCCCGTCCTGGGCACGCTGGGCGTGGACGCCACCTTCGAGAAGGGCCTCCCGTCGCGAGGCCCCTTCCGGCTCCACGAGAAGCTGGATCCGCGCGTCTTCCTCCTCAAGGTGTACCCGGGGCTGGATCCCGCCCTGCCCCTGCAGCTGCTGCCGCACGTGAAGGGGCTGGTGGTGGAGGCGTACGGAGCGGGCAACGTGCCCATCGCGCCGGAGCTGGGCCGCTCGCTGCTGCCGCTCTTCGTCCAGGCGCGGGAGCGGGGCGTCCCGGTGCTGGTGGTGAGCCAGGCGTACCGCAACGGGGTGGACCTCACGCTCTATGAGTCCGGGGCGAAAGCGCTGGCGGAGGGGGCGGTCGGCGGTGCGGACATGACCCCGTCGGCGGCGCTGGTGAAGCTGATGCAGGGGCTGGCGGAGCATCCCCGGGGGGGCGAGGCCCTCGCCCGCTTCCTCCGGACGCCCGTGGTCGGTGAGCTGTCCGTCGGGCGGCCGACAGTTCCTCCACCGGAGAAACAAAGGCGCCGGCCGGCGCGGGTGGGGCGGGTCGGCTGACACCGGGTGCGTGAAAGGAGCGTGGGTGTGCTTGCCGCCGTGAAAAGGCGGCCCGTAAGATGGGAGGCGCGATGTCCGAGGAGAAAACTTCCGTCCATTCCATTTCGGACCTGCTGGGCAGCGCCCAGCAGCAGAGCGCCTATCTGATCGTCATCAGCGCCAAGTCCGCCGCCGGCATCGGGCGGATGTTCAAGCTGGACCGCTCGGAGGTGGTGCTGGGCCGCAGCTCGGAGGCCCAGTTCCAGGTGGAGGACGACGGCATCTCCCGCAAGCACGCGAAGGTGGTGGCCATTGGTGATGGCCGCTTCCAGCTCGTGGACCTGGGCAGCACCAACGGCACGTACCTCAACGGCCTGAAGGTGAGCGCGGCGCCGCTGTACGACGGCGACAAGATCCAGATCGGCTCCAACACGGTGCTGAAGTTCAGCATCCAGGACGCGCTGGAGGAGCAGTACCAGCGCAGCATCTACGAGTCCGCCACGCGCGACGGCCTCACCCGCGTCTACAACAAGAAGTACTTCATGGAGACGGTGCGCAAGGAGTTCGCGTACTGCCTGCGCCACCGCGTGCCGCTGTCGCTGGTGCTCTTCGACGTGGACCACTTCAAGCGCATCAACGACGTGTACGGGCACCCGGCCGGAGACTTCGTGCTGACGCGCATCGCGCAGCGGGTGGCCGACACCGTGCGCACCGAGGACCTGCTCGCACGCTACGGCGGCGAGGAGTTCGCGCTGATGCTGCGCGAGTCCGCGGAGGACGCGGCCCTCGCGTGCGCGGAGCGCTGCCGCGTGGCGGTGGACCGCGCGGACTTCATCTTCAGCGGCACGCCCATCAAGGTGACCATCAGCCTGGGCGTGGCGACGCTGCTGGACTCGGACTTCTCCCAGCCGGAGGACCTCATCTCCGCCGCGGACAAGTACCTGTACCGGGCCAAGCACGCGGGCCGGAACCGCGTGGACGCCAAGGCCGTCAGCGGCGCGTGAGCGTCGGCCATGGGTGCGGGGTGGAGGCCTGATCCACGGGCCTTCCGCCTCCCCTGCTTCCCGTCAGCGCCCGAAGCCCAGCCGGCGCAGCCCTTCCTCCGACACGTGCTTCACGTGCGTGTCCGCATCGTGCGATGCCGCCTCGCTCAGCGCCGCCACCGCTTGCGGCCCGCCCAGCGCCGTCAGCGTCCTTGCCACCGCGACGCGCACGTCCGCCACCGGATCCCCCCTCAGACGCTCAGCCAGGACGCGCACGTGCGCGGCGCGGCCCACGAACTCCAGCGCCCGTGCCGCCGCCGCACGCACCACCGGGTGATCCGAGCCCAGGAGGCCCGCCGCTTCATCCCCGCGCGACGGCTGCCGGTAGGCGGACAGCACGTCCAGCGCGGCCACCACCACCTCCGGCGCCCCGTCCTCCAGCGCCTTCGCCGCCAGCGCCATCGCGTCGCCGTTCCGGGGCAGTGCCCCCAGGGCGCGCACCGCGCCCGCGCGCACCGGAGCCACGTTCGAAGCCAGAAAGGGCGCCAGCCGCCGGGTGGGAGGCGGGCCTTCCGCGCAGTCCCCCAGGAGCGCCACCGCCTCTCCCTGGACCTCCGGTGTCCGGGCGTTGCGTCCCTCCGCGACGTCGCGCAGGAAGGCGAAGCACCCCTTCTCATGGGCCATGGCGCCCAGCCACGGCCGGGCGGCCTCCGCGGACTCCGCGTCCTTCACCCCCTGGAGCGCCATGTCCCGCAGGGGCTTCCCGGCGGACTCGGCCAGGCCGCGCGCCGCCAGCTCGCGAACCCGTCCGTCGTCGTCCCCCAGCGCCCCCTCCAGCTCCCGCTTCGCCAGCGGACCGTAGCGGCGCAGGGTCGCCACCGCCGTGCGCCGGCGCTGCACATCAGGGACCGCGAGCTCCGGCCGCAGCGCATCCAGTTCGCGCGAGTACACGGCGAAGAGCCGGTTGATGGCGGCCTCGTCCGGGGGCTTCGCCTCCGTCAGGAGCAGCCGGCCCACGGAGGCGTGCTGCCGCTCGGCGACGGCGGAGAGGAGCTCCGCCATCACCGCGTCGCCCGCGACGGGCCGCGACGCCACCGCGTCCAGCACCACGCGCGTCGCCGACCGACCCTGGAAGGTGGCCAGGTGCAGGAGCGCGGGCAGCCGCACGGACGGCTCCTGCGAGAACATCTCCAGCGACAGCGACTGGCGGACGGCGTCCCGTCTGTCCCACACCCGGGCGGCGGCGGAAGGGCCCCGTGCCCCGGCCTCCCGCAGGAAGTCCGCCGTGGACCGGCCCGTGTCGGCGGCGGCCCGGACGGCGGTGAGACAGGCCCCCAGGTCCGCGTCCGGCGGGGTGTCCATGATCCAGTCCGCCAGGGCCCGCCGCTCCGTGAGGCCCCGGCTCCGGGCCTCCGCCCGCACCGCCGCCCAGCGCACCCGCCAGTTCCCGTCCTTGCGCGCCGATTCCAGCGCCTGCTGCGCCGCGGTCCCACCCGCCCCCAGGG
>NZ_RAWE01000174.1 GCF_003611695.1 Corallococcus carmarthensis | reverse complement strand
CCTCGGGACCGCGTCCCATCCTCCGGGCCGTGGGCCCGAAGCTGACCAGCAACCAGACCTCGCAGCCGCTCTCCCTCTACGGCGAGAACCTGGTGCCGGGCCTGCGGCTGGTGCTCGGCGCGCCCCTGTCGCGGGAGGTACCGCTCACGGTGGCGGACGCGAGCCATGCCTACGCGAGGCTTCCCGCGGACCTCACGCTCCCCGTGGGCACGTTCCAGGCGGACGTGCAGTTGTCGCTCGCCGCGAGCGACGGGCCCCGGCCCACGGGCACCGCGCGGCTCACGGTGGTCAATGACGCGGCCTTCCCGGACCTGATGGCGATGGCGCTGTCCCCGGACGGGCGCACGCTCTTCGTCGCGTCGCCGCCCACGGACACGGTGTTCGCGCTGGACGTGGCGTCCGGGCGTGTGGAGGCGATGGCGGTGGGGGACGGGCCGTCGGCGCTCGCGACGTGGAAGGACGCCAGCGGGCATCCCTGGCTGGGCGTGGCCCACCAGTGGGGAGGGGGGCTGTGGCTGTACGCGCTGGACGCGCCGGAGCGGAAGGCCCGGGTCGTCCCCTCGCCCGCGGGCGTGTGGGGCCTGGCGGTGGATGCCGGGAAGGGCGTGGCCTTCGTCGCCGAGCATGTCCGCGACGCGGTGCACGCGCTCGCGCTGGAGGACGGCCGCGAGCAGTGGAGCGCGGCCGTGGATCCGAACCCGCGCGAGCTGGTGCTGTGGAAGCAGTGGCTCATGGTGGGCAGCCTCCAGACGGGGCAGGTGGTGCTGCTCGACAAGAACGACGGCCGGGAGCTGGCGCCGGTGGTGCCGAAGCCCGGCGTCCCCATCATCGGAGGGCCCACGGAGGTCTTCTCCGCGCAGGTGATGGGCGGCAAGGCGCCGCGAGCCCTGGTCGCGAGCGACCGCTTGAAGCGCCTCTTCATGTCGAGCCTGGGGCCGAACGTGGGCCCCAACGCCCAGCGCATGGAGGTGAGCGCGAACAGCGGTGTCGCGGTGCTGGACCTGAACCGGCAGGAGGTGGTGCGGCACCGCGGCTTCGGCGCGGGCGTGACGGAGGGGCTGGCGCTGGATGACCGCGCCGGGCTGCTCTACGCGGCGGACGTGGGCCTGGGGCAGGTGCGGGTGCTGGACGCGAAGGCGCTGGTGAAGAGCGACGCGGCGGCGCGCGAAGCGGTGCTCCAGACGCTGCCGGTGCCCGCGCCGGAGGGCACGCCGTGGATCCGCCCGGCGGAGGATTTGGGAACGAAGGGCAGGGCGGGGCTGGAGCTGCACTCCGGGCCCCGCTCGCTGTCGCTGTCTCCGGACGGGCGCACGCTCTACGTGCTCAACCGCTTCACGGGCACGGTGGCGGTGGTGGACGTGAGCGAGGCGCGGGCGGGCGGGGCGCGCGTGGTGCGGCAGTGGCCGGTGGTGGACGTGCGCTCGAGCGACCAACGCCGGCTGGGCCAGGTGCTCTACTTCTCCGACGTGGGACGCACGGGGATGAGCTGCGACGCGTGCCACATCGAGGGACACACCGGCGGCGTCTTCTTCGAGAAGACGCGTCCCATGCGCATCTACCGCTCGACGACGGCCCTGGGCAGCCGGGACACGCCGCCCTACTTCACGCCCGCGAGCACGCACAGCATCGCGGAGACGGCGGAGACGGTGGGCGGGCGCAACCGCTACCACAACCCGGATCCGCTGCCGTCGGAGGTGGAGGCCCTGGCGCTCTACACGTCGCTCCTGCCGACGCCGCCCAACCCCTACCGGGGCGCGGATGGCGCGCCCCAGGAGACGGTGACGTTGCCGGACGGCAGGACCGGCCATCCCGCGAAGGGCCTGGCGCTGTTCGAAGGCAAGGCCCGGTGCCTGGCCTGCCACCCCGCGCCCCTCTTCACGCTGGACCAGGACCCCTCGACGCGAGGCCAGTACCAGGACGTCGGCACGCCCATCGCGCTGCCGCTGCGGCTGGAGCAGCAGCACCTGGTGACGGGCGCGGCGCCGCCCTCGCTGGTGGGGACCTGGGACGTGTGGCCCCTGCTGACGAGCGCCACGGCGGGCTACGCGGTGCAGGGAGACCGGCTCGTGGTGGGGACGCGCTTCCCGCTGCGCATGCTGCTGGAGACCTCGGGACCGGAGCACGGCGGCGCCCGGGAACTCACCGCCGGGGAGCGCGACGACCTGCTCGCCTACCTGCTCACGCTGTGAGTAGAATTGGCGGATGCCCCGATGCCATCCTCGGCGCTCTTCATCAGCGCCGCCACCCTGCACTGGGCGTGTGCCGCGGCTCAAGCTCCTGGCACGCCGATGCACGCCGCATGTCGTGAGCTCCCGACCATCGAGGAGTGCCGTGCCGCTGCGAGGAGCATCACGGACGAATGCCTGCGGGAGTGCGTCAGCCTCCAGTGCGGTGGCACGAAGATCAACTGCGGCGCGGATGTGAAGAAGGAGTGCGCACTCCGGAAGGGCACCGGCGTCTCCGCGCTGGGATACGTGTGGAGGCCGGCGGATGCGGGCTGCCAGAATCCTGTCAGCGAAGTGAACTGGTGCGAGGAGCCCTCCTCGCGCGAGTGCCGCGCCCAGGCGATGGTGCATGAACTGGCCCATGCCTGTGGCTGGAAACACCGGCAGGGCTTGGGTGTCCCCGCCGATGATGGAGATCTCCGGTGCGAATGACACGCTCGATGCTCCTGACCCTCGGCCTCATGGGGCTGAGTGCATGTCAGGGTGGCCCCTTCTCCAGCGCGCGGCCCGGTGCCGACGCTCAAGCCGCCGCGTGCCCCACGCATGAAGCGGCAGTCGCGCGAGTGGAGTTCCAGCATGCGGGCTTCGACGGACAGACGGTGTCAGGACGCCTCTTGATGGGCGCCGCGAGCGGGAGCCTGTGTCTGGACCGGCGCCTCATCGAGAGCCACACGCTGGCGGTGGAGCGGGTCCTGGACTGTGCCAGCGGGCAGCCCCTGCCGTTCCTCATCGTCGACGTCCGGACGCCACCGCGACGGGAAGAGGACATCCTCCTCCTGGCGCCTGGCCAGTGGTACGGGCGGGATGTGTCCGTCCCGCTCTTTCCCCAGCCCGCGACCGGGCAGCCCGGACCGGGATGTGTCGACGTGGAGCTGTCCGTCCACGCACTGGATGCCGCCAACATCGCGAAGCCGAGGCTTCGCGTGACGCGCGCCCCGGCCCCAATCCCCGAGTCAGGGGCTCCTCCTTCCGGCGGAACCTCCCGGGAGCCGCCACCCACGAAGCCCGCGCCCTAACGCGCGGAGCTGGAGTGGAACGGGAGCAGCACCGCGGCCCGGACCCGCGTGACCATCGCCTCGGCGACCAGGGGCCAGCCGAACGCCGCGAACGTGAGCACCGTCATCATCCCGCTGAACAGCCACAGCCCCATCATCACCGCGATGCCCAGGTGCATGCCCACCGTCAGCGCCACCCAGAGCCCCCGCGTGCGCCGGGGCCAGACGCAGAACGCGTAGCCCACCTCCACCGCCAGCGTGCCCCACGTGGACAGCTTCACCATCCACGGCACCACCGCGAGCCACGCGAAGTCGAACTGGCCGTACTGGGGCTGCATCAGCACCTCCCAGAGCGCCGTCCCGTCCCGCCATACGGGCCCCAGCAGCTTCTCCAGCCCCGTGGACAGGTAGATGAGACACAGGTGCAACTGCAACATGCGCAGCGACAGCGTCGCCAGGGGGGACGGCGCCTCGGAGAGCCGTCCCGCCCGCACGTCCAGGGAGAACGCCGCGCCCACCGGCATCACCACGCAATAGAACAGGCTGATGTGCGCGAAGGTCTCCACGCCGTAGGAGAAGAAGCTGATGCTGTTGAGCAGCACCGTGTGGATGACCCACGCCACCACCGCCGACAGCCGCGTGTGCAGGCCCAGGAGCAGGCCCACGAGCGCCACCACGTAGACGAACGCCAGGCCCTGGATGCCGGCCGCCTGGGAGATGCCCAGCGGCGCCAGCGCGGCCACCACCGCGTCCACCCGGGGCACCGACGGGGACGCCAGCGCCTCGGAGACGCTCCAGGGCACCCAGCCCCGGTTGCCCAACAGCTCCGGCAGGCTCTCCGACAGGCTCCACGCCTGGATGAGCAGCAGCGCCGCCACGCCGATGCGGAACACGCCCAGCGGCTGCGGGGAGGACGGCGCGCTGACGAACGCCGCCAGCTTCGGACCCACGGAGGACTTCCAGGACTGTGCACTCATGGCGTCACCTCACCGGTGGACACGGACGCGGGCAGCCGGCGCTCGAACACCGCCCGGTAGGCCTCCGACCAGAGGGGCCGCGACCCCTGCAGGTGCGCCTCCATGGTCGGCAGCTGGAGCGACTCCACGCGCACCGTCACGGCGCGGGCGTCCGGGTGCCGGCCGAACATCGCCGCCGCCCACGCGCGGGCCAGCGCGTCCCGGCTCTCCTGGAGCCCGAAGCGCAACATCATGGAATGGATGCGCACGTTCACCGCGCTGTTGTCGGACCGGAAGTCGTCGTGCAGCTGTTCGCCGGACGCACCTTCCAGGTCGAAGGAGACACGCACCGCCGGGCTCACCCCGGGGGCGAAGAAGCTGAAACCACTGCTCGCGCCCGTCCAGTGCACGTAGCCCTGGGCCCAGGGCCTCACGGTGTCCGTCAGCTGCAGGAAGGGCACGTGCAACGCGCCACAGGCCACCAGCAGCAGGTGCACCGCGGCAAGGCCGGTCAACAACCCGTGCCCGGGAGTCAGGGTGTGTCGCATGGGGGCTCGCTCCAGGACCGACGCCGGAGGTGGGACCTCCGGCGTCGGGTACGTCTTGAATGAATCGCTACATCGCTTCAGGGGGTCGTGACGGTGTCCTGCTTCAGTTGCAGTTGCCGCTCGCGCCGCCGCCGAACACGTTGCCGATGATGCCCAGGATGGTGCCCGTCGTGTTGCCCAGCAGGTTGCCGGCGACGTTGCCCAGGATGTTGCTCACGAAGCCGCAGCCGCTGGAGCCGCCCGAACCGCCGGCCAGGGGACCCGTCTTCGACACCAGCACGACCTCCTCCATCGCCACCGCCATGCGCGGGTCGTGGCTCTTCGCCTCGCCACCGTGCGCCATCGCACCCGTCGCGCCCAGCGCCAGCACGAACATCGCCACGGTCCCGCCCAGCTTCGTCGTCTTCATTTGGTCTTGCTCCTTGGGATTGGACAGCATGGGCAATGTCTTTCCCCTCCCAGGAATCGGAACCATCCCGGTAAGACCAGGAATCTGTTGGGGGTTGGTTCCAGGCAGGATGTGGACATTCCAGCCTGGCTGGCGGCGACCTGTTCCCCGGGGACGCGAAAAGTCGGGCCGGTGACGTGGCTTCGCGCGGATCCGCCCCTCGGGTCGCTTGCGTCGGATGGGGGGGCTGAGGTCTACAATCCAACGGATGCGTTCCTCCCCCCGGGTCGCCTGGCTCCTGATTCCAACGTTGTGGCTGTCGTGCACCGACGCGGGGCTCTATTCCATTGACGACCGCGCGGGCGGCTCGCGCGACCGCGCCAACTTCGAGGGCGACCTCTGCGTCCCCGAGGCCACCGGCGACGCGTTCCCCGTGAAGGTCGTCTTCGCGCTGCAGGGCGGCACCGGCGTGGAGACGGAGATGGTGGGCTACGCGGTGGACGGCCTCACCACGCTCACCTCTCGCTTCACCGGCCCACAGATGCGCTTCGGGCTGGTGGCGTTCCACTCGGTGGCCACCGGCCTGCAAGGCAGCTTCACGGACGCGGCGGGCTTCCAGTCCATCCTGCCCCGCTACGCCAGCTACCAGCAGCAGGGGCCCATCAGCATCCGCTCCGCGCTGCGGCTGTCCAAGAGCCTGATGTCCGGCGACATGCAGGCCGCCTGCAAGGGCGAGGTCGCGCGCACGCGCTATGTCGTCGCGCCCGTCATCCGCAGCTCCGACGTGAGCTGCGACAACCCGGCCTTCAACATCGGCATCGACAGCCGCTGCACCGCGCTGTCCCAGGCCGCCGGCTGCGGCGCGTCCCCCGACGCCCAGGCCCAGTGCAACGCCTCGTGCAGCCAGTGCGAACTGACCGCCGTGGTGGGAGAGCTCAAGGGCCTGGTGGAGCAGCTGGGCGCGGGCGACGTCAGCGTGCAGCCCATCTACGTCCGTGGCGACGTGCCGGACGCCGTCACCCGCCTGCAGGTGGCCGCCATCGCCAACGCGGGCGGCAGCGCGCCCGTGGAGACCGACTTCGCGGGCCTGCCCAACGCGCTCTCGCGGCTGGACTACGGCGCGCTCGACAACGGGCTCAAGCTGAAGCGCTTCCTCGCCTTCAACCGCAACGTCCAGGTGCGCAACGGCCAGATGCTCACCGACAGCGACGGCGACGGCGTGGGCGACGACGACGAGCGCGCCCTGGGCCTGGACCCCGCCGTCCCCGACACCGACCAGGACGGCCTCATGGACGGCGTCGAGCTGCGCATGGGGTTGGATCCGCTCGCCGTGGACGTCATCAACGGCTGCAGCGTGGTGCAGGACACCGACGGCGACCGGCTCAACGACTGCGAGGAGCGCGTGCTCGGCAGCGACCCCTGCGTGGGCGACACCGACGGCGACGGCCTGCCGGACCTGGTGGAGGCCCTGTCGCAGACGAACCCGCTGGTCGCCGAGGACCTGCTCGACAGCGACCGCGACGGCGTCACCAACGTGGCGGAGGTCGAAGCCCACGGGGACCCGCTCAGCGCCGACCTCGACTTCCACCGCGAGC
The DNA here is from genome assembly GCF_003611695.1 of Corallococcus carmarthensis. GTDB lineage: Bacteria > Myxococcota > Myxococcia > Myxococcales > Myxococcaceae > Corallococcus > Corallococcus carmarthensis. The sequence continues at coordinate 15,433 of NZ_RAWE01000174.1, read as the reverse complement.
GCGGCTACGGCTACTCCGTCGTCCCGCTGCCGCCCACCGCCACCAGCGACCGCGCCTGCTACCGCACCCGCGTGGAGAACGTCTCCCTGGTCCCCACCCTGGAGCGCCCCCACCCGTTGATCCCCGGCGGGTTCATCCGCGCGGGCACCAACGAGGTCTACCTCTACCTCCAGGTGGGCCGGGACAATGATCCGCGCGGCTCCGGCGTGGGTTCGCTCTTCATCCAGGAGATCCAGTACGACCCCGACACCGGCCGCACCCCGGCCGGCATGGTTCCCCTCGTCTCCGACGACTTCATCGTGGGCCTCTGAGCCCACCCGCTGGCGTGGGGTTCCCCCCACAGTTCGAATGGGGTGTCCCCCCCACACCCATCCTGTAGCAATCCCTTCCGGACCCGCAACCCCTTGAAGTTCCTGACCCTGAAACTCCTACAGACGCGGGATCGGCTCTTGCTAGGGCTGGGGGTTGTGAAAGGAGTCACCATGACTATCGGTCGCATTGCCCCCATGTTGGCGCTCGGAGCCTTCCTGGTGCTGAGCCCCCGTACCGTGCAGGCCCAGGAGCAGAACCCGGACAACCCGGAGTGCCTCGGAGACGAGTGCGGTCGGCCCAAGGAGGAGGGCGGCGGCTGCGGTTGCGGCTGCGGCTGTTCCGTCTGGGTGGCCTACACGGACGACGGCAAGACGCTTTCGTACACGGACGACGCGGACGGCGACGGCAAGGCGGATGACAAGGACAACTGCCCGTTCACGTCCAACCGCGACCAGACGGACGGCGACGGCGACCTCGCCGGCGACTCGTGCGACAACTGCGCGGCCGTCTCCAACGCCACGCAGCTGGACACCGACGGTGACGGCACCGGCGACGCGTGCGACGCGGATGACGACAACGACGGCAAGGCGGACGGCGAGGACAACTGCCCCTCCATCCCCAACGCCAACCAGGCGGACAACGACAAGGACGGCATTGGCGACGTCTGCGACGACGACGACGACAATGACGGGCGCAAGGACGGCGAGGACAACTGCCCGCTCGTCGCGAACGAGAACCAGCAGCTGCCGGCGGACGTGAGCCTGTGCCGCGTGGACGCGGACGGCGACAACGTGTCCGACAACCTGGACAACTGCCCCGGCCTGTCCAACCCGGACCAGAAGGACGCGGACGCGGACGGCATTGGCGACAAGTGCGACGCGGACATCGACAACGACTCCGTCCTCAACGCCGCGGACAACTGCCAGCTGGTGGCCAACCGCGACCAGGCGGATGACGACGGCGACGGCCTGGGCGACGCGTGCGACACGCGCTACTGCGTGGTGCTCAACCGCGACCACCCCAACGACTGCCTCGATCCGAAGGCGCCCTTCAGCGTGGGCACCGGCGGCACCATCAGCGTGGAGAAGACGGGCATGGCGGTGCGCCCGCCCCTGTTCGCCAACCGCAACGGCGCGGCCATCGAGTACACCTGGACGGTGGTGAAGCGTCCCTCCGGCTCCACCGCGGTGGTGGAGAACCCCAAGGGCGCCGTCACCTACAGCCGCCACTGGGAGTACCAGTACGTGGACGGCAGCGTGCCCAACTTCCAGCCGGACAAGGAGGGTGAGTACGAACTGCAGGTGTCCACGCGCCTGGCCTTCGCGGACCGCGTGTTCCCCAATGAGCGCGCCTCCGTGTCCAGCCTCTTCGTGAAGGTGGGCAAGGACGACACGGAAGGCAGCGGCTGCACCTCGCTGCCCGCGGGCGGAAGCGTCGCGGCCCTGGGTGCCGGCGTGCTCGGCCTGCTCCTGCGCCGCCGTCGGAAGGCGTAAGAAGGGTGTCCCCCATGCCAGGAGGTCCGCATCGCATGCGCCGTCAGCTCGTGGTTCCGCTTCTTGCGACCGGCCTCCTGGCCCTGGGTGTGCTGTCTTGTGCCGACACGCTCCTGGAGCCGCGCGCCCAGGAGCAGTCCCAGTTGGATGACCGGCTGACGCTCGCCGGCCGGGTGTGCACGCGTCCGGCGAACCCCACCGGCTTCCCGGTGAAGGTGGTGCTGGTCGTGGACGAGTCCGGCAGCATGTGCGTGTCGGATCCGCCGGGTTCTCAGGAGGGCAGCGGCTTCTGCGAGCGCGCGGAGGTGCAGGCCATCATCCCGCCGGGCGTGACGGAGCCCGCGCGCGTGCGCGCCCTGAAGACCCTGGTGTCGGGCTTCAAGCGCATCAACGACGCGCGCCAGGGCAACATCAGCATCGCCATTGCCCCGTTCGAAACGAACGTGAAGAACACCTGGCCCCCCGCGGGAGGGGATCGCTTCCAGGCCCCGGGCAACATCAACGGCTACATCGAAGGGCTCCAGTCGCAGCTGGGCAAGGGCACGGACTACCAGGGCGCGCTCAGCTACGCGTACAGCCTCATCGCCAGCGACATCGAGGCGGTGTCCCAGTCCACGCCGGAATTGCTGCCGCGCACGCGCTACGTCGTCGTGTTCCTCACGGACGGCACGCCGTACCCGCGCTGCTCCGCCAACGACAACCTGTCTGACTACGCGGGGCCGGACACGCCGGACCTCACCTGGCGCGACTCCATCTCCAGCTTCTGCAACGCCACCAGCACCACCGACGCCATCACCGGCTTCGAGGTGGGCACGGACCGCAACCAGAACTACCAGCTCTTCAGCTACGTGCGCCGGCTGATGGAGCTGAAGACGCAGTACAACGTGGGCGACGTGCGCATGCACACGGTGCTGCTCTTCAACGAAGAGGCCGTGCGCGCCTGCGGCCCCATCTGCCAGGACATCTACGGCACCTACCCGGGCGTCCCGGAGGCGCAGTACCCGGCCGCGGCGAAGAAGATCGCCTCCTACCTGCTCAAGCGCTTCGCGGAGATGGGCAACGGCGTCTACCAGGAGTTCAGCAACACGGCCGAAATCTCCGAGCTGGGCCTGGGCGCGCTGGACTACTCCTCGTTCGCGTCGCCCAACGTGATGAAGACGCTGATGGTGGAGCCCTTGAGCTCCGCGCCGGGGGATGACGGCCGCGTGCTGGACAGCGACGGCGACGGCATCCCGGACACGCTGGACAACAGCTTCACGCTCAAGACGAACCCCTTCACCATCGACAGCGACGGGGACTGCCTGAGCGACGGCTTCGAGTACCGGCGCCAGGACCAGGGCTTCAAGGCGGGCAACGACCTGGACGCGCGCGGCTGCGACCCCAAGTCCCCGCTGACGCCGGGCTGTACCTGCCGGGACACGGACGGCGACGGGCTGTCGCAGTTCGCCGAGGACTACCTCAAGACGCGCCAGGGCATCGTGGACAGCGACGGCGACGGCGCGCCGGACGGGGTGGAGGCGAAGTACGGCCTCAACCCGCTCCAGTCGAGCGTGTCCGGCCTGGACACCGACGGTGACGGCGTGCCGGATGACGAGGAGCTGAAGGCCGGCAGCGACCCCACCCGGCGCGACCGGCTCTTCCACGACAAGTACGGCATCCAGTACGAGGTGAAGAAGGTCCCGGGTGGCACCGACACGGACGGCGTCTGCTACGACTTCACCGTGTCCAACCTCCAGCTGGTGACGCCGCCGGACCGCTCGGGCGTGAAGCAGGGCTACAACCTGTTCAAGGTGTGGTTCGCGGAGGCGCCGGAGAGCGGCGTGGCCACGGACTACGGCGTCTGGCGCACCGCGTGCGCGTGGGCGCAGTACGCGCCGCCCAGCGTGCGCGTGCCGCTGGGGCCGGACCTGGCCATGGACGACGGCGACTTCCGCCGGCCGGATCAACTGGTGGACCCCTGGCGGGCCCAGGGCAATTGCGTCGGCGTGTCGCCGTCGCAGGGAGGCGCATCGCCGTGAGCCGCGCGGGACGTCTTTGGGCCCTCACCCTGGTGGGGCTCGCGGTGGTGGTGGCCTGTACGGATTCGTACCTCTACGACCCGCGCCGGGACACGGACGTGCCCGCGGACCGGGCCGTGGCGCTGGACGGGCGGTTCTGCACGCTGGGCGCGAATGAGGTCATCCGGCCCATCAAGATCATCGTCGCCATGGACGCCAGCCAGTCCATGCGCGTCAGCGACCCGGACGGCACGCGCGCCACGGCGCTCGTGGACCTCATCGAGAACCTCCCGCAGGACCCCGAGGTCTCCATCGCGGTGATGCTCTTCGCGGGCAGCACCACGGCGTTCCTCACGCAGAACCCCGGGCCGCCGCCGGAGGACGGCTTCGTGCAGGTGTCGCTGCTGGACGCCGCCGCGAAGGCCATCCTCACGGAGAAGCTGCTCACGTTCCGCAACACGGACACGTCGCCGAACCGGGACTCGACGGACTTCGTCAAGCCGCTGTCGGACATCTACTCGCTCATCAACACGGACATCGCGCGGGCGCGGCAGCAGCCCAACGGGAACGACGCGCTGGCGCAGGCGCGCTACTCGGTCATCTTCCTGTCGGACGGCAAGCCCACCAACAACCAGGACGACGAGCTCATCCGCGGCGACGCGGTGGTGCGCATCCGCCAGCTGCGCGACCTGGTGGAGGACGTGCGCTTCAACACCGTGCACGTCTTCAACCCCACGCAGCCGGTGCCGTCCGTGTGCGACCTGGTGTCGGAGGACGGCGGCTTCGGCGACGGCGGCTGCCCGCTGCTCATCATCAACCAGAACGCGGACCGCCTGGACAAGATGGCCACGCTGGGCGGCGGCAACTTCCGCGACTTCCGCAACAACGAGCCCATCAACTTCCTCAACTTCCAGTTCGGCCAGGTGCGCCGCGCCTTCATCGTGAAGGAGTTCGTGGCGTCCAACTTCTCCGCGCCCCCGGGCAGCCCGCTGGATGAAGCGGACACCGACGGCGACGGCCTCACGGACGCGCGCGAGTACGAGCTGGGCACGAACCCCAACCTGCGCGACACCGACACCGACGGCTTCAGCGACGGCGTGGAGGTGTACTTCCGCGACCGCGGCGTGCAGTTCGACCCCACGCAGGAAGTGCAGCCGGACGGCGGCGGCCTGGACAAGGGCTGCCCGCCCGCGCTGCGCGGCGTGGACACCGACTGCGACGGCCTGCTGGACTGCGACGAGCAGTTCATCGGCACCAACGCCACGCTCCAGGACAGCGACGGCGACGGCGTGCCGGACGGCATGGAGTGGCGGGGCGGCACCCAGGGCTCCAGCAAGGACCTGGACGAGGACCCGGACACGGACGGCCTCACCAACCGCAGCGAGGCGCGCATGCACATGCGGCCCCTCCAGGTGGACACCGCCAACCTGGCCTCGGACGCGTACCGCTACAGCATGGAGGCGGACGGCACGGTGGATGAGCAGGGCCGCCAGTGCTACCGCTTCCGCGTGGACAACGTGCTGCTCGCGCCCACCATCGCGATGATCGCCGACGGCGGCGTGGACGGGGGCGTGGACGCCGGCACCGTGCAGCGCGGCGCGGGCTACAACGACATCTACCTCTCCGTGTCCATGCTGCCCGCGGATGACCCGACCGCGCGCACGCTGGTGCGCACCTTCCGCGTGGACTCCGTGCGCTACCCGGTGGGCGGCATCAAGTCGCCTCCGGATGGCGTCGTCCGCGTGAACCCCGAGGACTTCGTGGACGGCTGCCCTGGCGTCGCCCCGACCCTCTCGCCCGTCCCCTGATTCGAAGCCCCCCGAGCCCCCCATGCGCCTTCGCACCCGACTGCTCCCGCTCGCGCTCCTGCTCCTGGCCGCCTGTTCCTCCGACGGGGACGACACGCCGGACGCCGGCACGGGCGTGGTGGAGGACCTCTGCAACAACCGCGAGGAGGCCCTGACGAACGCGGACTGCGAGCTGAAGCCGGGCGTACCGGTGGAGCGCTTCCTGGCGCTCACCGGGGACGTGAAGGCCGGTGACGAGGACTGGTACAGCGTCCGCATCCCGGCCTCCGCCAACGCGCGCACGCTGGTGCACGTCACCGGCACCTACCTGGCGTCCAGCACGCCGGTGAACCTGTCCGTCACGGTGCAGGAGAAGGACAAGAGCACCGCGCTGGTGGCGAAGTCCGACCAGCACGGCTCGGGCGCCCCGAAGCCGGTGGACATCGTGCTGCCGTACGGCACGCCGGACACCCAGCTGATCATCGTGGTGCGCGACGCGCCCATCAACCCCGCGCGCCCCGCCTACGACGCGCGCAACCCCTACCGGCTCACGGTGGAGCTGCTGGAGAACCCGGACACCAACGAGCCCAACGACGTCACGCCCACGCCCATCGCGCTGGCGGCGCAGGGCGCCGTGCAGGTGGGCACCGCGAAGGGCTACCTGGCCACGGACGACGACGTGGACCGCTTCAGCTTCCCGCTGACGGCGGGGAAGATCGCCTACGTGCGCATCGCCGCGCCGGACCAGGGCTTCGCGCCCAACTACCGCCTGTCCTACGAGCTGCTGCGCCCCAACAGCACCGACAAGGAGTCGGAGGGCAACGTGCTGCCCAAGGTGCACCCGGGCGTGCTGGCCACCGCGCGCAAGGTGAAGCTGGCGGGCACCTGGGTGCTGGTGGTGAAGGGCTACCGGGGCAACAACGAGCCCGTGCCCGCGGGCGACCTGCGCCAGCCCTACGAGGTGGAGGTGCGCGTGGTGGACGAGGCGGACCCGCGCGACCAGTCCGGAGACAACGACGCCTACGCCCGCGCGTACTCGCGCAGCCTCGTGGGCTCGCCGGGCACGTCCACGACCTTCGAAGGCCGGCTGGGCTACGTGTCCGACCGCGACTGGTTCGCGCTGGGGCTGCCCGCGTACGCGAAGCCCAGCACGCTGCGCTACAAGCTGGTGGAGCTGCCCACCACCACGCGCTTCGACCCGCTGCCCCTGCCGCTGGGCCAGCTGGCGGACCGGCAGGTGCTGGTGTTCACCACCGTCAGCACGGCCGTCACCGCGGAGCAGCGCGCCACCTGCACCAGCGACGCGGCCGTGTGCCCGCGCGACACGCGTGAGCACCCCGACGCGCCGGGGCTGGTGCAGACCTACTGCAACAACGCGGAGGCCGTGCTGTGCCTCCAGTCCCTGCGCGAGGAGAGCGACCCGGCGCGCTTCCCCGGCCTGAGCAACTTCCAGGGCGTGCTGCCGGTGCCCGCGCACGCCGGGGTGTTGACGTACCATTTCGTGGTGCAGGACGACGGCAACAACTGGGCGGATGACCGCGACTACCGGCTGGAGGTGTCCTGGGACGCGCTGGACGCGGAGGAGGACGGGGCCTACAGCGGGGGCGTGGAGCAGGCGCGCGCGAAGACGCTCGGCGACGTGGGCGCGGGCAACCTGCCGGTGGGCAACGCCACCTTCGAGGCGAAGGGCCAGCTGACGTACGGCCACGGCCGGCTGCGCGGCAACGACCGTGCCACGGGCCTGGGCGTGCGCGGCCCCACGGACTACGACGCGGTGGCCTCCGACACGGACACCTTCCAGTACCAGCTCCCCTCCTTGAGCGCGCCGGAGGACGCGGCGTGGCTGGTGCAGTGGGACGTGGACAACCTGCCCGACGGCGGCGTGCCGCACGGGCTGGCGCTGGATTTGACCTTCTGCGACGGCACCAGCACGGACGGCGGCACGGGCCCGTGCACGCCGGTGACGACCACCAGCACGGGTGGCGCGCTGACGCTGGCCTACAACCCGACGGCGATGCGCGCGTGGCACACCACCACGAGCGCGCCGCTCAGCAGCTACCAGGCGCTGTACCAGCTGGAGAAGACGGCCAGCACCACGCGCGTCACGGTGGCGCCCTACGCGTGCTCCTGCCTGGAGCGGCGCTTCATCAAGGGCGGCACGCTCAAGGTGGCGGTGAGCGCCACCGAGCGCACGGACTACACCCCCGTGGGCTACACGCTGCGCACCGGCTACGGCGACTACCCGCGCAGCTTCACGGCGGCGGATGGTGGCTCGCCCACGTCGTGCCCGGCGCCCACGCAGGACGGTGGCACGTGGGTGGGCGGTTGCCAGTTCACCCGGCAGTAGCGCCGGGCGGGCGGCGGGGCTTCACGCCTCCGCCGCCTTCACCGCGGGGACTACGGCGCGACGCCCTTGCCCTTGAGTGCCAGCTCCCGCGTGTCACCGTTGGCGGCGTTGGACTTGAGGGTGAGCGTGCCGGTGAACTCCTTGGCGGCGTTGGGCTTGAAGGCGACCTCGATGAAGGTGCGCTGGTAGGTCTCCAGCTTCAGGGGGCCGTTCTCCGGCCAGTCCTCCGGCTTCTTCATGGTGAAGACGTTGGGACCGGAGATGGAGGCCTCGTTGAGCTCCAGCGTCTGGAGGCCGCGGTTCTCGATGTAGAGCGTGTTGAAGGTCGTCGCTCCCACGTAGGTCCCAGCGGAGAACTCCGTGTCGAAGCTCAGCTCCGTACGGTCGATGAGCAGCTGCGGCGTGTTCGGCAGGTCCTCGGTTTCGTCTCCGCAGCCCGCCAGGGCGATGATGGTGAGAGGCAGCCACAGGTTGCGCAGGCGCATGGACATCCACTCCTCGGTGAGGTTCAGAAGAATGTCTGGTGTTGTAACACGGAGTGCCTCGCGACTGGCGGGCGCGGTGATGGGATTGATGCTGCTCGCGTGCGGCGGCTCGCGGGATGACTTCATCGGCCCGCGCGTGCTGGATGTCTGCAAGGCGTCCTGGCCCGTGTGCAGTGAGTACGCGGGCTGCATCCTGGGGCCGGAGAGCTACTCCGAAGGCCGCTTCCCCGGCCGCGGGCAGGTGCTGGTGCGCGTGCCGGAGGCGTCCACCATCAAGGTGAGCTTCTACCTGGAGGAGGTGACGGCCGCCGGAGAGGAGACGGCCATCACCGTGCACGAGGAGGGCTGCCGTGCGCGGCAGCGCAAGGCGTCCACGGGGCGTGCGGCGCTGGACCAGATGGAGAAGTTCGGCGTGTTCACCCAGCAGGCGGACGTCACCGGCGTGGGTGACCACCTGGTGGAGTTCGACTCCGACATGCAGGCGCGCTACGTGGTGAAGGTGGAAGTGACGCCGCTGCGCATCCAGTAGTGCGCGCGGCGTGACGCCTCAGCCCTTGAGCGTGCGTACCAGGTGGTCCGCGACGCGGAAGCTGTTGGCCGCGATGGTGAGCGTGGAGGGCACGCTGCCGCCCGACGGCATGAAGCTGCCGTCCACGACATAGAGGTTGGGCACTTCATGCGCGCGGCAGTGCTTGTCCAGCACGGAGGCCGCCGCGTCGTCGCCGAAGCGGCAGGTGCCGTGCTGGAGGATGGTGGTTTCGCCCTGCGTGCCCACGCGCTCCACGCGGTCCGGGTCCAGGCGCATCAGCACTTCTTCGCCGCGCTCGACGAGGAAGCGCGTGGCGGCGAAGTCCGCCGGGTGCCGGTCCAGGGTGATGGCGGCCACGGGGATGCCGTACTTGTCCTTCACCCCGGGCTCCACCGTGACGGAGGTGCCGGGCGTGGGGAGGAACTCCGCGTAGACCTCGAACTCGAGGATGCGCGAGTCGCGGTACGCGCGCATGCGGTCCTTCAGCTCCTTGCCGAACACGCCCGACTTGCCGCTGCCCGCCAGGCCCACCGCCGCGTAGATGGGGTTGGGGTGCGCCCACATGAAGCCCAGCGTGCCGCCCTTGCGGAAGCCGTGGCGCGCGTCCGGCATCAGGTAGAAGTCCTGGAGGCTGCGGTTCACGAAGGGCGCCGGGTCCGTGAGCCACGGCCGCGCGGCCTTCTGCTTCGACACGCGGAAGTGCGCCCGCGAGCCGCCGAAGGAGCTGAAGAGCAGGTTCTTGCCCACCAGCCCGCTGCCGTTGGCGAGCCCGTTGGGGAAGCGGCTGGAGGTGGAGTTGAGCAGCAGGCGCGCGCTCTCCACCGCGGTGGCGGAGGCGATGATGACCTTCGCGGGCTGCTCCTGCGTGACGCCGTCCTTGTCCAGGTACACCACGCTCTTCGCGCGGCCCTGCCGGTCCACCTCGATGGAGCGCGCCATGCTGCCCGGGCGCACCTCCACGTTGCCGGTGGCGATGGCGTTGGGGATGAGGCTCGCGAGCGTGCTGCTCTTGGCCCCTGTCTCACAGCCGTAGCTGCCGCACAGCGCGCAGTACGCGCAGGGCGCGCGGCCCTTGTAGGCCTTGCTGATGATGCCGCGCGCGGTGGGCAGCGCGTGCCAGCCCATGGCCGAGCACACCTTGTCGATTTCAGAGGCGACCGGGTGCGTGTCCAGGGGCGGCAGCGGGTAGGGGCCGCTCCGGGGCTCCGCGAAGGGGTGGGGGGTGGCCTGGCCGGACACGCCCAGCTCGGCTTCCGCCTTGTCGTAGAAGGGCGCCAGCTCCTCGTAGGAGATGGGCCAGTCCGCCACGGTGGTGCCGGGCACGGCGCCCAGCGTGGAGCGCAGGCGGAAGTCCACCGGCTTGAGCCGGTAGAAGAAGCCGCTCATGTGCACGGTGCCGCCGCCCACGCAGTTGGCGGTCCAGGCGGCGTTGCTGCGCTCGTAGCGGGCCTTGGGCCCCTGGCGCACCAGGTGCGGCTCCTCCCACGGCAGCGGCATGAAGAAGTTGCGGCGGCTGTTGAGGATCTCGTCGTGGACGAAGTCCTTGGGCTGGTAGTGGCGGCCCTTCTCCAGCACCACGACCTTGAAGCCCGCGCGTCCCAGCTCCAGCGCGAGCGGCGCTCCACCCGCGCCGCTGCCCACGATGCACACATCCACGGAAGGCAGGCTCACGGGTGGTGGCCTCCGCACTCGCGCAGGCACTTGGGCCCGTCGTAGCCCTCGGGGGGCGCCATGGCGAGGGTGCCCACGGTGTCGAAGCCCATCAGCCGCCAGCCCACGCGGCCCTTGTTGCCGCCGTAGGACGGGTCGCCCAGGAAGCCCTCCAGGCTGAGCGTCATCAGGAGCTCGAAGAAGTGGGCCTCGCCGCTGCCGGCCGGGCTGTCCTTGAAGATGGCGAGCAGCTCGTCCTGCTGGGCGGGCGTGGCCTGCGCGAAGCCCTTCTGGAACATGCGCTGCGCGCGGCGCTCCAGCGCGGACAGGCCCTGGAGGAAGTCGCGGTGCATGGCCTCCAGCCCCTGCGTCTCCAGGATGCGGTCGATGTAGAGCGCCACGTCCGCGTCCTGGGCGCCGGGGTCCTCGTCCCGGGGCAGGAGCCGCTCCGTGGCCGCGGCGACGACGGCGTACTCGAAGGCGGAGAAGGTGCGCAGGGCCTGACCGGCGGTGGTGGTGCCGGTGGGCTCCGCGGGCTTGGGCGCTTCCGCCTCCTTCGAACGTTTACACGCAGCGGCGCCCAGCAGCACCACGCCACCGCCGAAGAAGGTGAGCCGCTGGATGAAGGTGCGCCGGGACAGCTTCGGGGGGAGCGAACGCGCGCGAGCCATGGCGCGAGCCTAACCCATGTGCGCGCGCTTCACGGCACCTGTGATGGGGCCGGGGTCGGTTGGCCGCCCACCGCGTGCGTGACACGGGACCGCACCCCAAGGCGTGACGGACAACGCGCGCGGCTGGCATAGGATGGCGCACTCAACTGGGCCGACTGAACCAAGGAGAAGAACCGCATGAAACGGCACGCGTGGTTACTGGGAGCGGCGCTCGCGCTGGGATGTGGCGGCGGCAAGCCGGCCAACCCGGACGCGGGCACGAATCCGCAGAACGATGGCGGAACGGAGACGCCCTTCGTGCGGCTGACGGTGGACACGGAGGCGAGCGAGCAGCTCGCCATCTCCAACATCGCGATGGCGGTGGGCCCGGACGACCGCATCGGCATCGCGTACTACGTGAAGGTGAACGACAAGGACTCCGAGCTTCGCTACCGCGAGGTGAAGGACGGCCAGGTGCAGGCGACGGCGGAGAAGATCGCCACCGTGCAGCGCGTGTACGGCGTGACGCTGGCGTTCAATCCCGCCGGGCAGCCCGCGGTGAGCTACCTGGGCGGTGGCAGTGACGACTCCGTCTTCTGGCTCCAGAGCGACCTGGCGGTGTCCTTCCGCAACGCGAACGGCACCTGGACGGAGCGCGTCGCGGTGAAGCGGGGCGACGAGGCCATCGCGGGCAACCCGGTGAGCGACACGGGCTACCTCGTGGGCATCAATCCCGCGATGGTCTTCAGCGGCAACGATGCCCTGGTCGTCTACCGCGACGTGCACAACGGGCAGTCTCCGCAGCAGGACTGGGCGGGCAGCGACGTGGAGCTGGCCAGCGGCGGACCCACGGCCTGGCAGCACCGGGTGGTGGCCGCCGGTGGTGACGTGAAGGGCGGATATGGCGGGCGCATCCAGATGCTGATGGCGGACGGCCAGCCGGCGCTGGTGTTCGACTCGGCACTGGGCGCAGCGGACGCGCCGGGGCAGAACGTGTTCTTCCAGCGCCGCAACACGGACGGCACCACGTGGACGCCGGCGGTGCAGGTGCAGGCGGTGGGCGGAACGATGCTGGGCGCCTCCCTGGCGTATGACCCGGTGGCGGGCTTCGGCATCGCGGCGGTGGACCGCTTCACCAGCCAGCTCACGCTCATCACCTGCGACGGCAAGGCGGCGACGAAGTGCGCGGCGGCGCGGGACTGGACGACGCCGGACCCCGTGTACCAGACGGGCTCTGGCGGCTGGTATCCGTCGCTGGCGTTCGACCCGGCGACGCACGACCCGTCCATCGCGTTCCACATCTGCTCGCTGGAGTCCGGGCGCAACGAGGGCAGCTGCTCGCCGTCGGATGACGCGCTCGTCATCGCCACGCGCGTGGAGGACCAGTGGCGCGAGGTGACGGTGGACACGGCGGGCGGCTGGTCTCCGAAGCTGGCGTTCCTGTCCACGGGCCAGCGCGTGGTGCTCTACCGCGCGGGTGGCACGCAGGCCCTGACGCTGGCGGTGGAGCGGTGAGCCTCGCGGGACGCGCCGTGATGGCGCTGGGGCTCGCGGGGCTCTTGAGCGGCGCGGGCGCCGTCGCGTGCCGGGGAGACAATGAACTGTCCGGCAGCGTGTCGGAGCTGTTCCCCGTCACCGACGTGTCGAGGGTGGAGATCCGCCGCAACCCGGAGGCGCTCCAGGTGAGCTACTTCCGCAACAACGGCCTGGACGTGGACCTGGTCGCGCGGCTCACGGTGGACACGGAAGGCGTGGACCTGAAGCCGGGCACGAAGGTGCAGCTCGGCGGCACCACGCCGTCCGGCCGCGACCGCGCGTCGGTGGTGCACGTGGCCGCGGGCGAGCCCGCGCGCGCCTTCACCCAGGTGGAGCGGGGCGACCTGGTGCTGGACGAAGGCGGCAACGTGGGCGAGGCCACGCGCGGTGACTTCTCCCTGTCGTTCAAGAAGGGCGACGGCTATGGCGCGGGGCGCAGCATGGAGGGGACGTTCAACTCCCTGGCGCTCGACGCGGGCTTTGGCCCGGACCTGGGCGACGTGGTGGGCGAGGAGCCCGCGCCCTGATTCAACCCCAGGGCTTCCGGTGACTTCAAACCGGAAGCCCTGACGTCCTGTCTCACGGCGTGCAGGTGTCGAGCGCGGCCATGCCCTGGGAGAGCTGTCCCTGGTGCGTGGCGAACCGCGCGAGCGCCGGCGCGCCGCCGTCCAGGAAGAGCTGGCGCGCGGTGTCCACGGCGTCCCGTGCGTGCACGGTCACGGTGGTGCCGGCAGCGTCCGTCACCTTCACGGCGCCGTCCTCCTGGCCCTGCGCGCGGATGAGCAGGGCGCCCGCCTCGTCGCGCGCGACCATTCCGTCCTCCAGCGGCTCGAAGTAGCGCACCGTCGGCTGCTGGCCTTCGCGCTGCAATTCCAGACGCATGACGCCGGACTCCGCGTCGCGGGACAGCTTCAGCGTGTCGGTGGGGCTGAGCTTCACGATGCGCGTGTTGGAGTCTTCCCCTTCCACGCTGCTCACCGGGTTGCTGCCGGTCCAGAACTCGATGCTGTTGACGACGATGGCGTCCACCAGCGTGCCGATTTCATAGACGGGCACCACGACGAAGACGAGGAACACCAGCCACTGGACGAACTTGTTTCCGGAGATGCCCTTGTTGAACTGCCAGATCTTCGTCGTGAGCTTGAACGAGCCGAAACAGCCCGTCGCATGCATCATCAGGACACCCGCGCACAGCACGCCGAGCCAGCGGGACGGACGCATCTTCATGAAGCCCTCCTGGGGGAATGGGGGACCGAGGGGAAGCGGTCGCCACCATGCCACGAAGGCTCAGTCCGCCTCGCTCTGAACGAGCCCGTACTTGTGCAGGAGGGAATAGAGGTGCTTGCGGTCCAGCTCCGCCTCGCGGGCGGCGCGGGCGATGTTGCCGCGGGCACGGCCCAGGAGGCGCGTGAGGTACTCGCGCTCGAAGGCGCGCACCAGCTCGTCCTTGCACACCTTGAACGGCCCGGTGAACCCCACCGGCAGGAAGTCCCCGGCGGGCGTGGGCACGTCGCGGGTGAACTCGCGCAGGAGGTTGTCCCCGGTGAGGCCCGGGATGTCCACCATGTGCCGGGCGCGCTCCAGGGCGTTGCGCAGCTCGCGCACGTTTCCCGGCCAGGTGTGACCCAGGAACTGCTCCTGGATCTTCTCTGGCAGCCGGGGCCAGAGCCCTTCACCCGCGAAGGCCTCCACGAGCAGCGGGATGTCCTCCTTGCGGTCGCGCAAGGGCGGCAGGCTGAAGGTGAAGACAGACAGGCGGAAGTAGAGGTCCTCGCGGAAGCGGCCCGCCTGCGTCTCCGCCCACAGGTCCTTCTTGCTGGCCACGACGATGCGCGCGTCGAAGGAGATGGGCGTCGAGGAGCCCAGGCGGCGGAACTCACGGTCCTCGATGGCGCGCAGGAGCTTGGGTTGCAGGTCCAGGGCGAGGTCGTCGATTTCGTCCAGGAAGAGGGTGCCGCCGTGGGCGCGCTCCAAGCAGCCGATGCGCTGGCCCACCGCGCCGGTGAAGGCGCCCTTCTCGTGGCCGAACAGCTCGGACTCGATGAGGGAGTCGGACACGCTGGCGCAGTCGAAGACGACGAGCGGCCCGGCGGCGCGAGGGCTCAACTTGTGGATGGCCTTGGCGCCCGCGCCCTTGCCGGAGCCCGTTTCACCCACCAGCAGCACGGTGGAGTCCGTGGGGGCGATGCGCTGGAGCAGCGCGAAGATCTGCCGCATGGGCACGCTGCGGCCCACGAGGTCGCCCAGCCGGTCCTCGACGGTGGGCTCCACCTGCACGGGCGCCATCTGCGGGCTGAAGCGCAGGCGCACGTCGCCCACTTCCAGCAGGGCGCCGGGGCGCAGGTAGGCTTCACGCACCTGGGCGCCGTCGAGGAAGGTGCCGTTGGTGGAGCCCAGGTCCTGCACGAGGAAGCGGTCGCCCTGGCGGCGCACCACGAGGTGGTTG
This sequence comes from Corallococcus carmarthensis, assembly GCF_003611695.1. GTDB lineage: Bacteria > Myxococcota > Myxococcia > Myxococcales > Myxococcaceae > Corallococcus > Corallococcus carmarthensis. The sequence goes on along the minus strand of NZ_RAWE01000174.1, from coordinate 201 downwards.
CGGCTGACCGTGGGGTGGTCGATGACGACGTCGTTGTCGGTGGACTTGCCGACGCGCAGGTCCTCGGTGGCGAGCGGGTACACGGTGCCCGCGCGTTCAGTGTCCAGCAGCACCAGGTGGAAGCGCTGCGCGGACAGCCGTTCTCCCTGGGCCCGCGCGGCGACGACGGTGTGCGTGGGAATGGGGGCGGGAGGAACGGGG
>NZ_RAWE01000173.1 GCF_003611695.1 Corallococcus carmarthensis | reverse complement strand
CCCCCCGACCCCGCTGCGCATCGAGCCCGTGTCCGTACCGGGGTTCGGCTTCGAGCTGAAGGACATCTCCCCCGCCTCACGCGAGGCGCCGTCGAAGGGCACCTCCGGGGCGCTGGCGCCGCTGCTGGGCGCGGGCGAGGTGTGGCTGGCGCTGCCGGGACGGCCACAGGCGTGGCGCGCGCAGGGGCCGCCGTTCCTCACGGTGCTGGAGCTGTCCCGCCAGGCGGTGGAGCTGGCGCGGGCCGTGGAGCTGGGCGAGGCCCGCTTCGAGTTCGAGCCCGCGGGCGTGCGCCCCCTCTTGACGCTGGACCTGCCGGGACGGCGGGCGAAGCTGGGGCCCACCGGCGCCTGGTTCGAGCTGGAGTCCTCGGCGCTGCTGTCCGCCCTCTTCCAGTTGGGGGAGGCGCTGGGCCTGGCGTTCGCGGAGGCACACCGGGTCCAGGTCTCCAACCCGTACCTCGTGGAGCTGGCGGAGCGTTGCCGCGAGGGGCTGTCGCACCTGCGGGGGGCCCACAAGCCCCCCGAGGCCGAGGGCGAAGCGCGCGAGCGCAAGAGTCCTCCGGCGCGCGGCGAGTCCCGGCCCCTGAAGGTGCCCGGAAAGCTGCGGCGGCTGCGCTTCGAGAAGCTGTGGGAGCAGCGCGGGCTGGAGGAGCCGGAGGAGGCGCGGCTGCTGCTGGGCCGGCACGGGCCGGTGTACTGCGCGCCGGGGCTGGCGGGCGCGTTCTCCCGCAAGGATGGCGCCCTGCTATGGCGGAGGGCCGCGTCGCTGGGCGTGGCGGCGTCCGCGGATGGCCATGCGGTGGCGGCGGATGACGCGCGCGTGTACGGCTTCACCGGCCGGGGCGCGGGCGCGCGGTGGCTGCACGACCATGACGGCATCCCCCTGGGACCGCTGCTCCTGAGCCAGGACGGGCTGCTGCTGACGCTGTCGGAGGACCGCACGGCGGTGGCCTTCGCGGAGGCCTCGGGCCGCGAGGTGTGGCGACTGGCCCCGCCACGCACGCAGCGCGGATGGTTGGCCACGCAGGGGCACCGGGCGCTCCTGTCCACGGACTCGGGCTACCTGTATGGCCTGGACCTGGAGGACGGCCAGGTGCGCTACCGGCTGCGCTCGCCGCTGCCTTTCCATGGGCCTCCGGTGGCGTGGGGCCGGCGCTTCCTGGCGCTCCTGGGGCGCGGCTCGCATCACGCGCTGCTGCTGGCGGACGCGCACACGGGCGAGGCGCAGTGGACGTTCGAGCCGGACCTCACCCTGCCCTCCACGCCGCTGCCGGTGGGCCAGCGGGTGCTGCTGGCCGGGATGCGCGACCAGGACGGGTTCCTGGTGTGCCTGGACGCACGGGGGCGCAAGGTCTGGGAGCGCGCGCTGCACCTGGGGCCCGGGCCCTATGCGCTGGCGCCGCTGCCTCGCGCGGTGGTGGTGACGAGCGCGTCCGGGGCCGCCGCTCGCGTGGCCCTGTCCGGACAGGTGGACTGGCACGTGGGGGCCGCGGGTGAGCCGCTGATCACCGCGCTGCCCGCGCGCACCGCCCGCGACGTGACGCTCATCGCGGGCGAGGTGGTGCGCGCGGTGGATCCTCGCGGCGGGCAGGTGCTCGCGGAGGTTCGCGCGGGGGTGGGGCTCGTCGCGCTCCAGGCCGACGTGCGCCTCAACCTGTACTTCCTGGACGACGCCGGCACGCTGTCCGCGTACCGGCTGGGTTCGCACTTCGCCGTCGTGAAGTGACGGAGTAACGAACGAAGGGCTACTCGCCCTTCTTGGCGGAGGCCTTGGCCGGGTCGATGTCCTCCTCCGGCCGCTCCTCCTGCGTGGCGCCTTCCCACGTCTCGTTGGCGCCCAGCTTCCACTCCGACGGCACGTCCAGCTTCCACACGTAGGTGGCGTTGGCGTTGCCACCGGACGCCGCGTGCGAGGCGACGTTGATGGTCATCTCCAGCTTCGACACGTCCGCGGGCAGCAGGTCCAGGTCGTAGTGCCCCAGCAGCATCTGCGGAGGGAACCCGGAGATGAGGCGCTCGGGGTAGTCGATCTTCATCGACGGATCCGCGCCACGCATCTCGCCCAGCAGCTTGCCCTTCGCGTCGGTGAGCTTCCACACCGTGTCGAACGAGGCGCTGGTGACCATCTTCTTCACCTTGCCCTCGTCCTTCTCCACGCGCTGCGCGCCCCAGAGCACCAGCTGCAGGCGGATCTGCGGCTTGCCCATCACCATCACCACGTCGTTGGACACCACGTCCAGGCGCATGCCCTTGTCCGTGGCGGTCCACATCGGGCGGTAGCGGCCCTCGTGCATGGCGTCGAACTGCTTGCGCGCGTACTCGTAGAAGGCCTTGCGATCCGTCGCGCGGTTGTCCTTCTTCTCTCCGCCCGACTCCGCGCGCTGCTCCAGCTCCGCCAGGTAGCTGTCGAACTTCGGGTTGCCGTTGTACTGCTTGATGTGCGCGTCGACGTCGTCGAAGTACCCCTTGAAGAAGGACTTCAGCTCGTCCTTGTAGGAAGCCTCATCCGGGTTGGAGCGCATCCAGCCCACGCGCTCCATGTAGACGGACTGGATGCGGCGGAAGTCCGCGTCCCGCTCCGCCTCGTGAGCCCGGGCGGAGGCGGTGCGGTGACTCGCCACCGCGGCGACGATCACCAGGGCGATGACAACGATGATTCCGAAGTAGCGCTTCAAGCGACAGGCTCCTGTGCGTTCGGGCAGGCAATGATATGAGCCGCATCATCGTGCCCCAGGCCGAGGGAATCCACCTGTTCACCGTGCCCCTTCCGCTAGAGGAAGGAGAGCTGCTGGGAAGCCCCCAGATTGCCTGGCAGGCCTTCGGGAAACCGTCGGATGGCAAAGCGGTGGTGGTGCTGCACGATTTGTCACATTCCCACCAGGCCTTGAGCACGGAAGTGAACGGCGCATACCAACCTTCGGGCTGGGGGCGCGAGCTGATGGGCCCGGGCAAGGCGCTGGACCCGGAGGTGACGCCGGTCATCGTGCCCAATCTGCTGGGCAGCCCCTTCGGATCCACCTCGGCAGTGACGCCGGATCCACACACCGGAGCACCGTGGGGCACGTCGCTGCCGCCGCTCACCGTGCTGGACATGGCGCGCGGCGTGTCCGCGCTGCTGCGGGCCCAGGGGCTCACGCATGTGCGGGCGCTGGTGGGCGTGGGCCTGGGCGGCCTGGTGGCGCTGCGGCTCGCGGCGCTCTTCCCGGAGCTGGCGGACGGCGTGGTGGTGCTGGGCGCGGCGCGGGCCCTGCCAGAGGGACTGCGCGAGAAGCTGGGCCTCACGTCACAGGTGCTGCGCATGGCGCCCGACAACGAGGACACCCCGCCCCTGCGCGAGCGCGCGCCGAACCGCACGCTGGCGCGGCTGCGGATGGACTACCTCAAGCTGCTCTACGGACGCGACCACCTGGGCACGGCCTATCCGGACAGCGCGGCGGCGCAGGCGGCGCTGGAGGCGGAGGCCGCGTCGTTCGCGGACACGTTCGATCCCGTCGCGTGGTCGATGCTCTGCTCGGCGTACGCGGGCTGCGATTTGACGGAGACGTTCTCGCGCATCCGCGCGCGGGTGCTGCTGCTCGCGGGCGCGACGGACGCGCTGGCGCCCGCGGGACGCGTGCGGGACACGTACCACCAGCTGACGGCGGCGGGCGTGCAGGCGCGGTTCGTGGAGCTGCAGGGGCCGGGGGATCACGGCACCCTGCTGTCGGACGCGCACCGGCTCAAGGGGCCGGTGCAGGACTTCCTGCGCTGGCTGCGTGGATAGCTGGCGCTAGCGCTGCGACTGGTGCTGGCTGGCGAGCCGCGCCCGGAGCGCGCCCACGAGCATCCCGATGGCGATGTCGTTGTTGCCGCCGTGCGGGATGATGATGTCCGCGTGGTGCTTGGACGGCTCCACGAAGCCCATGTGCATGGGGCGCACGTGGCGCAGGTACTGGCCCACCACGTGGTCGAAGTCGCGGCCGCGGTCCTTGATGTCGCGGGTGAGGCGGCGAAGGATGCGCAGGTCATCGTCCGCGTCGACGTAGATCTTCACGTCCATCTCGTCGCGCACTTCCTTCATGTGCAGCACGAGGATGCCCTCGATGAGGATGATGTCCCCGGGGTCCACGCGGTGCGTGTGCTGCTGGCGTCCGGACGTGACGAAGTCGTAGACGGGCTTCTGGATGGCGTGGCCCTGCTTGAGCGCGCGCAGGTGGCTGACCAGGAGCTCCGTGTCGAACGCGTCGGGATGGTCGAAGTTCACCTCCCGCCGGTCCACCAGGGACATGTCCTTCAGGTCCCGGTAGTACGAATCCTGATCAATGAAGGCGACCCGGCAGTCGGCGAGGGCCTCACGCACCTTGCGGGCCACCGTGGTCTTGCCTGACGCGGTGCCGCCCGCGATGCCAACGACGAGGGGTGACGACATGCGGCGGGCAGTACCCCACCAGACAGGTGGGCGCAAGGATCCGTTGACCCACCGACATCTGGCGTCGCTTATGCCCGCCGCAAGAGCCCGCGCCCCTGCCCTTCCGCGAGCAGCCACGCGGGCAGGGCCTCCACCGGACGAGGGCCCTCGGCCAGCCCCCGGAGCCCCTCGGCCACCTCCGGCGGCAGCGTCAGGACCTCGAAGCCCGTCCCCTTCCGGCGGATGGCGAAGCGCCACGGGCCCGGACCCGGCCGGGCCGCCACCTGCGCCAGGGCCTCCAGGCCGGACACCTCCAACGCCCCGCAGGCCCACGCACGGCCGGTGAGATGGCGCCGCAACGCCCGTACGGCGAAGACGAGCTCCGTCAGGTCCGCGGGGAAGGAGCCCAGACGGACGTCCTCGGCCAGCGCCACCTGGCCCGGGGCGGGGGCCGGAGGCTCCTGGAGGAAGGCGTGCGGCAGCATCATCTCCAGCGACAGCGCGGCGGCCACCCCGTCCGACGGCGCGGCCATCACGCGCTTGCGCGCCCAGGACGCGAACGCGTGGGACAGGGACCTGCCCAGCCCGTCGAAGAGGCCTCGGTACTCGCGCGAGCGGGTGAAGGACTCCAGCCCCTCCGGCGTCGCCGCGAGCAGCAGGCGCGTCAGGGGCCAGTCCTTGTCCAGCTGCTCGGCCACCACCGCCAGCCGGAAGTCCCGGTCCGCTCGCGTGCCCTCGGGGTCCTCGTCCTCCGTGGCCGGCGTGACGCCGTGGCCCGCGTCGAACAGCGCCCACGGACGGCTCTCCCCGGTGAGCGCGGGCACGGGCTCGCGCGACGCGGGGAGCGTGAGGGGCGGACGTGACTCCTTCGGGACGAGCGCACGCAGCCGCCGCAGCGACGCGAGCGCCACCTCCGGCGGATGGCCGTCGCCCTCGAAGGTGACCGCGCGCAGACGGGGGCAGCGCGGGAGCACCTCCGCCAGCAGTTCGAACAATTCCTCGCGCACGGGCTGCGTGTGGTCATCCACGTAGAAGGTCCGCCCTCCCCTGCGCGTCACCACGCCGCCCGCGATGTGGATCTCCACCACCTGATCCAACGGGAAGCCGTCCAGCCCCGTGCGCAGGGACAGCCCCGCGGAGAGCTGGTGGCTGAAGAGGTGGCCCAGGTCCAGCAGCAGCGGCAGGCCCGTGCGCGCGTGCAGCTTCGCCATGAAGTCCAGCGCGTGCAGGCCGCCGCGCGTGGCGAGGACAGCGGGGTTCTCAATCACCAGCGGGACGCTCAGCCCCGCCTGGATGTGGAGCGCGTGCGCCGCGCTGTCCCGCACGCCCGCTTCGCTGAACGGCGGCGTGACGTAAAGGTAGCCAGGGAAGGGCTGGCCGCCCGCGTGCCACCAGCCCACGTCGTTGCCCACCCACGGGCTGCCCACCGCGCGCGCGTGCGCATCCAGCTCCGCGATCGCGGACGCGGGCTCCAGCTCCGGGCCCCACAGGTTCAGGTGCACGGGATGGAAGAGGACCGGCACCTCCGAGCGCCGGCGCCACATCTCCGGAAAGAGCGAGGCCTGCGCCCTCGCCTCCTCCAACGCGATGGGCGCGCTGTACTCCACGAAGTCGAAGAGGCCGGGCGCGGCATCGAGCAACCGGTACGGGTGCGGCACGTCCGAGGCGCTCAGGTTGCTGCTCAGCCCCAGCCCCATCCAGGGCAGTGACCACGAATCCGATGCAGGGCGCGTCATGGGCACACCCTAACCAGCCCGGCCCCTCGTGTGGGGCCCACCTTCAGGCGGCGGCCGTTCCAGCCGGACGTCCTGGGGGGTGATCGGCCGTCCATCCGCCGCACGGATCTCCAGCGGCTTCAAGGGCAGGCCCTGCTCCCTGTCGAGCATCCGCGTGCGCCGCTCCCCGGGTTCGAAGCAGTGCTCCACGCCCCACTGGCTCAAGGCGACCATGATGGGGAAGAGGCTCTGACCCTTCGGCGTCAGCACGTACTCCTGCCAGGCGCTGCCGTCGGAGGCCGGTCGGGTCTCGAGGATGCCGTGGTCCACCAGGTGCCGCAGGCGCTGGGCCAGGATGTTCTTCGCCACGCCCAGGCTCTTCTGGAACTCGCCGAAGCGCCGCAGGCCCGCCTGCGCATCGCGCACGATGAGCAGCGACCACCAGTCCCCGATGACGTCCAGCGACCGGGCCACCGGGCACACCGCCCCCTCCATGCTCGTCCGCTTCATCACCGCCTCCTTCCAGGGACGCGTCCCTCGGACCGTTCCACAACTGGTTGCATAACGAAACCGGGGCTTTTATTCATCCGACAGGTGGTTTCATCATGAAACCAGTCAAACCGGAGGCAGTCAGATGCGGCTCAAGGGAAAGACGGCGCTGATCACGGGCGGTAACAGTGGCATCGGGCTGGCGACGGCGCGGTTGTTCGTGGCGGAGGGGGCTCGGGTGGCCATCACCGGGCGCAACCCGGAGACGCTGGACGCGGCGGTGAAGGAGCTGGGCGGGAACGTGCTGGCGGTCCAGGCGGACGCGACGGATCCGGCGGCGCTGGAGCGCGCGGTGGCGGCGACGGTGGAGCGGTTCGGCGGGCTGGACGTGGTGTTCGCGAACGCGGGCATCGCGGCGCAGACGTTCGTGGGCAAGACGACGCATGAGACGTTCGCGTCCGTCCTCCAGACCAACATCACCGGCGTGTTCTTCACGGTGCAGGCCGCGGCGGCGCATCTGAAACCCGGCGCGTCGGTCATCCTCACCAGCTCGGTGCACAGCGAGCTGGGCATGCCGGGGTACTCGGCCTATGCCGCGAGCAAGGGCGCGCTGAAGGCGATGGCGAGCGTGCTGGCCGCGGAGTTCGCGCCCAAGGGCGTGCGGGTCAACGTCGTGTCACCGGGCGCGACGCGCACGACCATCTGGAACGCGCAGGCGCCCACGCCGGAGGCCTATGCGCAGTTGGACCGGAAGATCTCCGCCACCATTCCGCTGGGCCGCATGGGTGAGCCCGAGGAGATCGCGAAGACGGTGGTGTTCCTCGCCTCGGATGACGCGTCGTACGTGAACGGTCAGGACCTCTACGTCGATGGTGGCGTGAACGGCGCCGCGCTGGGGGCGCCCCTGTTCCGCGCGCCGGGTCCGGCCTGAGGGGGGTGGCCCTGCCTCATCCCCAGGCAGGGCCGTTTCATCACGGGTGAATCAGGTGCACATCAGCCACGAGCACTTGCCGGACTGGCACTCACGGCCGGAGGAACACAGCGAACCCTTGGCCCGCTTGTTCACACACTTGCCGTCATTGGTGCCCCAGCCGCAGAACTGGTTCGCGGCGCAGTGCGAGTCCACGGAGCAGGTGCAGACGCCCGGGATGTCACCGCAGTTGTCCAGCGCGTTGCACGCGCCGCTCTTGCACTCCTGATCGAAGCGGCACGTCTCCGACACCAGCTTGGTGCTGGGGGCGTAGGCCTTGCCGCAGATCTGCGGGAACGCCGCCTCGCGGGTGGCCTTGGGGACGTAGGCCGCGACGCCGCCCGTGTCGATGTCGTTGGCCGCGTCCGCCATGCCCGTGCGGGTGCCGTTGGCGCGCTCCCACATCCGGATGAAGTTCTCCGCGGAGCCCTCCAGGCCCGTGGTGTTGACGCCCAGCTGCTTCAGGTCCTTCACCACGTCCGGCAGCAGGCCCACGTGGGCCAGGCCGTACACGTCGAAGTCGGTGCCCAGGGGCGGCGGGCCGGAGACACGCTGCTGCTCCTCCTGCGCGTCCGCCTCCGCGTGGAAGCCGGCGGAGCACGCGCCGAAGTCACCGAAGCGCGGGCGCGTCTGCTGGATGAAGCCGTTGAGGTCCGCTCCGAAGCCCATGTTGACCTTGAGGCCCTGGCGGCCGAACTCGTACGCCTGCGCCAGCGAGCGCGTGGAGCCCTGGCAGTTGTTGGCCACGGGCGTGCGGGTGTAGTCGCGCGTCTCGTCGTGCGCGGTGCGCAGGCCGAACATGCCGCCCGTCTGGCGCACGTAGCGGACCACCCACGACGGCGTCGTCTTCTCGTTGGCGGCGAGGTCCGGGTTCATCACCTCGCGGAAGTGGCCGTGGGAGATCATCAGCGGGTAGTAGGTGCGGCCCTGGGACAGGGCATACGCGTCCTGCACGCTCTTCTCGGACATGTGGGCCATGTCGATGAGCATCCCCTTGTTCATCATCTCCTGGACCAGCGCCTTGCCGTCCGCGGTGAGGCCCTTGGTGTTGCGGCAGTTGGCGTCCACGTCGAAGCCCAGCGTGAAGCCGTTGCCGGTGAGGCCGCAGTCCGTGTCGATGTGACAGTTCTCCAGGAACTGGGCGACCTGGAAGATGGCGTTGTGCGGGGCCGCGCCGCCAAAGCGGTTGTCCAGCTGGTGCACGGGCTGCAGCGAGCGCACGCCCAGCGAATAGACGCGGTTCAACTCCGCGCGCCAGTCCTTCGTGCCGAAGAGCTTGCTGGACTCGATGGAGAGCACCATCGCGAGCTTGCCGGAGGCGATGATCTGCCGGGCGTGCGCGGGCGACAAGGCGATCTCCGCCCAGTCCGTGCGCGCGTCGAAGTCGCGGGCCATCTGGAGCTGGACGTCCACGTCCATCATCTCGTCACAGGGCCGCTTGAGGTTCTGGTACGGCAGCGCCTTGCAGAGGAACTCGTTGCTGACGAGCGACACCATGACCAGGGACATGCCGCCCTGGCGGGCCTTGTTCAGCCAGCCCTCCCACGCCTGCTGATGCGCGATGGTGTCCCAGCGCGGCCACTGGGTGGGCGTCTCCATGCGGCCCAGGTGCAGGCCGGTGTCGCCCTCGGTGCCTTCCACCTGGCCAATGACTTCCGACGCCACCGCGCCGCCCACGCCGAAGACGTCCGACAGGATGGGGATGCCGCTCAGGTTCACGCTGCCGGCGTTGGGGCAGAGGTTGAGCATGTCGCGCAGGTCCATGCGGACGCGCGCGTGGTCGCTCTCCGGCATGCCGCCGTCACAGCTCGCGAGCGTGCCGGTGTGGCTGCCGTGGAACCACCCACCGGCGAACGCCTCCTCGGCGAACATGTGGTGGTGCATCTCCGCGAAGCCGCTCACCGCGAGCGGCTGGGCCACCTCCGCGGGAGCCTCCGGCGCCACGGGCGGCTCGTCCGTGACGGGCCCACAGGCCAGCGCGAGCGACGTGGCCGCGAGCAGGGGCGAGAACAAATATCTTGAGACGATTCTGGAGCGACGCGACATGCAGTGCACCTTTCCCGGTGGGAGTGCACTGGGAGTATCAGTACCTGTTCCAACTAATCAATTCTCACGGTCTAAACATGGTGTTGCCTGGAATTGACGCGCTGCGCGATACGGTGGGTTGTCACGAACTCGTGCCGTGGCCATGTGTCCTTCATGGCGGCCACCGACACGCTTCCCAATCCTCCGCTGCCGGAGCTGATGAAGCGTGTGGGCTTCCGGCGGCGGCGGCGGGGGTTCGGCTCGGCCACCCAGCTGCTCTGGAACAGGGTGGAGAGCAACTCCTCGCTCCTCGCGCTGTGCAGGATCCGCGAAGGCCTCACCGCCGAGGATGAGGCCATCCTGGAGCAATGCCAGGAGAAGCTGGATGCCGCCCGGTGGTGCCTGGACAAGCCCGCGGGGCGCTGGTCCTTCTCCTTCTGGGAGCTCATCCACGAGGTGGACGGGCTGCTGCTGCTGGTGATGCCGGCGTCCACGCTGGTGCCCCGGGCGCTGGAGATCCAACAGCAGTTCGAACGCCGGGTGACGGACGCGCGAGCCCTGCTCTGGCTCGGCGCGGACAAGGCGAGCGGCCCCCTGCCCCGGTGCGTGCGCAGGCTGGCCCGGGTGGATGAGCCCGGGAGCGGAGCCGCCGCCCCCCCGCCCCTCGATGTGGAGCAGTCCCGCTACTGCCGCAGCGTGCTTCGCGGGGCGCTCGACACGGTCAACCAGCAGGTGGACAAGACGTTCTGGCAGCTCTCCATCAACGTCACGCTGCAGGTCTTCAGCACGCTGCTGCTGCTGGCGGTCTTCCTCATCTCCTTCGTGATGCTGTCGCCAGCGCTGATCCAGGAGTGGCCCCGGGACCTGGTGCCCACGGGCCTGCTGCTGGTGGGCTTCGCGGGGGCGTCCGGGGCCATCGTCTCCAACATGCTGTCGAAGGAGCGCTTCGTCGTCGCCACGGGGGCGACAGGCCGATTCTTCGCCTACCACCTGTTGGTGAAGCCCGTCATCGGCGCGTTCGCGGGGCTGATGCTCCTCTTCCTGGAGCAGTCCCGCATGCTGCTGTCGGTGGACACGCGGGACGGGACGACGTCCGTCGACGCCAGCACCACCCTCTTCCACATCGTCGTGAGCGACCACCAGGCCGTGTTCTTCACGCTGATGGCGCTGGCCGTCGTCGCGGGCTGGTCCGCGGACAAGCTCCTGAGCTCCATCATGGACAAGGTGCTGGGCCGGCTCCTGGGCCAGTCAGAAAAGCTGCTGCCACCGTCCAACCCCTCGGGCACGCCGCCGCCTCGCGCGCCGGTGACGCGGTGACGCTCACGGGGGGGCGTGGATCTCGTGGCGGCGGAGGGCCCTCCGGGTGAAGCGGGCCAGCGCGTCCAGCAGCTCGTCCGCCATGTGCAGGGCGTCGGGCCGCCAGGGGGCGGTGAAGCGCGCGTCCATGCTCGTCTGGCGGATGGTGGACAGCCATTCGTGCACCACCCGCTCGGAGTAGCCCGCGCTGCGGGCGGCCTCGTGCAGCAGGGAGTATTCGCGCAGGAGGAAGGTGGAGAACGTGACGGGGTCGTCCGCGCCCAGGGCGATGGGCACCGGCGGCGGTGCACCCTCTTCCGCGCGCGGCGGATTGAGCCGCAGGATGGGATGGTTGCGCAGGTCCAGCAGGTTGCCGATGAGCAGGTTGCTGGACGGGTTCACCTCCACGACCGTTCCGCGCGCGCCCACGTGCCGGCGCATCCCGTCTTGCACCGCGCGCAGTGCCGCCACCTCCGACGCGTCCAGCGGGATGTCCACCAGCTGCTGCCCCCGCTGGAACACGCGTTCGTCCTCCCGGTACGCGATGAGGAGACCGCGGACGTGCTCGGCGTTGAGCACCCGGCTCCAGTCCAGCCGGCGGAAGGTCCGGCTGAAGGCATCCAGCCCCACGCCGCCCTCCTCGCGCGCCAGTGGCGGGCACCAGAGGTTGTGCAGCACGTGGTGCGCTTCAGCCAGCACGTTTGGCGCGACGCACCCGCCGAAGACGGCTTCGGACAGCTCGCGCAGCTGGTTCTCCACCCGCTGCGTCCGTCCGGGTGGCGCCTCCGCGGCCAGCGCTGGCGGCAGCCGGTAGTCGCCGTACAACCGCCACTCGAAGACCAGGTCCCAGAGCCGGTCCTCGGCCGGCATCATCACCGCGCCCACGGACTCCGCCCACATCCCGGGCTCCACACCCAGCGCGGTGGCGTGGCCCAGCCGGCCTCCCGTGCGGTCCAGCAGGTAGTGCACGCTCTCGTAGATGCGGCGCAGGCCCTCCATGAGGTGCCGGTAGTCCTCGCCCACGTGGGACGTGAGCCGGAGCGGCGGAGCGCCCCGGGCCGCCCGCTTCGTCGCGGCGCGCGCGGCGCCCCACCGCACGTAGCGGTACAGCGGCACCAGCACCCATGTGGGCACGCTCAGCTCGTCCGACGCCACGTCCAGCCCTCGCACCAGCCAGAGCGACAGCGGCACCGCCTGCAGCAGATCCACCAGCGCCTCCACCTGCACCGACTGCGCGGCGAAGTAGTCGGAGAACCGTCCGCCCAGCCGCACCCGTCCCTCGGGGACCGGCTCCGCGTACGTCCCCATGCCGTGCGCGGGCGGCTGGCCCTGCATCCAGTGCCGGGCTGGATCCCGCGCCTTGATCAGGTGCATCACCACGCCGAACTCCGGCGGGCGTCCACCGACAGCGTGCTCCCCCGTGCGGCCCAGCACGCCCCGCCACGACTGCGTGAGGGAGGCCAGCTCCTCGGCGATCCGGACGGGATCATTCGCGAGGCTCGTGCGGACCTCCAGCGCGGCGATGGGCTGCTCTCCCCCGGCCACCGCGTAGGACACCTCCGCGCGCACGGCGCGCAGGGGGCGCTTCATCAAGCCCGGACGTCCGTAGAAGCGGATGAACCACTGGAGCCCCGCGGTCAGGGGGCGCTGAATGTAGGCGCGGTAGCAGAGGCACCGCACGCGCTGGACCTGCCAGAAGAGGCGCTCGAAGTGCACGTCGTGGAGGCCCGCATGCTCCAGGCTCGCCAGGTGCTTCAGGCCCGCGCGAACCAGCCAGCGCTCCCCTCCATTGGGAGCGCTCAGCCGCAGCCGCAACGCGACGGGGTCGCACCGCCGCCACACCTCGTCGAGCGTGCCGGGGGGATCGGACACGTTGCTGGCGGCCAACGGATGCAGGTCCTCGTAGAGGCCGCGCAGTTCGTCCAGCGCGGGGAGGATCTCCCGGCGTCCGCGGGAGAGCGCCTCCAGCGCCCGTGTGAGCACGCGCCGCCGCTGCGGCAGCCACGCCTGGAGCTCCGAAAGGCCGCGCACGAACTCCAGGAGCGGAGGCGTCTCGCGGCGCACGAGGACCTCCGCGAGCACGCAGCGGGTCACCGCGGTCGCGATCAGCCAGCGCAGCATCACCTCCGCGTCATCGAAGGGCAGCCCCGGCCCCGCCAGCAAGCGCGGATCCAGCCCCGAGTCGCCCACGGCGGACAGCAGCGACGCCCACAGGAGCGGAAAGTCCATGCCCGCGCCGACGTGGTGGTGGACCTCCGCCACGCCGCGATCCAGCAGGTGCCGCACCAGCAGGGGCGGTTCGATGTCCACCCGCGTGGGAGGCGGCTCCACCGGCACGGCCGCGAGCAACAGGTCCTCCGGCATCGCGAAGGTGAGCCAGCGGTAGTGCGTCAACGCCTCCACCGCTTCCGCGCCCGTGCCCTGGAAGATGACGGTGACGCCCGGCCGCCGCTCCAGGTGGGTGTCCGCCAGGTGCCGCAGGTAGTGGAACATCGACACGCCCTGGCGCGGAGCCCGCCGGTGGCTGATGTGCCCGCGCGAGGGAAACCAGAACGCGTCACGCACGGCGATGATCCGATCCAACGACCAGCCGCTGGCGTGCTCCGACAGCGTCTTCTCGCACTCGCGCCAGAGTTCCCGCGTGGGCCCGCCTGTCGCCCCGTCGAGCGAAGGCACCAGCTCCGTCACCGCCGAGCGGAAGGCGCCAAGGCTCGTCAGCGGGAAGCTGGCCACCTCCGCGCGCACGTAGGCCTCCGGAACGCGGCGAGGCGCCAGGTTGCCCGGCGGTGGGCGGGGGCCGTCAGAGGTCACGTGCGCTCTTCGGGAGGCGAGACCCCCAGGAGTGGCGTCAGGCCCAACACGACCCGGGCCAGCGGATCACCGTCGTGGTCCACCACGGCGAACCAGGCCTCCACCACGGTGTCGAGCCAACGGTAGTACGTGTCCGACGCGCGCCCCCCACCCGCGCCGAGCGCCAGGCGGAGCGACTCCGCCGCGCTGGAGCCATTCACCGCGTCGCGCACCCGCTGCTGCCGCAAGGCCGCGAGACGCGGTGCCTGCGTGCGCCAGTCCTTCACCAGGGCGTCCCAGCCGCCGCCCGCCCCCGTGGATCCGGGCGGCTGGTGCAGCAGGTCCCACGCATCGGAAGCGAGCGCGAACTCCGGCAGCACCTGGAGGGGCAGCGTGTTGCGCAGCCAGACCTGCGCCGTCCACAGCCGGTCATACCCGGCGCTGTGCTCGCGGATCCGCGTGACGAGCTCCGCCACCCCATCGCGCACGCGCTGCTCATAGGGATCCAGCGTGGCGTCCAGCCGCGACGCCCGCAGGGTGGACGCAGCGCCGCTGTGTTCATCTCCCCAGTCCCACCTGCCCATCGCCAGCCCGGCCACGGAGCAGATGTTCTCCACCCAGGCGGCCTGGATGAGGCGGGCGCGCAGGGCGGCGTCGTGGCCGTCCGTGGCGGTGAGGAACCCCTTGGAGATGCGCACGAGGAACGCGCGCCACTGCGCGGTGAGGACGGCGAACTCGATGAAGGTGTTCCACGAGGGAGGCGTCCACCAGAACCCGGCCTGGATGAACGGCTCCCCGCGCGCGTGGCCCGCCCAGAGCTCGTGCACGGTCACGATCATCTCCGGGCTCATCTCGAAAGGCGTCACATCCGCGCTCAGCACGCGGGGCCGTTCGAACAGCATCAGCACGTCATGGAGGATCATGAACCAGCCGGCGACGTTCGCGGGCAGGGTCGCTTCCCGGCCGGAGCTTTCGAGGTCCTCCAGCACCAGCACCACCTCGTGGAAGCGGCGCAGGTGCACCTCGGTGCCCAGCACCCGGGCGTATGCGCCCGTCCCGTTTCCACCCGGGTCACGGGGCGGCCCCTGCAGGACGCCATGCAGGCTGGTGCGCTTGGAGCGGCGGACGGGCTTGCCTGTCAGGTCCAGGCAGACGCGTCCCTGATCATCATGCCGGAGGATGTGGTGGTGCAGCTGTTCGCTGGCCCAGGCCGGGAGGTCGCTCTCGTCAATGGCGTTGCGGAGCATCTCCGTGGCCACCCGGACCGCGGGCTCGCCCTGTTCCGCGACCGGGGATCCGGAGCCAGGGGCGGACGCGCCGGAGGACAGGACCTCGCGCCGGACCGCGTGCCAGAGGTCCTGAAGGGTCCGGGCTGGCAGTGTGAGGGCGAGCTTTCCCGCCTGGGAGAGGAGCAGCTCGCTCACGTGGGCGTTGGGCTCCTGGGCCTCCGCGCCGTCGGTGCGGAGGCCTTCCCGGTAGCAGCGCGCCACGGCGGGCGTGAGCCGGTCCGCCAGGTCGAAGAGGTCCGCGAAGGAGTCCAGCACCTGCGATTCCGTCCGCCTTCCGCGAGGCAATTTCATGCGCCGCAGGAGTCCCCCCAGGGACAGGGACTCCCCCTGGCCGTCCACGGGGAAGCGCCAGGCTTCATGGGGTTCCACCGGATCCAGCGCGATGCGGTAGCTGGGAGGCAGCGCACGGCGCAGCGTGGTGGCGGCCTGCCGCCGGGCAATGGCGAGCGATTCCTCCTGCCCGCGCGAACCGATGCCGGCCTGTCCGGAGACGATGAGCTCCTTCTGGAAGGAGCGCTCCATGAAGCGCTGGAACTCCTGATGGCCGGCGGCCAGGACGAACCAGAGGTGGCGGCTGGCCACCATGCGGGTGAGCTTCACGATGTTGTAGAGGTGGTCGATGCTGCGGTCGACGTTGTCGATGGGCAGCACGAGCAGCACCTGATCGCCGCCGGACGCGCCGAAGCGCGGCATGGACAGCGTCCGAGCCACGTCCTCCATGGCATCGGCGAAGCGCGGCTGGAAGTTGGCGTAGATTTCCGACGCGCGGATCTGCTGCTCCGCGCGCACGCGGGCGTCGGTGGTGGTCGGGATGTCCTCCCACATGAACGACGCGTCGCGGATGAGGTGATCCAGCTTCCCCCACGTCTCCTCGGCGCCCTCCTCCAGGATGGAAGTGGCCCACCGGGCGGAGTCCCCGCGCGAGCCCTTCGCGTGCCGGGGGTGGTCCAGCGCGGCCCGCACGCGGACCAGCAGCGTGGCCAGCAGGTTGGCCTGGGACGGGACGGGTTCCAGGTCGAGCGGCTCCAGCCAGAGGATGCGCCGTTCAATCCGTTCGAGCGTCCGAGACAGCGCGGCCACCTCGGGGCCCCCCGGCGCGCCGACGAAGCGCTTCCAGTCCCGCAGCGCCTGCACTGCGCTGAGCAGGAGCGTGGTCTTCCCGGAGCCCCGGGCGCCGGAGACGAGCAGGCTGGTGGAGAGGTGTTCGGTGCCGGCGCCCACCCCGTCCGAGGGGCCCTCGCAGGCGGCCTCCAGCCAGGAGAAGAGCTCCCGGAGGCCCCGCTGGGTGGGGGTCAGCAGGTCCGCCCACGCGAAGGCCCGGGCCTCCGGAAGGGGCGTCGGCAGGTACTGCGAGCCCGCCTCCGGGGCATCGTTCGGTGTCGTGGCCATGACCCCGGAGGATGGTCAGGGCCCACCGCCGTGCGAATCACCCTGGAGTGAGGCGGGATGTCACCCGGTGGAAGCAGACCGGGCGCGTCACCGCCTCAAGAAGCCCGTTCGTTCGCCTCGAAGCGTTGCGCAAGGATGTCCGCGAGACCGGCGCCACAATGGCGCTGGGTCTCCCTGAGGAAGCGGCGGATGGAGTGGGCCGAAACAGACCGCGGGCCTCCCTCCAGCGCCGATGCCAGCGCGTCCCGGGTCAGGTGCACGACGGCTTCATTCGACTCCGACGCCAGTGCCTCCAGAGAAGCCGCCTGTTGCGCGCACCGAAGGTAGGACTCCGTGACAGCGGCCTCCAGGTCCGAGCCCGAGAAGAAGCGCTGGTTCACCCGGTTCTCCAGGAACAGCGGAGCCAGGATGTCGTTCAGCTCGGTATCGCTGGGAGCGGAGATCCGCTGTCCACCGCGCCCCAAGCGCGTCAGATAGTAGGAGACAATCTCGACGGACTCCTCGAGGTCCGGAGGTGGCACAGGGACGTAGCGTCCGAAGCGGCCACTGCGAATGACTGCCTCATCAAGCGCACCCAGGAAGTTGGTCGTGCCCACGATGATCCTGCGCAGTCGGCCGGCACGATCCAACTGGACGAGGAGTTCATTCACATCCGCCTTCTCGTCGCTGTGCATCTGGCCGTTACGCCGGGAGCGCGCCACCGCGTCCAGTTCGTCGAGCACGAGCATCCGCTTCTCCTGCTCCACGACCCAATCGAACTGTTCGCGGATCATCAGGCTTCCCCAGCCAACGTAGGGTCCCCGCAGGTCCGACGGAGAGAGCAATCGCACCTCCTGCTCGAGCTCACCCGCGATGGCGCGGGCAAGCAGCGACTTGCCGCATCCAGGAGGCCCGAAGAAGAGGATTCCCGAAGCCCGCGAGACATTGCGCAGCAATGCGCCCCGGCGCTCCGGCCAGATGATGTCGCGCTGGATCCGCTGCTTGACGGCGGTGTAGCCCGCTACGTCATCCAGGCCCGGCAGGCGATCCACATCGCGCTCGACCTTCTCGATGGTGGACTCACGCCGGGCCTCCTCCGGGTCCTTCACCTCCGAGGCGCTCTCCGTGAGCGGCCGTGGTTCGAGCTTCGCGAAGGTGGTCCCTGCCACAGGCACGAGGACCGCTCCTTCATCACCCAGGTGATGGGCGATGTCCGCCAGGAAAGGCCCCGCCCAGAGCAGGGCCTCGCTGGGAACAACGAGCGAGAACGCTTCCCCTGCCTTGCGTCGCGAGAAGATCTTCCGATGGTAGAAAGACTCCATCGGGCCGCTTCCCGCCAGCGTCTCGACTTCGAAGCTCCCCAGCCCTTCCACATGCAGGTCGGTCCGGGTCACCTCCTGTGTGGCGCCCTCCTCGTCCACGACCTCCACCCGGCTGTGTTCGAACTCAAGCTCCGCATCCGGACTCCGCAGCCCCACCCACTGCGCCAGGCGAGCCTTCAGTGACAGGGCCGTGGCGCTCTCGTTGCTGCCCTTGAACCGGGAAAGCGGAGCGCGCTTGAGCGTTTCTCCCCAGGAGTTCATCGCCTGCGCGGAGCCATGGGCACAGGCCTCCCGGCTCCACAGCACCAGCTTCAGCGGAGACAGCTCCGCCACGACAGCATCCGTGGCCTTCTCAGGATTGCCTCCCACCATCAACAAGAGCCGCGAGACGGGCGTGCCGTCACTGGCGATCGCCGTCGCGTCAAACTCGAAGACAGGGCCCGGCCAGGCGGAAAGCAGGCGTTGGAGATCCACAGGGGCGTCCGCATCGCGCCGGAGCGCGACGAGGTTGAGCGTGCGCGATTTGTCTTGAAGCCGGGGTCCATCCGACGCCAGCACGGACGGCCTGAGATAGCCGTGCAACAGCGTTGGAGGACCCCGGACCACGTCAGGCGCCTGGGGCTCACCGCTGCCAGTGCGGATGAAGCGCTGGGCTGCGCGATACGCCCATCCCATCACTGCTTCCCAGGTGGCCTGGAGCCAGTCCTTAGCGCTGCGACTGTCGGGCAGGTAGAGGAGCGCGAGGATGGGCTCGGGAGCAGTCAGGGCGCGAAGGAACGCGACTTCCCGATCCTGCGACAGGCCCAGCGCGCTGGGCCAGAACGGTTGGGGAAGCGCGAAGGATGAGGGCAGCCCTGGTTCCGGCTCGGCCGCGTCATCTGCCTCGTCCTCTTCGATGTCCGAGGGATCAATCAGGGCATCCCTCAGCCCCAGGACAAACGGTGCGTACCGGTCCCAGTTGCCCGTCGTGGGTTTGACCTCCAGGCCTGCCCGCTCCAACTGGCGCACGACGTTGCCCAGCGATGAGCGCTGCATCTTGACGTCCGACGCGTAGCCAAACGCCTTGACCAGTTCCGCGAGCGACGACTGGCCAGCCAGACTCAGTGAGTTGCTGAACTTCGCCTGGCGCCTGCGCGCATCCGCCATCCCCAGTGCCAGTGGCTCCACGTCGGACCGGGACACGCGCTCCAGCGTGTTGTCCTGCAGTGGCAGCCGGACCGTGAGCGTGTTGCCGTTGCGCCGGGTCACGATCCCGATGGGGTTGCCCGTCTGCTGCTTGAGGACGACGGTATCTCCAATCAGGACCTTCATGACGCTCGCCTCATTCCGAGAGATGGGCATGCGGCAGGCATGCTTTGAGTGCGAGCATCACACCCCACCGGGCGAATCCAGGCCATCCCTCCTATGGGTGAGGCGCATGGATGAAGCGGTCTACATCGGCAATCCTTGAGGCTCGGGTGCCCCGGTCACGCGCTCGAACGACAGCCCCAGGTTCCCAACCCGTTCGAGTGCGTTCTTGATGTCCTCCGACACGATGAACGCGGTCTTGAACTTCTTCAGCCGAAAGACATGCGCGCCCTCGGTCTTCGATGGGTCGATTCGGAGTCCATAGATCCAGCGGTACTCGCCTGCGTATTCGGGGAAGGAGCCCTGGGGGAAGTGCTGGACTTCCAGACATCGTTCTTCGTCGATGCAATCCACCACCTTGGTTGCATTGACGACGAAGTACTGTTCGGGCTCCCCAGCTATCGACACGGGAAAGAGCTGCACGTCGTTGAGCGCGAGCGTCCGGAAGACGTTCGCGACTGCTTCGCTGCCGATGGGCGTTTCCTCTACCCCCGCGAACACGAACGTGCGCTTCTCACCAGGATGCGAAATCTGGGCGCTGATGGGTCCAGGGGCTGGAAGGACGCGACCGTCCGTGAACAGCCAGGGTTCATCAAACGCCTCACCCGAATCCCGTGTCGGCGTCTCAAGGAGCCAGTGCGGAACATCAGCAAGATCCACCGAGTAAAAATGACGCTCCACCTTATCCCTCCACCTTCACAATGAAACTCCGCAGCGGAGAGCCTGGCGTCAACAGCTCGTTGGCTATCTTCGCAAGTTCCTCCATCAAACTGGCCCGGCAGGTCTCCGTCGTCCGGCATCGCACAACAGAACGGTCAAGGCGCCGAATCACCGCGCGGTGATAGAGCTCAGGGTGAGGTCCCTCGTGCCCTTTGAGCCGAACCTTGTTGGCAGCGTCTTCGAGCGTCATCCCGGCCTTCTTGAAAATCCTCTCGCACTGAGGCGTCCAAGGCCCCCCGTTCAAGGCGGAGATGGCATTCTTGTTGGTGCAGATGTGATGGACTGGCCCCTCCGCATCGCCCGGAGTGCCGTTCGAGGACATCGCCACGGCAGCGGTAGCCCCCGGAGCCAGCGCCACGTTCAGCACTCCAGCGGCGGGCATCGCGATTGACGACACGCCGCCATTCAGAGCTGCCGTAAGTTGGAATCCCGCCTCTGCCTGTCCTCGAAGCGCGGCCTGGGAGAAGCCCGGGAGCTTGGGGCCCTGGGCCGCCATCGCGCTCCTTCCACCAAGCGCTGCCGTGACCAGCAGCACCAGGACACGCGTGCCGTTCGTGCCGAGCACCTTCCCGAAGCGGTGACCGATATCCTGTAGCTCGATGACGCTCATGGCCCTCTCGGCATCGCCCCACAGCCTCACGAAGCCGCGCCCCATCTCCCAGACCGGTACCACACCGAGGTACGCAACCATCGCGGCAGTCAACGCCACCGCGATGACCTTGGTGACGGGCTCGGGCAAGGTCATCGTGAGAAGAACGCTCAGCGCCGCAGAGGTCACCATGGCCTTGAGCGCGGCCGGGTTGAGCATCTTGCCGAGTTCTCCCTCCACAGCCCCCCACACGGTATCGAGCGCGAAGGACAACGCCATGAGCGTCCGGTCCTTGCGCGAGAATGTCAGCCCGGTACCGCCCACCAGGGTCAGGCAGTCATTGGGGTCGGGGCAGATGCGCGCGTACAGCGACTCCGGGGTGCCCTCCGCTTCCGGATCCGCGATGCCCTTCGAGGAGGCAAGCAGCGTCATGGACCGAGCCCATCCACGTTGTTCCGCCGCATCGATCTCACGGAAGGCGACATCCATGCGGAGGTCGAGGATGAGCTGCGTGAGGGCTGACTTGAACTCCGACTCGTTCACCTCAACGGGCTCGACATCGACCGATTCGTGGACCACCTGCCTGCCGTTCCCCACGTCGATATGGACGACGCGAGTGGTCGTACACCCTTCCGCGAACAGCAACAACGCGATGACTCCGACCCAACGCACAGGCACCTCCAAAGCCGGGCCACCAGCGAATCAGGCAGCTCAGCACACCCTGGAGGCAGGTGGGACGATGTTCGCGCCGGCAAACGCCTCAGTGCGTCCGCTGCGCCAGCCACACGCAATGACTGGCGCAGTCCGGATTGTCGAAGATCCGCTCGACTACCGAGAATCCGTTGTCCGCGATCCGGCGCGTGTATTCCTCCGGCGCGAGGCTGCTTGGAACTGTCGCGAGAGGGCCAAGATGCGCATGTCCGCGACCCGCCAATCCCCATCACGCAGGGTGGCGCGGCAATGTGCAATGAGCCGCGGCGAGGTGTCGATCGCCGCTCCCCCGCTCGACGAAGGTCCGCAGCCTACTCATCGTAACAGGGGCCGCACTGGCGGACCTCGACGGTGGACCACTCCGCGGCGGGGCACTGCGTGGCCAGCTCCAGCGCCTCCTCCCGCGTCTTCACGTCCACGAGGAAGAAGCCGCCGATGATCTCCTTGGACTCGGTGAACGGCCCGTCGCTGAAGCTGAGCTTCCCGTCGCGCCGCTCCACCCGGATGCCCTCCGCGTCCGAACGCAGCGAGTCCCCCGCCAGGAAGATGCCTCGTGCCTGGAGCCCCGCCCCGAAGCGCAGCATCCGCTCCATCCGGTCCGCCGACACGCGCTTCTCCTCCTCCGTGAACGCCTTGCTGTTCCCCACCTGCTTCACCACCAGCATGTATGACATTCCAAGCTCCTTCCGGGCGCCGTGAGTCAGTTCCCCATCGCAACGGCCCGGGGACCCGCATCCACCGCGACGGCCAGCGGTGGCGCGGCGGAGGACCAGAGCTGCTCGGGAGGCTCTCCGAACGTGTCCGGCACCGCATGGATGGCGTAGACGCATTCGTGGAGGTTGTCACTCAGCTCGCAGAGCAATTCGCTTCGCCCTGCGTGGAGGTCCACCTCGTGGAGCGCCGCGGGACATTGGCTGCCCACGATGAAGCGCTGACCTCCCAGCGGCGCCAGTCCGCGCGCGAAGGCCGGCTTGCCGGGCACCCGGACCTGGCGCCGCCCGCTCCCATCCACCGCCTGGCGCACGAGCTGGGAGGAGTGCGTGTCGTTGAAGACGAGCGCATCCTCGTCCCAGTTCAGGTTGTGGTTGGGGATCTTCACGCCGTCCTGGCGCGCCACGATGCGCGCGGGCCCGTTCTCCGGTAGCAGCACCCCCAGCCACGTGGAGGACGAATAGCGGGCCCCCAGGAAGCGCATCGCGAACATGCGCGAGGGCCGCGCCAGCGGCGTGTCCAGGCCCACGCCCTTGAGGATCCTTCCAGGCAAGCCCAGCAGGCTCTGGAACCTGCGCGTCGCTCCCGACGCCACGAAGCCAAAGGACAGCAGCAGCCCTTCGGGCGCGCGCGCCACGCCGTTGATGTGGACGAAGTCGTAGAGCGGCGGAAGCTGGCGCGGATCCCGGTAGTCCACCTCCGCGGCG
>NZ_RAWE01000172.1 GCF_003611695.1 Corallococcus carmarthensis | reverse complement strand
GGTTTTCCTTTCCCGGCCACCCCGGGCCGGGAAAGGAAAACCCGCACGTCCGCCCGCCGGCTCCATCCGGGGCAAGCGGAGCACACCCGCCCACCCATGACCTTCACCGTCCCGCGTCCTCACCCTCCGCCGGCATCAGCCCCTGGCTCGGGGGCACGAGGAGGGTGTGGACTCCGCCGTCCGGTAGAATCACGCCTCGCCAGTCGTCATCCGCGTCCACGCCGTCGACGACGCGCCGGAGGATGCGCCCGTCCGGGCGAAGGGCGTACTTCGCGCCGGAGTCGAGCGCCGGGAACCGCCGTCCACACGCGGAGGGGTTCTCCTCCACGTAGACGAAGAGGAGGCCGTCCTGCCGGAGCACCCGGTACGTGTAGGACTCCGGCCGGCTGTCACAGGACGTCGCCGCGCTCCCCAATGGGAACAGGTCGCGAGAGACGATCATCAACGCGCGCAGGGTCTCGCCATCCAGCACGACGGGCGCACCCTCCTGGATGACGCCCGCGTCGGCGGAGACCGGGAAACGGACGGTCCGGTCCTCCAGGACGGGCGCCGAAAGAGGCTCGGGCCTCCGGGCACAGCCCAGCAGTCCCAACACCAACGCGACCGTCCTCAGCGACATGATCCGCCCTCGCATGCGGCCTTCCTACCGCGCATCTCATATCGTCCGTTGGATGTGGCGTAGAGCCATGCGCAGGACTCCGTCGCCATGCGGAGGGCCACCCCGGGCCGGGAATATCCCGGCATCCTCGCGCCCAGCCCCGAGTCCGCTCGGTCTGCAAGCAGAAAAGCAGCCGCTCCATCTACAAGGCTGGTGACTGTTCACTTACGGAAGCGGGCGGAGGCCCCGGGGTTTAACGGAAGCAGGAAGCCCCCTACCCTGCCCCGTCCGACACCCGCCCGGCTCCCGTGATCCATACGACCCCTGCCATCGACGCGCTGCGGGAGCGGTACCTCGCCGCGCAGCTTTCTGGAAACCGCCAGGAGGCCCTGCGCCTGCTCGTGGATGAGGGCCTGCTGTGCGGTGTGCCCCTCCAGGTGCTGCACCTGGAGGTCATCCAGGCGGCCCAGTACGAGATTGGCCGGCTCTGGCAGGAGAACCACATCTCCGTGGCCCAGGAACACCTGGCCACCGCCATCTCCCAGTACGTCCTGGCCCACCTGTACCGCCACCTGCCCCGCGACCCGTCCAACGGCAAGGTCGTGCTGATGGCGTGCGTGGAGGGCGAACTGCACGAAGTGGGCGCGCGCATGGCCAGCGACTTCCTGGAGATGGCCGGCTTCGACGTGCGCTTCCTCGGCGCCAACGTGCCCGCCGACCACCTGGCCCGCATGGTGCGCGAGTCGCCGCCCAACCTCGTGGCCCTCTCCGTCTCCATGCCCTTCCACATGCCCCAGGTCCGCGAGGCCGTGCGCAAGGTGCGTGCGGTCTCCCCCTCCCTCCCCATCGCCGTGGGCGGGCTCGCCTTCGACTGGGGGCCCATCCTCGAGGACGAGTTGGCCGTCTCCTTCTTCGGCAAGAGCGTCCGTGAGCTCGTCGCCTCCGCCTGCCGCACCCTGGGAGTCTGACGCCATGCCGCACGTGAGCCTCCAGGTGGAAGCCCGGACCGCGTTCCTCGCTTCCAACTCCGTTCAGGCTTTGTACGAGGATCCGTTCTGGGCCGCGCGCTACGGCCTCCCACGCGCCCGCCGCTTCGGTGACGAGGACGCCGTCTTCCACGTGCGCTACCTCGTGCAGGCGCTGGATGCGACCCGCCCCGCAATCCTGGAGGACTACGCGCGCTGGCTGCGCACCCTGCTCGTCACGCGCGGCATGTGCTCGCTGCACCTGGATCAGCACTTCGAGGGACTCGCCCGCGCCCTCCAGGCGGAAGGCTTCGGCCCGGACTCGCTGCCCCACACCTACGTCCAGGCCGCGCGTGAGGCGCTGCGCTACAAGGAAGGCCCCGCACACACCCTGGAGGAGGACTCCGCCGCCATCATCAGCGCGGTCGTCCGGCGGACGGAGAGCCCCCTGCCACCTGGAAGTCGCCCCCGCCTGGAACAAGAGGTGCGCCTCCAGCTGTCCTATCTCTCGGATGCACTGGCCTTGGACCGCGCGGACCTGTGGGACGCGCACCTCCAGTGGTACGCGGGATTCTGGCCCCAGCGGGGGCTGGCTCCCTTGACCCTTCTCCAAACCCTGGACGCGTTGAAGGCGGCCCTGACGGACGAACATCCCGAAGCGCTGTCACTGCTCGCGCGGGCGCCCGTTTCATGGGAGGAGACGCACTCATGATGCAAGAGGATGACCGCGCCTCCGGGATCTTCGAATCCCTCAGCCGCGAGCTGGCGTTGGCCTGCGATGCGCAAGGCACGGTGGTCTGGCGCGACGAGCGAGCCGCGCGCATCCTGGGCGTCAAGCCCGGGCAGACGCTGAAGAGCCTGGCCAGCCACGGCAGCGAGAACAAGGTGGAGAAGCTGCTCGTGCAGGCGCGCGACGAGGCCGTGGACGGCTGGGAGCTCATCCTCCACCAGCACGGCCACAAGCCCATGACGTTCGCATTCCGCGCCCGGCCGCACGACGGCGGCATCGCCATGGTGGGCAGCCTGGTGCCGGAGGACTACGGCGCCGCGCTCACCCAGGTGAGCACCACGCTGGGCGAGCTGTCCGCGCTCCACCGCGAGACAGAGCGCCAGCAGCACGAGCTCAAGCTCCGCGCGGAGGAGCTGACGCGCCTCAACCGCGAGCTGGAGGAATCCAACCGCGGCGTGCGCAGCCTGCACGCCGCCCTGGACGAGAAGGCGGAGAGCCTCCAGCGCGCGTCGGAGATCAAGAGCCGCGTGGTGGCCAACGTGAGCCACGAGTTCCGCACGCCGCTGCACTCCATCCTCGGGTTGTCCAAGGTGCTGCTCAACCCGCTCAACGGCAGCCTCGCGCCGGAGCAGGAGAAGCAGGTCCAGTTCATCCGCGGCTCGGCGGAGGCCCTCTTCGAGCTGGTCAACGACCTGCTGGACCTGTCCAAGGTGGAGTCCGGCAAGACGACGCTGCGCCACAGCCGCTTCGTCGTGTCCGACTTCATGAGCGCGCTGCGCGGCATGACGCGGCCCCTGCTGGCGCCGGACTCGAAGGTGACGCTCGACTTCGAGGAGCCGCCGGAGCCGCTGGAGCTGGAGACGGACGAAGCCAAGCTCAGCCAGGTGGTGCGCAACCTGGTCTCCAACGCGGTGAAGTTCACCGAGTCCGGCTCCGTCACGGTGTCCGCGGCCCCGGGCCCGCGCGACACGGTGGTGTTCACCGTGAAGGACACGGGCATCGGCATCGCGCCGGAGAACCACGAGCGCGTCTTCGAGGAGTTCATCCAGGTGGACAGCCACCTGCAGCGGCGCGTGAAGGGCACCGGCCTGGGCCTGCCGCTGGCGCGCAAGCTGACAGAGGTGCTGGGCGGCATGCTCACCGTGCGAAGCACGCTGGGCGAAGGCGCCACCTTCATCATCACCCTGCCGCGCGTCCACCCGGAGGTCTCGGAGATGACGGGGCTCACCCAGCGCAGCGAGAGCCTCGACCCCTCGCGCGCGCCGGTGCTGGTGCTGGAGGACGACCGCCAGACGCTGTTCCTCTACGAGAAGTACCTGGCGCGCTCCGGCTTCCAGGTGCTGCCCGTGCGCACCGTGGAGGACGCGCGCAGGGTGATGCAGCGCGTGCGCCCCGCCGCCATGGTGCTGGACGTGATGCTGGAGGGCGAGACGAGCTGGAGCTTCCTCGCGGAGATGAAGAACGGCGAGCAGACGCGCGACATCCCCATCCTCGTCGTCACCGTGACGGACCGCGAGCAGAAGGCGCGCGCCCTGGGCGCGGATGAGTTCTGGCTCAAGCCCGTGGACGAGGTGCGCCTGCAGAAGAAGCTGGCGTCGCTGGCCCGCACCGGGCCGGTGGAGCGGCTGCTCATCATCGACGACGACGACGTGCACCGCTACCTGCTCAAGCAGCTGCTCAAGGACACCCCCTTCCAGCTGATGGAGGCCTCCAACGGCCGCGAGGGCGTGAGACTGGCCCGCGAGAACGCCCCGCACCTCATCTTCCTGGACTTCGTGCTGCCGGACATCACCGCCTTCGACGTGCTGGACGAACTGAAGGCGGATCCGCGCACGCGCGACATCCCCATCATCCTGCACACCTCCCACCAGCTGCAGGAGTCGGAGCGGGCCCGGCTGTCGCGCGAAACGTCCGCCATCCTGGCCAAGCACACGCTCAGCCGGGAGGTGGCCATCACCCGCATCCGCGACGCGCTGTCCAAGGCGGGCCTGGGGAACCGGGACCTGCGCGAGGTGAACCCCCGTGGCTGAGGAACAGCGCCTGGCCACGGTCCTCAACGTCAACGACGACGAGGCCAACCGCTACCTGGTCAACCGCATCCTGGAGATGTCCGGCTACCACGTGCTGGAGGCGGCCACCGGCATGGCGGCGCTCCTCATGGCGGAGGAGCACCGCCCGGACGTCATCGTCCTGGACGTGAAGCTGCCGGACATCAGCGGCTATGAGGTCTGCGCGCGCCTGAGGGCCAACGCGGCCACGGCCGCCATCGCGGTGATGCACACGTCCGCGACGTTCGTCACGCCGGACAAGAAGGTGCAGGGCCTGGAGGGCGGCGCGGACGCGTACCTCACCCAGCCCTACGAACCTTCGGAGCTCATCGCCACGGTGCGCTCGCTGTTGCGCCTGCGCCACGCGGAGCAGCAGGCCCGGCTGCGCACGGATCAGCTCATCGAGATGGACCGGCGCAAGGACGAGTTCCTGGCCATGCTGGCCCACGAGCTGCGCAACCCGCTGGCCGCCATCATGACGGCCATTGGCATCCTGGAGCGCAAGGCGCCCCCCACGGACACCAAGGAAGCGCGGATGCACGGCATCATCCAGCGCCAGACGCACCACCTGGCGCGGCTGGTGGACGACCTGCTGGACGTCAGCCGCATCACCCGGGGCAAGGTGGAGCTGCGCACGGAGCCGGTGAACCTGACGGAGAGCTTCCAGCAGCTGCTGGCCATCCTGCGCCCCCGCGTGGAGGCCCGCGGCCTGAACCTGGAGGTCCACCTGCCGCGCACGCCGCTGTGGCTGGAGGGCGACGCCACGCGGCTGGAGCAGATCTTCACCAACCTGGTGGACAACGCGGCCAAGTACACGGACCAGGGCACCGTCACCGTGGACCTGTTCCAGGAGGGCGTGGACGGCAACGCGCAGGCGGTGCTGCGGGTGAAGGACACCGGCATCGGCATCCCGCCGGAGAAGCTGCCCGCCATGTTCGAACTGTTCGCCCAGGCGGACACGTCCCTGGAGCGCTCACGCGGGGGCCTGGGCATTGGCCTCACCCTGGTGCGCACGCTGGTGCGGATGCACGGCGGCACCGTGGAAGCCATCAGCGGCGGGCTGGGCCAGGGCAGCGAGTTCACGGTGAAGCTGCCGCTGCTGCCCCAGGACCGCGTCCCCCGGACCGCCGGGACGAACCTGCTGGACGCCCGGCGCGCGCGGCGCATCCTCCTGGTGGAGGACAACTCGGACGCGCGACAGTCCATGCGCGACCTGCTGGAGCTGTGGGGCCACCAGGTGGCCGTGGCGCAGGACGGCGTGCAAGGCGTGGCGCTGGCCCTGGAGCACGCGCCGGAGCTGGCGCTGGTGGACATTGGCCTGCCGGGGATGGACGGCTTCCAGGTGGCGCGGACGTTGCGCGCGCGCGTGGGGCAGCAGCTGCGGCTGGTGGCGCTCAGCGGCTACGGCGACCCGGAGGCCTACCAGCGGGCCCTGAAGGCCGGGTTCGACGTGCACCTCACCAAGCCGGTGCGGCCCGCCGACCTGGATCGCGTCCTGTCGAACCTCTAGAGGGGGTTCGTGCGCGGTCCCGGTCTCCCAGACGGGAGTGGGGTGGGTGGCTACCGGCGCGTCAGCGCGTTGGCCACCAGGCCCAGCAGCTTCACCTGGGCGGGGTCCAGCTGGCGCACGCTGCGCAGCAGCCGGCGCACTTCCGGGCGCTCCGGCGTGGGCGGAGGGGCTTCGCTGGCGCGCGACGGCGGCGCACCCTGCGCAGCGAGTCCCAGCAGCTCGTCCGCGGAGACGTGCAGCTCGTGGCACAGCTTCAGCAGGGTCTGGACGCTGGGGAGCATGCCGCCGCGCTCCAGGCGGCCGTACACTTCCGTGGCCACGTCGATTCGCTCGGCCACGTCGGCCTGCGTAAGCTCCATGCGGCCCCGGGCGACCCGTGCGGATGCGCCGATGGTGGTTGCGAGTTTCTTGTCCATGCCTTTGCTTGCCGACCCGAAACGTTTGGCCGACGGCATAGGACGTATAGAGGCAGACAGACAGAACTTGCCGGGTCAGCCTCCCATTGTTCACCCATAGGGTCGCTGCGCGGGAGGTGGACTTTCGGAGTCCGGGCAACCCCGACACCCATGCCTCTTCTGAGACGGAGCGCCCTCTGGAAATGGCCTCTGCGGCGCGCGTCCCCGTGCATTTCCTGGCTTGTCCGGAGGTGACCCATGACGTTGGAGCCGCCGTTTCCTACGGTGTTCGAGCGTCCTGCCGCCACTGCCACCCTTCAGGGTTGGCTCATGTTTTCAGTGCCGTCCAGATACACGGCGTCGGGCGAGTCCAGCGACAGGTCTCCGGAGCGCGTGGGGCCGCCGCGGAAGAGATACACGGCGCGCGTGTCGTCGCGCGGCAGCACGGCCACGTCCGCGTAGCCGTCACCGTCCCAGTCCCCCAGGCAGCGCACCGTCACCGGCGTCGGCGCGTCCACGGTGAGCGCCTCGCCGTGGCCGTCACCGTTGACGTCGCAGCCGCCATCCGGCGCCACGTGGGCTTCGAAGACGGGGGTGCTGAAGCGCGCGTCCGGCACATCGGACAGCGGGGGTTCAGGGCAACCGCCGCACAGGCCGCCCACCAGCACCAGGAGCAGCAGCACGCCTCGGTGGGCCCAGCGGTTCGCGTCCATGGTCCGCTCCGGTGACGACGGGGAGCCTTGGGAATAGAGCCTTCACATGAACGAACGATGACCGTGGGGTTCCAGCGGATGAACGGCTGAAATGCGCACGCGCGCATCCCCGTCCAAGCGCGGCCGAAACATGTCTTCACGGAGACGTGATGCGTGGAAATGGAGCCGGGCGTTATCGCCGGGGGATGGATGTGATGAGGACCCCCGAAGACACGCTGGTGCCGCTCGTGCTGGGACAGGCAGTGGAAGCGATGCTCACGTGTGTGGACGCAAGCACGCCCGGCTTTCGCGAAACGCTGCGGTTCCTGGGGCTGGCGGACGAAGCGCGAGGCAAACCCGCGTATCCGGCGCAGGTGTGGCCGCGCCTCATCGAAAGGATGGCGCGCCTGCTGAACCCGGGGCTGGGGGAGGCGCGGGCGCTGTACCTGCTGGGTGAACGCTACGGCGAGAGCGTGAAGGCGTCCCGCATGGGGGCGTCCCTGCACGGCTTCGCGCGCGTGGTGGGGGCGGAGCGCATGCTCCAGCGCATGGCCCACAACGTCCAGTGGGGGCACACCTTCCTGGACGCCACGGTGGTGCCGCGTCCGGGGGGAGAGGCGTGGGAGCTGGTCATCCGTCCGCGCGCGGAGTTCATGGGCCACGCGTGGCTGTCCGCGGAGCCGCCGCGCTTCGCCCAGGGGCTGCTCACGTTCGCGTTCCAGGACGCGGGCGCGGTGCACGCCCGGGTGGACGTGCTGGACCACGACGCGGTGGGCGCCGCCACCCGCTTCCTGGTGACGCTGTAGCCCCCTACCGCGAGGCCACGGTGCTCAGCTCCACCGTGCCCAGGGCGCGCGCCAGCTCCGCGCGGGAGGTGGCCAGGTCGTACGTCGCCTGCACCTGCTGGGCGGCGGCGTTGGTGAAGGCCACCTGCGCGTCGCTGACCTCGATGATGTTGCCCACGCCCGCGCGGTAGCGCCCTTCGGCCAGGCGCAGCCGTTCGCGGGCGTTCACCTGGGCCTCGTCCGCGGCGGTGAGCGCCTCGCGCGTGGCCACCACATTGAGCCGGGCCTGCTCCACCTGGAGCCGCACCTGCTGCCGGAGCGCGTCCTTCTGCGCCTGGAGGTCGCGCAGGTTGGCGTTGGCCTCGCGCGTCTGCGCGTTGACGAGCCCGCCCTGGAAGAGCGCCCAGCTCAGCTGCACGCCGCCCTGCGCGCTCAGCGTGGCGCCGTTGAACGGGTTCTCGCCCACGTCGGACAGGCTGCCCGTGGCGCTCAGGCTGGGCCAGTGGCCCCCCTTCGTCACCTTCACCTGCGACTCCTGCGCGGCAATCTGCCGCTCGCGCGCGGCGACGTCGGGGCGGGCCTCCAGCGCGCGCTTCACCAGCGCGTCCAGCACCTCGTCCTCACCCGCGATGGCCGCCACCGTCACGTCCTGCACGGTGTAGTCGGTGGACGTCTCCACGCCCATGGTCTGGTTGAGCTGCGCCTTCGCGGTGGCGTAGGTGTTCTGCGCGCGGATGAGCGCCACCTGCGCGTTGGCCTTCGCGGTGCGCTGCTGGAGCAGGTCGATCTCCGGCCGCGAGCCCACCTGCACGGACGCGTTCACCTGGTTGAGCCGCGCCTCCTCGCTCTGGAGCGTCTCACGCGCCACGCCCAGCAGGGCCTTCTGCGTGAGGACGTTGAAGTACGCGGAGCGCACGTCGCGCAGCGCGTCCTGGAGCACCTGCTGCTGCGAGTCCTCCTGCGCGCCCGCGTTCTCCTTCGACGCGTTGTAGCGCCCGGACGTCCGGCCGAAGTCGTAGATGAGCTGGTTGGCGGCGAGGCCGCCGCTGAAGCGCCGCGTGGAGTTGGACACCACGCCGGTGTCGCTGCCCGGCACGTTCTGGATGACGGCCCGGTTGCTGGTGCCCAGGGTGTAGCTGGCGCTGGCGCTCACCTGCGGCAGGAAGCTGGAGAAGGCCTGATCCACCCGGGCGTACGCCGCGTCGGTGCTCGCCTGGGCCGAGCGCAGCGACGGCTGATGCTCGCGCGCCGCGGTCTCCGCCTCCGCCAGGGTGATGACGCGTCCCTCGGAGACGGCAGACGCGGACAGGGACTGCTGCACGGCGGGAGGCGTCACGGGCTTCGACGGGTCCTGGGGCGTTGTCGCAGGGGCCTGCGGCGGGGCCGCCGGAGCCTGCTGCGCCTGCGGGGCCGCGGACTGCGGGGCCGTCTGGGCCCCCGCGACCACGGGCAGGACGCACAACGAAAGCGTCAACGGAAGCGCGCGCATCACTCGTACCTCAGTGCATCGATGGGATCCAACAGGCTCGCCTTGCGCGCCGGATACAGACCGAAGACGACCCCGACCAGGCCGCTGAACCCGATGGCCAGCAACGCGACGTCCGGGCGGACCAGCATGGGCCAGCCGAACTGCGCGGCGAGCAGCTTCGCCACGCCCAGGCCCACGGCCGCGCCGATGATTCCGCCCAACACCGCCAGCGTCAGCGCCTCGATGAGGAACTGCGCCAGGATGTCGCGCGGCCGGGCGCCCACCGCCACGCGCACGCCAATCTCGCGCGTCCGCTCGGTGACGCTCACCAGCATGATGTTCATGATGCCGATGCCGCCCACCACCAGCGACACCGCCGCGATGGCCGCGAGCAGCAGGCTCAACGTCTCCGTGCTCTGCTGCTGACCGCTCGCCACCTCCGCCAGGTTGCGCACGTCGAAGTCATTCGCGTCGTCCTCGCCCAGGCGGTGGCGCTCGCGCAGCAGGTTCGTCACGTCCGTCTGGGCCTTGGCCGTGAGGTCCGCGCTGGCCGCCTGCACGAACACCGCGCCGGTGATGTACGCGCCCAGGCTCTGCGACTGCACCTGGCGGCGGAACGTGGTGGCCGGGACGAACACCGTGTTGTCGAAGTCCTGGCCCACCGGAGACTGGCCCTTGGGCGCCGTCACCCCCATCACGGTGAAGGGCGTCTTGTTGATGCGGATGACCTGCCCCACGGGGTTGAAGCCCTTGCCGTAGAGGTTGTCCACCACCGTCTGGCCCAGCACCGCCACCTTCGCGCCCGCCTCGTTCTCCGCGTCCGTGAAGTGCGCGCCCTTCGCCATGGTCCAGCTGCGCACGGTGAAGTAGTCCGTCGTCGTGCCGATGATGCTGGTGTTCCAGTTCTGGTCCTCGCTGAACACCTGCGCGTTGGAGCGCATCTCCGGCGCGGCGCCGCGCACGCTGGGCACCTGCGTGCGCACGGCCTCCAGGTCGTCCCAGGTGATGGTGGGCTGGCTGCCGAAGCCGCCTCGCGCGCCACCGGACTTGGACGAGCCCGGCAGGATGATGAGCAGGTTGGTGCCCATGGAGTCGAAGACCTTCTGCACGCTGGCCTTCGCGCCGTCGCCAATGGCCACCATGGCGATGACCGCGCCCACGCCGATGATGATGCCCAGCGCGGTGAGCACCGAGCGCGTCTTGGAACGCAGCAGCGCACGCAGCGCCAGGACGACCGTCTCCAGGATGTTCATGTCCCCACCTCCTCGGCGGGTACCACCGCCGCGTTCGGCGTCTGGCGTTTGTCGTTCACGATGCGCCCGTCCTTCACCACCACCACGCGCTGGGTGTACTCGGCCACGTCCGGCTCGTGCGTCACCAGCACCAGCGTCAGGCCTTCCTTCTGCAACTGCTGGAACAGCGCCATCACCTCCACCGTGGTGCGCGAGTCCAGGTTGCCCGTGGGCTCGTCCGCGAGGATGACGCGAGGCCGCCCCACCAGCGCCCGCGCGATGGCCACGCGCTGCTGCTGACCGCCAGAGAGCTGCTTCGGGTGGTGGTCCAGGCGGGCCCCCAGTCCCACGCGCTCCAGCGCTTCCTTCGCGCGCACGCGCCGCTCCTTGGAGGGCACGCCCGCGTACAGCATGGGCAGCTCCACGTTCTCCAGCGCCGTGGTGCGCGCCAGCAGGTTGAAGCTCTGGAAGACGAAGCCCAGGGTGCGGTTGCGCACGCGGGCCAGGCCGTCGCGGTCCAGGCGGGCCACCTCGCGGCCGTTGAGCAGGTACTCGCCGGAGGTGGGCCGGTCCAGGCAGCCCAGGATGTTCATCAGCGTGGACTTGCCCGAACCCGAGGAGCCCATGATGGAGACGAACTCGCCCGGCTCCACCGTGAAGTCCACGCCGCGCAGGGCCCGCACCTCCACGTCGCCGGTGCGGTACACCTTCGCCACGTTCTTGAGCTGGATGACGGGGGGTGCCCGCTTCGTTTCCGCGTCCATCTGTCTGCCTCTGTCCCTTCCCCTGCCCGCAGTGAAACTGAGATGAAAGTGATTGGACTGGGGGTGCCTAGAACGGGCCCCGGCGGGAGCCGCCGCCCATGCCCCGGCCACCGCCCGCGCCACCCACGGGGCTCGCGCCCGACGGAGCCGCGGAAGGCGTCGAGCCCGCCGGCGAGTTCGCGGCGGTGATGACGCGATCACCGGTCTTCAATTCACCTTCCACCACTTCCGTGAACGTGCCGTCCGTCATGCCGGTGCGCACGTTCACGGCCACGGGCTGCGGCTTCTGCTCCGGCTGGCGGCGCAGCACGTAGACAGTGCGCATGCCGGCCGGGGCCTGCGGTGCCGGGGCCTGCGCGGCCGCGTCCGGCGACGGCGCGGGGCGGTAGCGCAGCGCCGTGTTGGGCACGGAGAGCGCCTGGTCCTTCTGCTGCGTGACGATGGTCACGTTCGCCGTCATGCCCGGCTTGAGCTTCAGGTCCGGGTTCGGCACGTCGATGACGGCCAGGTAGGTCACCACGTTCTGCACGGTGATGGCCTCGTTGCGGATCTGCCGGATGACGCCGTTGAAGGCCTCCCCCGGGAAGGCGTCCACGGTGAAGGTGGCCTTCATGCCGGGCTGCAGCTTGCCCACGTCCGCTTCCGCGATGCTGGTGTTGACCTGCATCTTGCGCAGGTCCTCCGCGATGGTGAAGAGCACGGGCGCCTGGAGGGACGCGGCCACCGTCTGGCCCACGTCCACGCTGCGCGAGATGACGATGCCGTCCGTGGGCGACACGATGGTCGTGTACTTGAGGTTCACCTCCGCCTCGTTGAGCGCGGCCTGCGCCTGGGCCACCGAGCCCTCCGCGGCCGTCACCTCCGCCTGCCCGTTGGCGGCGGCGGACTCCGCGGTCTCCAGCTCCGACTGGGAGATGAACTGCTGCGCGCGCAGCTCACGCGAGCGCACGGCCTGCTTCTTCGCCACGTCCGCGTTGACGCGCGCCTTCTGGAGGTTCGCGCGCGAGGCGGTCATGTTCGCCTTCGCCCGGTCCAGCGCGGCCTGCACCAGCTGCGGGTCGATGCGGGCGATGACCTGCCCCTTCTTGACCTGCGAGTTGTAGTCGACCATCAGCTCCTGGATGCGTCCGGAGACCTGGCTGCCGACCTGCACCGTCACCAGCGCCGCCACGGTGCCGGTGGCCGTCACCTTGGCCGTGAGCTTGCGGGCCTCGGCGGGGGTCGTCTCGTAGGTGACGGTGTCCGCCTGGTTTCCGGCGCGCACGCGCCAGAACACCACCGCGCCCGCCACCACCAGGATTGCCAGGACCCAGGCCCACCGCGGCATGCCGCGCTTGCGACCCTCGTCCTCATCCAATTCCACCGGCGCCAGGGCCGGCGCTTCTCGCGGCATCTCGCTCAAGGCCTTCATGCCCCTTATGTACGTTTTGAAATGTTGCGGTGAATCTCGTCTCTATTACGAAAGATGACCTGCGGCGAGGCGGCCGTCCGGTGTGTCCGCCGCACCCACTCCGGGGAGCACGACGCGCGCGGTGGTGCCCTGCCCTGGCTGGCTTTCCAGCGTGAGGCGGCCGTGGTGCGCCTCCAGGATGCGGCGCACCAATGCCAGCCCCAGCCCCACGCCGCCGGTGGTGCGGGCGCGGCTGCGGTCGGTGCGGAAGAAGGGCGTGCCCACGCGCGCCAGGTCCTCCGGCTCGATGCCGATGCCCTGGTCCCGGACCTCCACCTGGATGCTGTCGCCCTCCGCGCGGGCGTGCAGCTTCACGGTGGTACCGGCCTCCGAATATTTCCCCGCGTTGTCGAGCAGGTTGTCCAACACGCGCCGCAGCAGCACGGGGTCGGCCTCCAGCGCCGGCAGCGTGCCGTCCACCTGGACCTCCAGCCGGTGCTTCGGCCGGGCGGAGCGGAAGCGGGCAGCAGCCTTCTCCACCAGCGCGTTCGCGTCCACGCGCTCCAGGCGAAGGGGAGGCACGCCGCCGCTCGCTCCGTCAGTCACCAGCTCCAGGCGGGACGTGGTGAGCACGTCGGACACCAGGCGCTCCAGTTCGGACAAGTCCTCGGTGATGTCGGGCAAGAGCTCGCGCGCCGTCTGCGCGTCGCCCTCCGCGGCCAGGTCCAGCGCCACGCGGATGCGGGACAGGGGCGTGCGCAGCTCATGGGACACGTTGGCGAGCAGCTCCTTCTGCGAGCGCAGGAGCTGGGTGATGCGGCCGGCCATCTCGTCGAAGGCCTCGGACACCAGGCCCAGCTCGTCCTTGCGGCGCAGGCCCGCGCGTACGTCCAGCCTTCCAGCGCCAAACGCGCGAGCCGCGCTGGCCAGCTTCTCCAGCGGGCCCGCGAGCGTGCGCGCGAAGGCGACGGAGGTGATGGCGGTACACGCCAGCACGAGCCCCACGATGATGGCCGTCTGCCGGTCGCCATCCGGCGGAGGGGGCGGCGGGGGCAGGGACACGGAGGCATAGACCTGGACGGAGCCCGGGTAGGGGCTCACCACCAGGAGGCGGCCGGGGCCACCCCCGACCCCTGGAATCGGGCCGCGCTGGCCGCTGCGGGTGACGCGCGAGGCGACGGCGGAGAGCTCCTCGGGGCTGAGCGCGGGCGCGGGGTCCGGACGCGTGTTGCCGAGCATCGTCCCGTCCGCGGCGCGCAGGGTGACGCGCATGCCCATGCGCTGCTGGGCGCGGTCGAGCGACGCATGGAGCGCGTCGGGTTGGTCGCGCAGGTTGGCCCACTCGTCGACGAAGTAGGACAGCTCGTCTTCGAAGCGGTTGCGCCAGGACTCGTTGCGCAGCAGGTCGCGCGCGAGCATGAGCGACACGCCCACGAGGACGATTTGGATGACCCCCACCAGGTAGATGCGGGGGAGCAGGCCCATGGGGAGGCGAAAGAACCTCACGGCTCCGCCTCGGCCTCGGTGGCCAGCATGTAGCCGGCACCGCGGACCGTCTTGAGCAGGCGCGGGTTGCGGGGGTCCACCTCCAGCTTCTGGCGGAGGCGGAAGATGTGCACGTCCACGGAGCGGTCGAACACCTCGTCCGCGCTGCCCTTCACCAGGTCGAGCAACTGCTCCCGGCTGAGGACGCGGCCGGCGCGCTCGGCCAGGACGCGCAGCAGGCTGAACTCGTAGGTGGTGAGGGACAGCGGCTTGCCGTCCAGGGACGCGCTCAAGCTGCGGGGGTCCAGCACCAGCCGGCCCGCCTGCACGGGGTGGCTGGTGGGGCCCACCTTGCCGCGAGCGCGGCGCACCTGGGCGCGGATGCGGGCGAGCAGCTCGCGCGACGAGTAGGGCTTGGGCAGGTAGTCGTCCGCGCCGGACTCCAGGCCCAGGACGCGGTCGGCCTCTTCGCCGCGCGCGGTGAGCATGATGATGGGCACGTCGGTGCGGGTCCGGAGCTCGCGGCAGACCTCCAGGCCGTCGCGGCCGGGGAGCATGAGGTCCAGGAGGATGACGTCGAAGGTGTGACGGGACGTCTGGAGGAGCGCGTCGGTGCCGGAGGCGGAGACGGTGACGATGATGCCGTGCTCCTGGAGGTAGCGGGCGGTGAGCCGCGCCAGGCGTTCATCGTCCTCGACGAGCAGCACCTGGATGGTGGCTTCCTCGGAGGTCGTGGGGCGTGGGGTGTTCTCCATGGGGTCGGGTCTCCGCGAGGGATGCGGACCGGAGGCGAAAGAGGGCCCGGGCTTCTCTCCGTCAAGTCCGGACCCCGCGGTCCGCCTCCGGGCCGCGACATGCAACCTCCCACCCCTACATTTCCAGGGGGCTACGGGCCCATGACGAAATATTACGAACGGAGGTCCAGCGGGACATCCCAGGGGCTTCCAGGGGGACGAACGCAACGGAACGGAAATTCAGCGCTCCCCATGCATCCGGGCGAGCCCCCGCCGGTCCACCTTGCCAGCGGAGGTGCGAGGCAGGACGTCCAGCAGGCGCAGGGTGCGGGGCAGCTTGTACCGGGCCAGCCGGCCCGAGCAGAAGGCCACCAGCGCCTCCAGGGTGGGCGCGGCGCCAGGCCGGGGGACGATGAGGGCGCGAGGGACTTCGCCCCACTTCGGGTCGGGCACGCCGATGACGGCGACCTCGGCGACGTCGGGGTGGCCGGCGAGGACGCTCTCCACTTCGGAGGGGTGGATGTTCTCGCCGCCAGAGATGATCAGGTCCTTGGCGCGGCCCTCGATGCGGAAGAAGCCCTGGGCGTCGCGGGAGGCCAGGTCACCGGTGCGCAGCCAGCCCTCCACGAAGGTGCGAGCAGTCTCCTCCGGGCGGCGCCAGTAACCAGCGCACAGGTGGGGGCCGCGAAGGAGCAGTTCGCCCACGTCGCCGGGGCGCTGTTCGCCGTCGATGCGCGCTTCGACATGGAAGAGGGGCACGCCGACGGAGCCCGCGTGCGAGCGCATGGCGGCGTCGGGGAGGAAGAAGTTGTTGGGGCCCGCTTCGGTGAGGCCGTAGCCGGTGCGGAACGGGATGCCACGGGAGAAGAAGCGCTCGAAGACGGGAGCGGGACAGGGGGCGCCGCCGCTGATGAGCAGCTTGAGGCGTGAGAAGTCCACGGCATCGAAGCGCGGATGCCGCTGCATCTCGATGAACATGGTGGGCACGCCGAACACGAGGCTGACGGAGCCCGAGTCGATGAGGTCGAAGCACTGATCCACATCGAAGGCCCGGCACACGACGGAGGCACCGCCCACGTACACCAGCGGGAGCGTGAAGACGTTGAGGCCGCCGGTGTGGAACAGGGGCGCGTTGAGCAGCGCGACATCGTCCTGGGTGAGGCCCCAGCTGACGACGGTGTTCACGGCATTGGCGGTGAGCGAGCCATGCGTGAGCACGGCGGACTTCGGAAGGCCGGTGCTCCCGCCGGTGGAGCAGAGCACCCACGGCGAATCCGCCTCCAGTTCGACGGAGGGCAGGTCTCCGGACAGGTCATCACGGGAAGCGAAGCAGCGCTCACCCGGAAGCGGATCCGCGAAGGGGACCCAGTGCGCCAGAAGCCGGGAGCGCAAGGCGTCGACTTGAGGGCGGAACTCCGGCCCGAAGCAGACGACGCGGGGAGCGACATCGGAGAGCAGGCCGTGCAGTTCCTCCACGCCCAGGCGCCAGTTGAGAGGCTGGAGCACGGCGCCCAGCTTGGCGCACGCGAACACGAGGTCCAGCGTCTCCACGCCGTTGTAGGCCAGGACCGCGACGCGGTCTCCCAGGCCCACACCCAGGTCGCGAAGCAGCAACGCGGTCCGGTGCGCGGAGTCATTCCACTCCGCCCACGAGATGCGCCGCCCACCCCGGAGCGAATCAACGAGCGCCGTGCGCTCCGGGGCGAGCGAAGCCCGCCGGGCCAGCCAGTCGTGGACGATGGGCATGCCCGGCGGTTCCTACGTCATCAATCCCGCGAAACGAAGTGCGCGGAGATCTTGTTCCACACGGCCGGGGTGATGCCCATGCTCAGGTGGTCGTAGGCCATGCCCTCCTGCTTCGCGTCCGCGGTCTTCTTCGTGGCCGTCCAGCCCTGGGTCAGCTGGGTCATCGCCGCGATGCTCGCCTCGAAGAGCACGCCGTCGCTGCGCAGCGTGGACGTGGTGGACGTCATGCCGTCCGTCTCGAACGGGGTCGACCCGCCCGCCGTGCCGTACAGCACGTAGAGCGACGGCAGACGGGAATCCACGCCGTGCTCCGCCAGGCGCGTGATGAACTTGCCGCCCATCTCCATCGCCGCGGCCATGCCCAGGCCGTCCATGATGCGGTACTTGCCGTAACCCAGCGAGTCGTACGCCTCCACGTTCAAGTCGGTGGCGTCGTAGATGGCTTGCGCGTGGTACGCGAAGCACGGAGAGCCCACCGGGTCGAACGCCGTCGTCCGGCACACGCGGTGGTCGCTCGACTGCATGTAGCCCGCGGCGAAGAACGGGTTGTACGGATTGTAGATGAGCTTCGTGTCCAGCCAGGGGAAGTAGCGGTTCTCGTCCGGGTCGATGTTGTCCCACGCGGACGCGCTGCGGTCCGGAATCGGGTACGTGCTGCGCAGGTCATACGCCGCCTGCAGCTGGCCCGGGTACGCCGTCACGTACTTGCCGCTGGGGTTCACGGCACCGAAGAGGCTCATGTTGTAGTCGTCGAAGTTGAATGACGACGCGGACAGCCCCTGGTTCGTGTTCAGCGTCTGCAGCGTGCTCGCGTATACCGGCGTGCCCGTGCTGCTCAGACCCGTGATGTTCGACAGGTAGATGCGGCGGAAGTAGTCCGTCCACACGCCGCCGGAATCCTTGCACACGCTCTCCGCGTAGGGATTGTTGAACCAGGGCACGCTATAACCAAACGTCACGCACTGCATCGCGGAGAAGTACGTCCACGGCATCGGGCCACGGCCCACCGGCGCGTTGGAGGCCGTGCTCGCGATGGTCAGCGTGTGGATGGGGTGGCGGAAGTTCAGGTCGATGCCCTTGTGCGGCCCGGACAGCGGCACGTACACGCGCACCGAGTCGTCATACGCCGGCACCTGCGACGCCTGCTCCTTGGCCAGACGCTCGAAGAAGCGCGTCGTGCTGAAGCCGCCCCACGTGGCCGCGTTCTCCAGCCAGGGGTCCACCGCCAGCACGCCCTTGCTCCACGCCACCACGTCCACCCGCGCCACGCCCGGGTGCAGCGCCTTGATGCGCTGCACGGCGTTGGCCACGTGGATGGCGTGGTTGAAGTTGTCGCCGTGGAACGAGCCGAACGTCACCGCGTACACGCAGCGGCCCTTCGACTCCAGGTCCTGCACCATGCCCGTCAGCTGCGCCGCGCTGCCGTACGTGCCGCCCGAACCGTTGTTGCCGTTGGGGAACATCCACACGTTCCCGTCCTGGATGGCGCCGTGCACCAGCAGCGTCGGCGTCAGATTGACGTTACAGGTGCGCGCCGCGGTGGCCCGCCCCTTGTGCAGCAGGACGAAGCGCGCCTCCGGCTTGGTGGGACCGGGCGTGGGACAGGTGGCCCCGGCCGTCGTGGCACAGCTGTTCGCGTAGTAGAGGTTGAACGCGTTCACCAGCTGCTGGTTCAGCGAACCGAAGTACGTCCTCAGCGGGTAGTCGCTGGACTGGTACGTGTCCTGGTCACGCAGCTTCAGCGTGCGCGGGTTGTAGTACTCCGTGCGGAAGCGCTGCTTGCCTTCCAGCAACTCAATCTGTCCCCAGGACCACGAGGGCGGCGTGTACGTGCCCACCACCCGGTAGTTGCCGGTGAAGGTGGGGATGGCGTCGAAGTACGGCGCCAGGTCCGCGTCCAGCGGGGCCTCGGCCGTGGCGACGGACTCCTGTGCCGGGGGGGCTTCCGCGGGCGGTTCTGCCCCACAACCAGCCATCAGCAATGCGGCCGTGAGCGACAACGTCCAGGTGCTTCGCATGCATACCTCCGTTGGGGGTTACGGGTGCGGCGACAGCAGACTGCGACAGGGAAATGGACGCGCGCGGACACACGACGGGCCCCAGGGTCTTCCCGGAAGGGCCCTCGCGTGCCTCAGCGCGCGTCAGGAACGGCTAGCGGGTGTGCTCCTGCAGGAACGGCACGAGCAGGTCGTGGAACTCCTTCGTCTTCTCCAGGTGCGGGCTGTGGCCCGTGTCCTGGAGGACGACCTCGCGGTAGCGGCCGCCGTTGGCCGCGTAGCGATCCATGACCTTGCGCATCTGCGACACCATGGGCTGCGGCGGATACTTCTCATCGCCGGGCCAGCCGGGCACCGCGCCCAGCTTGCCCAGGAAGCCGAAGTCGAACAGTGACGTATCCGAAACGATGGCGTCGTCCGCGCCGCGGATCCACAGCACGTCCGGCCCGTTCTTCAGCGCCGCGAAGGAGGAGGTGTTGTACCAGGCGGGCGCCATCGCGTTGTTCATGCCCGTGGTGCCCGGCGCCACGCCCGGCCAGTTCGCGGACTTGGTGAAGTTGCCCGGGTACAGCTCGTCCGACACGTGCGTGTCCAGCACGGAGTCCAGCAGCATCTCCTCGTCCGGGTGACGGAACG
Organism: Corallococcus carmarthensis; assembly: GCF_003611695.1. Classification (GTDB taxonomy): domain Bacteria; phylum Myxococcota; class Myxococcia; order Myxococcales; family Myxococcaceae; genus Corallococcus; species Corallococcus carmarthensis. The sequence continues at coordinate 3,262 of NZ_RAWE01000172.1, read as the reverse complement.
GCGGCTTCACGTAGCAGCCGTTCATCACGTTGCGCGGCGACGTCTGCGACTCCGTGGTGCGGTCCTTCGTCTTCAGCCGCTGCACGAAGTCCGGGTTGGCCGTGCCGCCGCCGGAGCCCGCGAAGTCCGCCCAGCACGGCGTGCCGTCCGCGTCCTTCGTGCCACCGAAGCCGAAGGGCGACAGCGGCGCCTCCACCACCAGCCCGGCCACGCGGTCCGGATGGTCGATGGACAGCTGCATCACCATGCCCGCGCCCGCCGAGTGCGCCACGAACACCGCGCGCTTCAGCGACAGCGTGTCCATCAGCGCCAGCAGGTCGTCGGCGAAGTCGCGCATGCCGCGCGTCGCGTCGATGGTCTTCTCTTCCGTGTGGCCATAGCCGCGCATGTCCGGCGCGATGCCCCGGAAGCCCTGGGGCAGCGTCTTCATCAGCGACTCGAAGAACGCGGACGAGGAACAGTTGCCGTGCACGAAGATGACGGGAAATCCCTCGTCACCCACGAGCCGTGCGCGCACCCGCAGCCGCGGCGTGGGGATGTCCCGGATCTCGACCTTCCTGGATGTATCAGCCATGTGCGCGCTCCTGGTTGCGTTGCTTGAAAGAAGAAAAACCGTGCGTCACGAAGCGGCCCGCGCGTCCGCGGCGATGGCCGCCTCGCGCAGTTCCCGCTTCAGAATCTTCCCGGCCGGGGACACCGGCAGGGACTTCACCAGCTCCACCCGCTTGGGGACCTTGAAGCGTGCCACCCGGCCCTTGAGGTGCTCGAGCAGCGCGTCCGCCGAGGCCTCGGCCCCAGGCTTGAGCACCACGTAGGCCCGGCCCGCCTCGCCCCACTTCGCGTCCGGCACGCCCACCACCGCGCACTGCTGCACGGCGGGGTGCTCAAACAGGACCGACTCCAGCTCCAGCGGGTACACGTTCTCTCCGCCGGAGATGAACATGTCCTTCTTGCGGCCCGCGATGGTGAAGAAGCCCTCCGCGTCCACGCGCGCCAGGTCCCCGGTGTGGAACCAGCCATCCGCGTCGATGGCCTCCTTCGTGGCGGCGTCGTCCTCGAAGTAGCCGGAGCACATGGAGGGCCCCTTCAGCACCAGCTCCCCCACCCCACCCGGCGGCACCGCGCTGCCGGCGTCGTCCACCAGCTTCGCGTCGATGAAGTAGTTGGGCCGGCCAATGGAGCCCGCCTTGGACACCGCGAACTCCGGCCCCATGCTGAAGATGCCCGGGCCGAACTCCGTCATGCCGAAGCCCTGCTTGAAGGGCACCGGGTGCACCGCCTGCCACGCCTGGAGCAGCGGCACCGGCAACGGCGCTCCGCCGCTGGTCACGAAGCGAACCGAAGAGAAGTCCGTCCCCTTCCAGCGCGGCGAGTCCATCAGCTGCTGATACTGCGTGGGCACGGCGAAGAAGAGCGTGACCTTCTCCTTCGCGACCAGGCCCAGCATCTCGTCGGGGTCCCAGCGGCGCATCAGCACCACGGTGCCGCCCACGGTGAGCAGCGGCAGCGTATAGACGAGCAGCCCACCCGTGTGGAACAGCGGCGTGTGCGTCACCGTCACGTCGCCCTGGCGGATCTCATGCACCAGCGTGTTGAGCGTGTTCCACGCCACCATGCGGTAGGACACCTTCGCGCCCTTCGACCGGCCCGTGGTGCCGCCGGTGAAGAGCAGGCAGAGGATGTCCTCCTCGCTGACCGCGTCGTTGGTGACGGGAGCCGCGGGCGCGTACGCCACGGCCTTCTCATACGGATCCGCGCCCGGCAGGCCCTGTGCTTCCAGGGACACCAGCCGCAGGCCGTCGCCCACGTGCTCGCGCACCTGGGCCACCGCGTCCTTGAAGTCGTCCCCGAACAGCAGCACGCGCGGGCGGATGGCGCGCACGCCCTCCGTCAGCTCCGCCGCGTGCAGCCGCCAGTTGAAGGGAACGAAGATGGCGCCCAGCTTCCCGCACGCGAACAGCGTGTCCAGGTACTCCACGCCGTTGTGCGCGACGATGGCCACCCGGTCCCCGCGCTGCACGCCCGCGACGTCCCGCAGCCAGCCCGCGAGCGCGTTGGCGCGCGCGTTCATCTGCCGGTAGGTGAACCGGCCCGCGTCCTTCCGGGCCACGTCCACCACGGCCACCGCTTCCGGCCAGTAGAGGGCGCCCCGCCCCATCCAGTCTCCGATGAACATGCGAAGAACTCCTGTCTGAAGAGACGGGATGGAGGGGACTATGCTGTCCAGCGGTAGAGGGCGGACGCCATGGCCAGACCGCCGCCACTGGCGCAGAAGGCGACCAGGTCGCCCTTCTTCACCTTGCCCTGCAACACCGCGTCGTCGAGCGTCATGGGGATGCACGCGGAGCCCGTGTAGCCCCACTTGTCCATCGTGTAGTGCGCCTTCTCCATGGGCTGGTTGAGCGCCTTCATGGTGGCTTCGATGGTGCGCAGGTTCAGCTGCGTGAAGACGAACAGCTTCACGTCATCCAGCGTCTGGTCCGCGCGCTTGAGCAGCGTGTCCAGCAGGATGGGCCAGCGCTCGGTGTTGAACGTGGAGGGGAACTTGCGCACGAACTGCACCGCCGGCTTGCCGTCCGTCAGCGCCAGCGTCTCCGCCGTGGCGGGCCGGTTGGTGCCGCCGGTGTAGATGCCCAGCGCGTCGTGGTACTCGCCGTTGGCGAGCAGCTTCGCGCCCAGGAAGCCCGGCTTGTCGGACGCGCCCAGCACCACCGCGCCCGCGCCGTCCGCGAACAGCGTGCAGGTCTTCTTGTCCTTCCAGTTCACGTACCGGGTCATCCCGTAGGCGCCCACCACCAGGATGCGCTGGTAGCTGTCGTCCGCGGAGATGGTTTTGGACGCCACGTCCAGCGCCGTCACCCAGCCCGCGCACGCGGCGTTGATGTCGTAGGTGCCCGCGTTGACCGCGCCCAGCTTCGCCTGCACCACGGACGACGTGCCGGGGCTCAGGTAGTCCGGCGTGTCACTGGCGACGAGCACCAGGTCCAGCTCCTTGGGGTCCACCTTCGCGCGGGCCAGCGCCTCCTTCGCGGCGGCCACGGCCAGGTCGCTGGTGGCCTGGTTGTCCGCCATCACGTGGCGCTGCTTGATGCCCACGTTCTGCTGGAGCCACTCGTCCACCTTCTCGCCCAGGATCTTCTCCACGTCGGCGTTGGTGAGGAGCTTCTCGGGGACGTAGCGGCCGGTGGACAGGATGTTCGCGTAACGCATGACGGTGTTTCAGCTCCGGGGACCGCGTGACGGACGGCGAGGGGACTTCGGG
>NZ_RAWE01000171.1 GCF_003611695.1 Corallococcus carmarthensis | reverse complement strand
GGGCTACGTGGGCGCGGCGGGGTACGTCTTCGTCCACGACAAGATGTGGATCGCCGTGGCGGGCCCGCTGTGGTCCGGCGGGCTCGCGTTCCTGGTGACGACCCTCTACGCCTTCCGCACCGAACAGGACGTGCGCGAGTTCGTGCACAGCGCGCTGGGCCGCTACGTCAGCCCGGAGGTGGCGCGGCTGGTGGCGCGCGACGTGAGCCTGATGAAGCCGGAGCGCCGGCAGATGACGGTGTACCTCTGCGACATCGAGGGCTTCACCCGCCTGTCGCAGGCGCTGCCCCCGGAGCAGCTGGTGCCGCTGCTCAACACCTTCCTCACGGAGATGACCGCCGTGGTGCGCGCCACGGTGGGGCAGGTGGACAAGTACATCGGCGACTCGGTGATGGCCTTCTGGGGCGCGCCCGTGCGCACGGACCGCCACGCGCACCTGGCCTGCGAGGCGGCGCTGAAACTCCAGGCGGCGCTCGCGCAGAAGCAGCCCCTCTGGGAGAAGCAGTTCGGCCACCGGCTGTCGGTGCGCGCCGGCATCGACACGGGCGACCTGCTGGTGGGCGACATGGGCAGCGAGCTCAAGTCCCACTACACCGTCATGGGGGACGCGGTGAGCATGGCCGGCCGGCTGGAGGCGGCCAACAAGGAGTACGGCACCCAGGTGCTGGTGGGGCAGACCACCGCGCAGCTCGCCAGCGACGCCTACGTCTTCCGCGAGGTGGAGCGCGTGCTCCTGCGCGACCGCCCCCAGCCCGTGCGCGTGCACGAGCTCTTGGGCCGCCGGGGCGAGTTCTCCCCGGAGAAGCAGGCGGGCATGGCCCTCTACGAAAAGGCCCTCATCGCCTACTACGGGCGTGACTTCCTGGTGGCCCAGGAGCTGTTCCGCCGCTGCACCGTGGAGCACGGCGACACCGTGGCCCGCGTCTACATCCAGCGCTGCCAGCGCCTCATCCAGACGCCGCCGCCCGCGGACTGGGACGGCGTCATCCGCTGGGGCCGGCGCAGCACGGATTCACGCTAGCCGTCGTCGCCGGAGTCCGGCTGGCCGAACAGCTCGCGCACCGGCGCGTCGTCCTGGATGTGCTCGGCCACCACGCGGCGCATCTTCTCCGCCGTCATCCCGGAGTAGTACACCTCTCCGGGCCACCCCATGAGCTGGTAGTCCTCCGGGGACAGCGGGTCGCGCTTGCGGCCCGTGTCCTCGCGCACCACCACGTTGGGCCCCATGTGGCAGAAGCCGTAGCAGCCGCCCCGGTACAGCTCGCAGCGCGCCTGCAGGCCCTTGTCCGCCAGCGCCTCGCGCGCCGCCGCGTGCACCGCGTCCGAGCCGCCCTCGCGGCAGCTGGAGCCCTTGCACACCGACATCCGGTAGCGCTTCACGGCGGGGCTCCCCGTGCCAGGCCGGCACCATGCGCATTGAAGAGCTGCAGCATCACCACATGCCCCCAGAAAAGGCTTCGGCCCGCCCTTCCCTTGATAACGGGGAGGAGGCGGGCCGGCTGCGTGCGAAGGGGCGGTGAAGCCCGCCCCCCGCGGTGCGGAACGACGACTACTTGAGGAACTTCGTCACCTGGATGGGACCCTGCTGCGTCACCACCGTCTGCCCGGCGGCCGGCTTGGCGTGGCCGTGGCCCGCGCCCAGCTGCTTGGCGTGGCCGTGGCCGTGGTCCGCGTGTCCCTCGCCGATGCGCGTGTGCGCTTCCTTGTGGACGTGGTGCGGCTCCGAGGAGCTGTCGCGCTTGTTCCAGGGGTCGGACGGGTGCGACACCGGCGGACCCTTGAGCAGCTTCGGGATGTCGTAGACGAAGTTCTGCCGGTTGTACTCGGAGGGCGTGTGCATGTACGTGTCCATGCGGATGGCGTCCTTCGGGCACGCCTCCACGCACAGGCCGCACACGATGCAGCGCAGCTCGTCGATGACGAACTGGGTGGGGTACTTCTCGATGACCGCCGACTCGGAGTCGGAGGACGCCGTCTCGTACTCACCCGCCTCGATGTAGATGCACTGCGCCGGGCAGATGGTCGCGCACATGTAGCAGGCCACGCAGCGCGGCTTGCCGTCGTCGCGCGGAACCAGCCGGTGCAGACCGCGGTAGCCCTCCGGATAGATGGGCTTCTCTTCCGGGTACTCCACCGTGGTCATCAGGTTCATGCCCGTGCGATCCACCACCTGGGGGTTGGGGTCGCGCGTGCCGAACATGTTGCGGAAGAAGTGCTTGGTCGTGATGGCCAGACCGCGCAGCAGCTCCGGGATGTACATCCGCTCGCGGATGTCCGTGCGCGGATCCTGGGAAGCATTGAACGCCATGGTGTCTTGTCTCGCTTCCGGACCGCGCTAGTGCGCGCCCGCCGGGGAATGGGAGTGGGGGTCCGCGTGCGCCGGCAGGCCGTGCGCATCGTGTCCGTGGCCATGCGCGTCGTGCCCGTGGCCGTGCGCCGTGTCGTGCGCGCCGGCCGCCTTGGCACCCGGCGTCAGCGTCAGCGCCAGCACGAAGCCGATCTCCAAGAGGCCCACCACGCCCAGCGCCCGCAGGGACGGATCCCAGAGCACCAGCGCGCCGCTGATGAACACGTTGGCCAGGCCCACGGGCAGCAAAATCTTCCAGCCCAGGTTCTGGATCTGATCGTAGCGGAAGCGCGGGAAGGTCCAGCGGATCACCAGCTGCACCCAGATGAGCAGGATGACCTTGATCCAGAACACCGTGCCCAGGAGCGTGCCGTACACCCAGCCGTGCTCCTGCATGAAGGGCTGCGCCGCCAGCCACTCGCCGCCGAAGGGCAGGTGGTGACCGCCGAAGAAGAGCGACGCCGTCACGCCGGCCAGCACCACGACCTCCACGAACTCGGAGATCATGAACATGCCGAACTTCATGCCGGAGTACTCCACGAAGTAGCCGATGATCTCCGACTCGCCTTCGGGCGCGTCGAACGGGGCGCGCTTGGTCTCCGCGAAGGACGCCACGAAGAAGGCGATGAAGCCCAGGGGCTGGATGAAGATGCCCCACGCGGGCAGGCCCAGGTCGAAGCCGCCGTCGGTGCGCCACAGGTACTTCGCCTGGCCGGTGCCGGACACGAGCGCGTTGCCCACGTCACCCACCAGCACGGGCAGCTGCACGGAGGAGAAGGCCAGGAACAGGCCCACCAGCGACAGGCCCAGCGCCACTTCGTAGGAGATCATCTGCGCGGAGGCGCGGACGCCGCCCAGGAGCGCGAACTTGTTGTTGGAGGACCAGCCGGCCAGCGACGTGCCGTACACGGCGAGCGACGCGATGGCGAGCAGGTACAGCATGCCGAAGTCCGGCGTGGCGACGACCATGTCCACCGTCTTGCCGAACACGTTCACCGTGGGCCCGGCCGGCACCACCGCGAACAGCGCGAACACCGGCGCGAAGGCGAGGATGGGGCCCAGGTTGAACAGGAACTTGTTCGCCGTACCGGGGACGAAGTCCTCCTTGGTCAGCATCTTCAGCACGTCGGTGATGATGTGCGGGATGCCGCCCAGGGAGCGGTTGGACAGGCCGGGGATGGCCAGGCGCGCGCGGTTGGGGCCCACGCGGTCCTGCATGAACGCGCTCCACTTGCGCTCGGCGAGCGTGAGCAGCGTCGCGGTGATCATCACGAAGACGAGCATCAGGAAGAGGATGTTCGTCAGGCGGCTGGCGCCCTCGAAGAGGTACTCCTCCGCCAGGTAGCCCACCAGATACGCCGAGGCCACTCCGCCAGCGATGGCGAAGACGATGAAGGCCATGGCGAACAGCATGGTCAGGATGCGGCTCATGGTCAGATGCCCCTCACGCGCGGCGCGCCGAACTCACGGTAGCCCGGCGGACGGCCGTCGGCCCCCGACGGCAGCGGATTGATGCCCGGCTTCTCCCGGTCCGGCGGAGAGGCCTTGTCCCAGTTGAACTCGGCGAACTCGGACACCTTGCCCGACAGCGCCCGCCACACGTCGCGCGCGGAAGCCGCGGCGGCCTCGCCGCCCAGCTCGCGCGTCAGCTCCGTGGCCCACTTCCAGTGCGGCACCGCGTCACCCTTGGAGGGGTACGCCTTGCGGAAGCGCTGGGTGATGCCGTCCGCTTGCGTGAACGTGCCCTCGTCCTCGATGTGCGCCGAAGCGGGCAGCAGCACCGTGGCCTGCGCCGTCACCGGGGACTCGTTCTGCGCCTGGGCGACGAACACCTCCAGCTTCGCGGCGGCCTCCGCGAAGGCGGCGGCGTCCGTGGGGACTTCCGTGCCCACCGCGTAGAGCGCCTTCACCTGGCCCGCGTTGATGGCGGGGGTGAGCTCCTCGAAGCCCTTGAGCGACAGCCCCAGGCCCTTGGCGATGAGCGCCAGACCCTGGCGGTTGGGGTTCTTGTCCGCCGTCATCAGGTAGTGGTCGGCCTTGCCCTGCGGCCGGCCGCCCACGAACACCTGGGTGACGCCGAGCACCGTCTTCGCGAACGTCAGGCCCGCGAGCAGGTCCTCGTTGGACGCGAGCGGCGAGGCCAGCACCGCGAGCTGCTTGGAGCCCGCGAGCGGCTTGAGCGCCTTGACCGCGCCGAGCGCGGCGTCCTTGCGCGTGAGCACCGGCTGCACCGTGCCGGGAGCCTGGAGGCCGCGGCCCACGCGGGCGGCGAGCACGCGGCCCACGTTCAGGTCCTTGTACGACAGGCGGCCCTGGTCGCACATCCAGCTCTTGTTGATGGCCTCGTTCTCACGCGGGCGGTAGCGGTAGGTGTCCTGGGACATCCAGTCCGCGGAGATGCTGCAGCCGCGCGAGCAGCCCGTGCAGACGGACGGCGTGGCGGACAGGAACCAGGAGCGCGCCTTGAAGCGGAAGTCGCGGGAGAGCAGCGCGCCCACCGGGCACACGTCCACGGTGTTGAGCGAGTAGTTGCTGTCCAGCTCGTTGCCCGGGAACACGTCGATGCGCTCGTGGCTGCCACGGCCGAAGACGCCCAGCTGCGGCTCCTTCGGGATCTCGTTCATGAAGCGGACGCAGCGCGTGCAGATGATGCAGCGCTCCTGGTCCAGCACGACGCGGGGCCCCAGCACCTTGCGCTTGTGCTTGAGGGCCTTGGTGCCCTCCAGGCGCGAGGGCTTGTAGTCGTACTTCATGTAGTAGTCCTGCAGCTTGCACTCACCGGCCTGGTCGCAGATGGAGCAGTCGACCGGGTGGTTCAGCAGCAGGAACTCCATCACCGCGCGCTGCTGCTCCTTGACCTTGGGGGTCGTGGTCTTGATGACCTGACCCTCGGCCATGGGCGTCTGGCAGGCGGGGACGAGCTTGGGCGCGTTGGACGCCTCGATGAGGCAGATGCGGCAGTTGGCCGCGATGGAGAGGCGCGGGTGGTAGCAGTAGTAGGGGATCTCCGAGCCGACCGTCTTGGCCGCCTCGATCATGTTCGTCCCCGGCTTCACCACGACTTCCCGGCCGTCGATGACCGCCGTCACGAAGCCCGGGTTCTTGGGCTGCGGCTTGGGCGGAGGACCTCCGGCCGGAGGCGCCGCCGGCTTGGGCGGAGGCGTGCCGGTGGGGCCGCTGGCGGCCGCGGGCGGGTTGTCCATCTTCGCCCCGGCGGGCGGGTTGGACGGCTCCGGGCCAATCTTGGCCGCGGGCGTGTCGGTGGGCGCGCCCTTGGGGGGCGTCTGCGCGTCACCAGTGGGCTTCTTCGTGTCGTTGTCGCTCACTGCTCGACCTCGCCGCCGATCATGTTGATGGTGTCAAAGGTGGGAACGAGGTCCGCCAGCATCTTGCCCTGGATGATGTGCGGCAGCGCCGCCAGCACCGGGAAGCCCGGGGCGCGCACGTGGACCTTGTACGGACGGCCGCGGCCGTCGCTCACCAGGTACCAGCCCAGCTCGCCGTTGGACGCTTCCGTCGCGTCGTAGACTTCACCGGGGGGCACCTGGATGCCCTCCATCACCAGCTTGAAGTGCGCCATCACGCCTTCGATGGTGCCGTACACCTCGGGCTTGGGCGGCAGCGCGATGCGCCAGTCGTCCACGATGATGGGGCCCGCGGGGATGGTGTCCAGGGCCTGCCGGATGATGCGGATGGACTGGCGCATCTCCTCCAGGCGCACGAGGTAGCGGTCGTAGTTGTCGCCGTGCTCGCCCACCACCACGTCGAAGTCGAAGCGGTCGTAGACCCAGTACGGCTGCACCTTGCGCAGGTCGTGGTCCACGCCGCACGCGCGCAGCGCGGGGCCCGTCCACCCGAAGTCGATGGCGTCCTCGGCGGTGATGATGCCGGTGCCCTTGGTGCGGTCCACGAAGATGCGGTTGCGCGTGAGCAGCCCGTCCATCTCCACGAGCAGCTCTTCGGTGCGGTCCAGCGTCTTGCGGACCTTCTCCGACCAGCCTTCCGGCAGGTCGCGGTTCATGCCACCCACGCGGCCGAAGCTGGTGGTGAGGCGCGCGCCGGTGAGCTCCGTGACGCGGTCCTGGATGAGCTCGCGGGCCTCCATGCCGTAGAGGAACGGCGCGAAGCCGCCCATCTCCAGGCCGGTGGCGCCCACGCACGTCAGGTGGTCGGTGAGCCGGTGCAGTTCGCTGCCGATGACGCGGATGTACTGGGCGCGCTCCGGGATCTCCAGGCCGATGAGCTTCTCCACGGCGTTGAGGAACCCGAAGTTGTTCATCATCGCGGACAGGTAGTTGAGCCGGTCCGTGTACGGCAGGCACTGCGTCCAGGTGACGTTCTCGCAGCTCTTCTGGAAGCCGCGGTGGAGGAAGCCGATCTCCGGGTCGATCTTGACGATGGTCTCACCCTCGAGCTCCACCTTCAGCCGCACGGTGCCGTGCGTGGCCGGGTGGGAGGGGCCCATGTTGATGACCATGTTCTTCGTCTGGAAATGCGACTCCAGCTCCGACTCCTCGTGGGCGAACCCATCGGTGTCGGGGTTGTGGGGCTTCTGCGCGTCGGTGTTGTGGCTGTCGGACATGGGGAGGTCTCGATCAGGCGACGCCGCTGGTGCCGGGGCCGCGGAAGATGTCCTTGATGGGGCGCTCGGGGATCAACGGCTGGCGGTCGCGCAGCGCGTAGTCCTTGCGCAGGGGGTGGCCCTGGAACTCGTCGTACAGGAGGATGCGGCGCAGGTCCGGGTGGTCCGTGAAGCGGATGCCGTAGAAGTCGAACACCAGCCGCTCCCACCAGTTCGCGCCGCGGTACAGCGGCGTGAGGGAGGGCAGCTCCGGGCGCGTCTCCGTCACGCGCACCTTCAGGCGCACGTGCTCCTTCCGCTTGAGCGAATAGAGGAAGTAGACGACCTCGAAGCGCGGATCACTCTCCGCCAGGTGCAGGCGGTCCACGGCGTCCGCGGAGCCGAACAGCTTGAAGTCCAGCTCGGGATCCATCTTCAGGAACGTGGCGACCTTCGGCAGCCACTCCGCATGGATGACGGCCCAGGCTCCGCCAGCGCGGTCGACATAGCGCTCCGCGACCGCCTCGGGAAACTGGGCGGCGACCCGGTCCAACGCGAAAATGCTCAAGGGGGGCCTCGATCTACGACAGAGGAAACCGCGGCTTTATAAGGACCGTTCGCGTGAGGCGTCAACGTAAACCCTCAACCATGTAGGCCACTTAGGCGGTCCAGTAGCCCGGCGTCGCGATCCACCCCCTGCCTGCCTGGGCACGGCGGCCGGAACGCTCAGGCCGCCACGTCCGAACCCAGCACCGGAGCACCCTCGGAGGGCTCGGGGATGAAGGTCACCACGGGCTGACTCTTGCCCGGGACGAGCGCGATGGGGGCAGGGGCCCAGCGGAAGGCGTCACCCGCCTGCTCGCGGGTCGCCTGGGAGACGAGCACCGCCACCCCGAAGCCCTTGGTCAGCCGCTCGATGCGGTTGGCCAGGTTCACCGTGTCGCCGATGGCGGTGTACTCCAGGCGCCGGAACGGCGACCCGATGTTGCCCAGCACCACCGGCCCGGTGTGCACGCCCACGCCCATGCGCAGGCCGGCTTCGCCCCGGGCGGCGCGCTCGGCGTTGACGGCCTCCAGTTCGCGCACCATCTCCAGGGCGCAGCGGGTGGCGTTCCGGGCGTGGTGCGCGTCCGGCAGCGGGGCGCCGAAGTACACCATGAGTGCGTCCCCGATGAACTTGTCGAGCGTCCCGCCGTGGCGGAACACCACCTCCACCATGCGGCCGTAGTACTCGTTGAGGATGGTGACCACCTGCTCGGGTGGCAGCCGTTCGCTCAGGGCGGTGAAGTCGCGCACGTCCGCGAAGAGCACCGACACCTCGCGAAGCTCCGGGGCGGGGGAGTCGCGGTCCTGGAGGCGCTCGGCGACGGCGGGGGAGAAGTAGCGGCCCAGGCGGGCGCGCTGGAGCTCCTCCTGGGTGACGGCGGCGGACAGCAGGCGGATCCGCTGGAGGAGCCGGGAGGCGCCCGCGGCCGTCATGGCCAGCATCACCGCGGCGGCCACCTGGGCGCCTCCGCCGATGGAGGCCTCCTGCTGAAGCTTCATCTCCGCGAGGATGGCGATGACCGTGACCAGCAGGGTGACGGGGCGGCGCAGGCTCAGCGCGGACAGGAGCACCAGCGCCGCGAAGATGCCCAGCGTGAAGCCCGCCACGCCGCCCGGGGACGGGGACACCGGTATCGCCAGGTGCTGCAGCCAGTAGACGGCGGGCACGTCCACGAACGCCACGGACAGCGACGCCCAGCGGGCGATGCGCGCGGAGGCCGTCACCGCCACGGCGACGACGGTGGTGCACACGAGGTAGAGCGCGAACGGCGCCAGGTAGACGTCCCAGTCGTGCAGCTCGCGCACACGGCCCAGGTACACCGTCATGGTGAACAGCACGCCCACCGCGCCCAGCCGGACCCAGGCCAGATGCCGTCCATTGGCCTGGCGTTCCACGTCGAGCGCGCGGCGCACGGACTCCTGCAGGGTGTCGCTGGGCGTGGCGCTGGATGACATGGGATGGGCCCCCCGGGCCGAGGGAATCATCGGTCAGGAACAGTGCCGGCGCCATCTTGCACCGCCAGTGCGCCCTGCGCACGTCACGCTCTCCCCGGAAGCCCGGTAGAACACAGAGTTGGCGCGGAAATGGCGTACCGGGGTAGACGGTGGAGGCATGTCCGTGCGGTCCCTCGCCTCCTTCCTCCGTGCCGGTTCGGGGCGCCTGTCCCTGGGCTCCCTGCTGGGGCTGCTGCTCTTCGCCGCTGAGACGCTCTGGCTGCTCAAGGCGGGCGTGGTGGGCGTGGACATCCCGCTGGATGGCCCCTACGCGGCGCTGGCGGCGGCGGTCCGGCCGTTGCTGCCGGGCGTCATCCTGCGAGTGGCCGCGGTGTACGTGGTGGCGGGTGGCCTGCTGGGGCTCGCCGCGGCACTGATGGCGAGGGCGTGGACCCGGCGGAGCGGGTGGGTGTCGCTGGCGGTGCTGGTGCCGCACTGGGTGGTGCTGCTGCTGTTCTGGGCGTGGGACCGGGCGTTGATGAGGCCCGCCCTCTTCGACGACCTGCCGGCGGTGCGGCCGGTGCTGGCGTGGCTGGTGGATCACGGCGAGCCGTGGCAGGCGCGAGCGGCGGCTGGGGCGTGGGTGGCGGTCCATCTGCTGGTGCTCGCGGTGCGCGATGCGACGGCGCTGCGGCGGCGGGTGGTCGCGGGTGGCCCGGAGGCCCGGTGGGCGGAGCGTGTCTTGGGGTCGGTGGTGGTGGGCGTCGTCGTGGTGCTGGCGGTGGCGCTGACGGTGCGCCGCGCAGAGCCCGTCGTCCGGCAGCCGCTGGTGGTGCTCATCGGCATCGACGCGTTCCGTCCGGACCGGCTGGGCGCGACGGGGCATGGCGTGGCGCCCCACGTCGAGCGCTTCCTCCAGGACGCCACGCTCTTCACCCGCGCCTACACCCCGGTGGCGCAGACGGAGCCCGCGTGGCGCTCGCTGCTCACCGCGCGCTGGCCGTACCGCACGGGCGTGCGCTACCCGCTGACGTCTGATGCGCGGCTCGTGCTGGCGCCCACCTTCGCGCAGCGCTTCGCGGAGGGCGGGTGGCGCACGGTGTTCGCCACGGACTGCTCGCGCTTCCACTTCGAGGGGCCGGCCTCCGGCTTCGCCACGCGCTGGCAGCCTCCTCGCGGCGCGCTCAACTTCGCGCTGGAGAAGCTGCGCTACCGGGCGCTGGGCCTCTTCGCGGACAACCCGGCGGGCGCCGCGTGGGTGCCCGAGTTCATCGACAACCGCGCGCTGGCCGGCATCCACGATCCCATGGGCTATGCCCGGCGGCTGTCGGACGGACTGGTGGCGGAGGCAGGGGAGGGCCCGCTGCTCTTCGCCTTCCACGCCACGGCGGCGCACTTCCCGGGCGACCCGGTGTACCCGTTCTACCGCCGCTACGTGTCCGCCTCCGAGCCGCTGGAGCGCCGGCTGCGCATGCACTTCGCCCCGGTGACGCCGGGCGCGAAGGGCGCGTGGAACCGCGAGGGCGCGGAGGGGCTCTACGACGAATTGCTCGCGCAGGCGGACGCGCAGGTGGGGACGCTGCTGGACGCGCTGCGGGCCTCCGGGCGGTACGACGACGCGCTCATCGTGCTGATGTCCGACCACGGCGAGAGCTTCCACGCGGACCGGCCGGACCTGGCGGGCGCGACGTCCGTGCACGGTGCCCGGCTGGGCGACGAGGAGAACCGCATCCTGCTCGCGGTGAAGCCGCCCGGTGGCCGTGGCATGGGCCCCGCGCAGGTGGACGCGCTGGCGCGGCTGGTGGACGTGGGCCCCACGCTGCTGGAGCTGTCCGGCCTGTCCGCGCTGCCGGAGTCGGACGGGGCTTCGCTCGCGCCGCTGCTGCGCGGTGAGGAGCGGCCGCTCGCGCCGCTGTACGCGGAGACGGGCTACACGCACGTGAGCCCGGAGGTCTTCGACCCCGGCCACTGGCCCGGCGCGCCGCGCACCTTCGACGCGTACCGCCTGCGCCCGGACGGCGTGGTGGAGATGGGCGACCCCGCGGACGCGGCGGTGCTGCACGAGAAGGACACCGGCGCCTTCGACGGCCAGCGCTGGGTGGTGGACCGGCCGCAGGCGGATGGCAGCGTGCGGCGCACCTGCTCGGGTGATTGTGAAGGGGCGGACGCGCGAGCGCTGGCGGACTGGCTGGACGACGCTCGGGAGCGCGCACCGGAGTCCGCCTCACGTAGAGTCGCCGGCCATGTCGACGACCGAAACAACCCCCGGCCTCCAGGAAACGTACGCCCCCCACAACGCCTGCTTCGGGTGTGGCCCGGCCAACCCGAAAGGGCTGCGCATCCGCAGCCGCGTGGAGGGTGACCTCGTCGTCGCGGACTGGACGCCGGAGGAACACCACCAGGCGTTCCCGGGCGTGCTCAATGGCGGCATCATCGGCGCGCTGCTGGACTGTCACTGCAACTGGACGGCGGCGTACCACCTGATGAAGGCGCAGGGCGCGGCCACTCCGCCGTGCACCGTCACCGCCGACTACGCCATCGTGCTCAAGCGCCCCACGCCCATGGGCGGCCCCGTGCACCTGTCCGCGAAGCCCGTGGACATCCAGGGTGACCGCGTCGTCGTGGAGGGCACCCTCACCGCCAACGGCAAGGTGACGGCCACCTGCCGCGGCACCTTCGTCGCGGTGAAGGAAGGCCACCCCGCGTACCACCGCTGGTAGGGGCCTGGAACGCCTCGGGCCCCGTCACCGGCCTCTTCGTGAGAGGCGGCGCGGGGCCCGTGGGGTGAAACAGAAGCGCTTGCGACTACTTGCCGGCGGAGAGCATGCGGTCGTGGTGCGCCGCCGTCTCGTTGGGCTGGCCGGGATCGCGCAGCCGGTGCACCTGGTTGCCGATCTTGTCCTGCAGCAGCATCAGGCCGTCCAGCACCTGCTCCGGGCGCGGCGGGCAGCCGGGGATGTAGACGTCCACCGGGATGATGCGGTCGATGCCCTGGAGCACCGCGTAGTTGTCGTAGAAGCCGCCGGAGGACGCGCACACGCCGAAGGACACGACCCACTTGGGCTCGGTCATCTGCTCGTAGACGCGCTTGAGGATGGGGGCCTGCTTCAGGTTGATGGTGCCCACCACCATCAGCAGGTCCGCCTGGCGCGGCGAGAAGCGCGGGAACTCCGCGCCGAAGCGCGAGATGTCGTGCCGGCTGGCGGCCACGGACATGTACTCCATGCCGCAGCAGGCGGTGGCGTACGGGTACGTGAACAGCGAGTACTTGCGAGCCCAGCCCAGGCCCTTGGACACCAGCTTCTGGAAGAAGCCCGTGGCCTCTTCCCGGCGGGTGGTCATGATCGGAGCGATGTCGGTGTCAGCCATGGGTTGCCTCAGCTCTCCCAGTCGAGAGCGCCCTTCTTCCAGACGTAGATAAGGCCCACGACCAGGGTCGACGCGAAAACCAGCATCTCCACGTAGCCGAACCAGCCGAGCGCCTGGAAGTTCACCGCCCAGGGGTACAGGAACACCGCTTCCACGTCGAACACGATGAAGAGCAGCGCGATGACGTAGAACTTCACGGCGAAGCGCTGGCGAGCGGGACCGCTCGACTCGGAGCCTGCTTCGAAGGGGGCCGACTTGGTGCTGCTCGGGCGCTTGGGGCCCAGCCGGGTGGTGACCTGGGGGATGATCATCCCCATGACACCGGCCAGCAGGAGCACCACCGCCATCGGCAGGTACGGGGCGAGGGGTGTTGTCATCGGGCGCGGACCCTAACGACACCGCTGGCGTCGTGTCAAAGGGAAACACCCCCGTGCCCGGAGCGCCAACCCCTTGAGAAGACGGCCGAAATGCCGCGCCCATCAGGCGCTCTCATCCCTGGCCTCCCGGGGCCGGTTTGACGCTGTGGGGAGCGCACGCCTAGCGTCAGCGGGCTGTCCTTTGTTCCGCTCATCGCCTGGGGAGTCGTCGACATGTGGGGCCGGCTGACCTTGCGGATGCAGGTGGCGATCGCGGTGCTGCTCCCGTGCCTCGCGGTGGTGTTCTTCAGCGGGGTGTACTTCCCCGCCCGGCAGCAGGACGCCGGCCTGGAGGTCCTGGCTGGACGCGCCGTGACGCTGGGGACGCTGGTGGTGCGGCACCCCTCGCTCGCGCTGCCGGACACCGCGCCGGACGCCCGGGAGCGGCGCGACGACGTCTTCTCCCAGGTGGAGTCCGGCGGCTTCACGCTGACGTTCCAGAAGCTGATCCGCGAGGACGGCACGGTGGTGGCCTTGCGCGGCCGCGTCCCCGAGGGCTTCACCCCGCCCCCAGCGCCCGCGCCGGATGCGTGCTCGGTGGCGCAGCTCAAGGACCAGGTCGTGATCCGCTGCCAGAGCGACCGCCGTGAGTACCTCGCGGGTTTCGGCACCAATGAAGTGAAGGCCGCGATGGCGGCGACCGAAGGCTATTCGCTCGTCGGCTATCTGGGCGCCGCGGTGCTGGGCCTGGGGCTGGCGGTCATCATCAGCCGCGCCATCGCGGATCCCGTGTCGCGCGTCACGCAGGTGGCGCGCGAGGTGGCCCGGGGCGACGTGTTCCGGGGCGAACTGGACGTGTCCGCCGCCGGCGAGGTGCGGCAGATGGCCACCTCCTTCAACGAGATGCTGGCCACGCTGCGCTCCACGGTGATGGAGCTCGTCACCCGCACCGAGCAGCTGTCCAGCGCGTCGCGCGGGCTGATGGGCGCCTCCGCGGATCAGGAGCACGTCATCAGCCAGCAGGCCGCGTACGCCCAGCAGATCGCCGCCACGTTCGAGGAGCTCTCCCGCACCGCGGAGCAGATCTCCTCCTCCACGGAGGTGGTGGAGTCCAGTGCGCGGCGCACCCACGACGCGGTCGCGGAGGCGATGGCGGTGGTGGCGCAGGTGGTGGGCGGCATCAACGACATCCGCACGGAGTCCAAGGGCGTGGCGGACGCCATCGTGGGCCTGAACAAGGACCTGCAGCAGGTCTCCAAGATCGCCCAGGTCATCAACCAGGTGGCGGAGCGCAGCGACCTGCTGGCGCTCAACGCGGCGCTGGAGGGCACCAAGGCGGGCGACGTGGGCCGGGGCTTCTCCCTGGTGGCCGCGGAGATGCGCAAGCTGGCGGAGAACGTGTCCGCGTCCGCGCGCGACATCGCCCGCATCGTGGAGAAGGTGCAGGACTCCGGCGAGGAGGCCGCGTCCAAGGCCCGCGTGGGCATGGCGACCAGCGACCGGGGCGTGGAGGTGGCCGAGCAGGCCTCCGCCGTCTTCCTGCGCATCGTGGAGCTGGCGCGCGGCACCAGCGAGGCGGCGCGGCAGATCACCATCGCCACCCGCCAGCAGCGTCAGTCCAGCGAGCAGGCGGTGCAGGGGGCTCGCAACGTGGCGGACCTGGTGAAGCAGGGGGTGGACGCCACCGGCCGCACCACCCGCATCGCCCAGGACCTCCAGTCCGTGGCCGAAGGGCTCACCGCCGTGACGAGCCGCTTCAAGGCCCAGCCCCGGCCCTGACCCCCGCTCGGATCAGACCGGCCGGGACGACGGCGCGCGGGCGCGCAGCTTCTGGAACAGCTCCAGGGACATGGCCGCGACGCCCAGGCGGTGGTCGGGCGCCACCGCCTCGCCGTGGAAGTCACTGCCGAAGGTGGGCACCAGGTCGAACTCCGCCGCGAGCGCCAGGTACTTCTGACGCACCGTGGGGTTGTGGTCCACGCTGAGCACCTCCAGGCCGGAGAGGCCCGCCTTCGCCAGCGCCGAGATCTCCGGGCGCTCCATCTTGGAGGAGCCGGGGTGGGCGAGCGTCGCGGTGCCACCCGCGTTGCGGATGAGCCGGATGGCCTCCGCGCCGTCCAGCTTGAAGCGCTCCACCCACGCCGCGCGGCCCGTGCCCAGGAAGCGGTCGAACGCGGCCTTCATGTCCAGGCACCAGCCCTGGTCCACCAGCACCCGCGCCAGGTGGGGCCGCCCCAGCTGTGCGTCCCCGGCCACCTTGCGCACCTGCTCCATGCGCACCGGGAAGCCCAGCTCTCGCAGGCGGGCCACCATGGCCTCCATGCGCCGGGTGCGCTCGTCCCGCAGCCGGTCCGCGAAGCGCGCGAGGTCCGGGTCCTCCGGGCGCAGGAAGTGGCCCAGGATGTGGGCCTCCTTGCCGTAGACGAAGGCGGACAGCTCGATGCCGGGCACCAGCTCCAGGCCGTGCGCGAGGGCCGCCCGCGCCGCCTCCTGGAGGCCCGCCACCGTGTCGTGGTCCGTGATGGCCAGGACGGTGACGCCCGCGGCGGCGGCGCGCGCCACCAGCTCCGAGGGCGGGTACTGGCCGTCACTGGCGGTGGTGTGCGAATGCAGGTCGATCACGGCGGTAGGACCCTCCGGAGGGCGGCGAGGCGGGCACTCTTACGCCATGTCCCCACGGGAAGGGGCCGGAAGAGCGGGCCCTGTGTGAATCCGCACGGCGCGGGGTTTCTTCCTGTCAGGTGGAGGCCCCTCGGGGAGGGGCGGGGCTGAAGGCGGGCCTCCCCTTGGCTGCCGGGCGGTGTTAGATCGCCGCGCCATGGCCAAGACCCCGACCCCGAAGAAGTCCTCCCTTCGCGCTGCCTACGCGAACGCGCGCAAGGCGGATCCGCGCCCCATCACCGGCAAGGAGAAGCCGGCGGAGCTGCTCGCGCACGCGTTCAGCGCCTACGTGGGCCGGCAGGAGCGCACCGCGTTCGAACTGATGCAGCAGTCCGTGCAGCAGGACGCGTCCATCTTCCTCACGCTGTCGGGCGCCATGACGCCCGCGGGCCTGCACCAGTCCTGCCTCATCCCGCTGGTGGAGAAGGGCATCATCTCCGCCATCACCACCACGGGCGCCAACCTCTACCACGACGCCCACCGCATCATCGGCCACGGCATCCGCGAGGTGAACCCCAACGCGGGCGACCTCCAGTACCGCCTGGCGCGCATCATCCGCATCTACGACCTGGGCTTCTGGGAGGAGGCGCTGCTGGACACCGACCGCCTCTTCTCCGCCATCCTCCGCCAGCCGGAGTTCCAGAAGAAGATGACCACGCCGGAGTTCCACTACCTCCTGGGCAAGGCCATCCACGGCATCGAGAAGCAACTGGGCGTCAAGCAGCCGTCGCTCCTGTCCACCTGCTACAAGCACGGCGTCCCCATCTGGGTGGGCGCGGTGCAGGACGGCTCCATCTTCCTCAACGTCGTGAAGCTGAAGCGCCTCTTGGGTGACGCGTTCAAGTTCGAGCTCGACATCAACGACGACGTCTATTCCATGGCCGCCATGCAGCACTACTGCCGCCACAACGGCAGCGGGAAGCTGGCCATCTGGATTTTGGGCGGCGGCGTGCCCAAGAACTACACGCTCCAGGGCGAGCCGCTGCTGGATCAAATCCTCAACGTCCCCACGTCGGGCTTCGACATCGACGTGCAGTTCTGCGTGGACCCGGTGGACAACGGCGCGCTGTCCAGCTGCCCGGCCGGTGAGGGCCACACCTGGGGCAAGGTGTCCGTGGAGGCCGTGGAGACGGGCTCCATGTACGTGCACTGCGACGTGACGGCGGTGTTCCCGTGGCTCACGCACGCGCTGTTCAGCGAGCCCAAGAACAAGCGCAAGCCGATGCGCCTGATGGACAAGATGGGCGACGCGGTGAAGTTCCTGGACGCGGACGTCAAGAAGCGCAGCAAGTCGCTGATGAAGACGCTGGACTGGAGCGTCGAGGAAGCCGAGCCCTCCTCCAAAAAGGATGCGAAGGCCCACGACACCTTCGTCCGTTAGACAGCAGTCCTTTCCCCAAGGCCCCAAGTCCCAAGGAGACGGTGATGAGTCAGCAGCCCGCGACCGGTGTGGTGATGTCCCTGGTGAGTGCTCCCCAGCTGAAGACGCAGGTGACGCACGGTCCGTCCGGCGCCACGCTGCCCACGGAGGCGCCGAAGGACAACGGCGGCACCGGTGGCAGCTTCTCCCCCACGGACCTGGTGGCCACGGCGCTGGCGTCCTGTGTCGTGACGACCATGCACCTGGTGGCCGGCAAGGAGGGCATCACCCTGGGCGAGGTGCGCGCGTCGGTGGAGAAGCGGATGACCCCGCCGCCGCGCAAGATTGGCGAACTGGTGCTGTCCATCCTGATGCCGTCCGGCCTCACGAAGGAGCACCGCGCGACGCTGGAGAAGATCGCCCACGAGTGTCCCGTGGCGCGCAGCCTCCACCCGGACGTGAAGGTGACGGCGTCGTTCGGCTATCCGGACTGAAGCGGCCGTGAGGGGGCTCGGATGGCCGCCTGCCTTCCGAGTCCCGCTGACGGCGTGCGGCAAGTGGCCGTCGTGCCCACCCTCGTGAAGTTCGTTGGATGCCTCGGGGGAGGGGCACACGGCATGAATCTGAAGCGACTGGGCATCTACCTGAACGACCACCTGCTGGGCTCCACCGTGGGCGTGGACCTCGCGAAGCGGACAGAGCGCGAGAACCGCAGCAACCCGGTGGGCCACTACCTGGCCACGCTCATCCCCCTGCTGGAGCAGGACCGCGCCACGCTGCTGGCCGTGATGTCCGCGCTGGACGTGCGCGTGGATCCGCTGAAGGTGGGCGGGGCGTGGATCACGGAGAAGCTGTCACGCCTGAAGCTCAATGGCTCCTGGCTGCGCTACTCGCCCTTGAGCCGGCTGGTGGAGCTGGAGGGGCTGTGCGTGGGCTCCCACGGGCGGATGTCGATGTGGAAGAGCCTGGAGAAGGTGGCCGCGAAGGAGCCGCGCCTGGCGCGGTTCGACTTCGCATTCCTCTGCCAGCGCGCCGACGGACAGCTGGAGACGCTCCAGACGCTGCGCCTGCGCGCGACGGAGATGGCCTTCAGCGACACATCCGTCGAGACCGGCGAACAGGCACCGGTCCCGACGGAGGCTTGAGGCGTCAGGGACTTCAGGTCCCCGAGGGCGAGACGGGGCTGCGGGCCCCGTTCTCCGGCCCGGGCAGCAGGCGCAGCTGGCTGGCGGAGGTGAACGTCGCGTCCACTTCCCGCTCCAGGTACGTGTAGCCGGACAGGCCGTCCTCGTAGACGCGCAGCAGGTTGCGCGACTCGTCCAGGGTGATGCGTCCCTGGCGCAGCGCCAGCTCCGTGAACTTGCGGAGCTTCGCGACGAGGTCGTCCTTGTTGTAGCTCACGTAGTTGAGCACTTCCGTCACGGTGTCCCCGGCGACGACGTGGTCGATGAGGTAGCCGCCGCCCGGAGCCAGCGACACCTGCACCGTGTGCGTGTCCCCGAAGAGGTTGTGCAGGTCGCCCAGAATCTCCTGGTATGCGCCCACCAGGAAGATGCCCAGGTAGTAGTCGTCGCTGTTGAGCGCGTGCAGCTCCAGCGCGTCCTTCACCTCGCGCTTGTCGATGAAGTGCTCGATCTTCCCGTCCGAGTCGCAGGTGATGTCCGCCAGCGTCGCGCGCCGGGTCGGCTTCTCCGCCAGACGGTGGATGGGCATCATCGGGAAGAGCTGATCAATGGCCCACGAGTCCGGCAGCGACTGGAACACGGAGAAGTTGCAGAAGTACGTGTCCGACAGCTGCTTCTCCAGCGACTCCAGCTCCTCCGGAATCTCCCCGGCCTCGCGCGCCACGCGCAGAATCTTGTGGCAGATGGCCCAGTAGAGGTTCTCCGCCGCCACGCGCTGCTCCAGCGACAGGTGGCCCAGGGAGAACAGCTGGAGGCTCTCTTCCTTGGCGTCCTGCGCGTCGTGGAAGGCCTCGATGACGTTCTTGTTCGTGACCTCGCGGAACGTCGAATAGAGGTTGCGCACCACGGAGGGCGCCTTGTCGTCCACCTTGTCGGGCGTCTGGGACGGGTCGAACTCGCTGGTGCCCAGCACGTCCACCACCAGCACGGCGTGGTGCGCGACGACGGCGCGGCCAGACTCGGAGACGAGCGTGGGGTGCGGCACGCCCGCGCGGTCGCAGGCCTCCATCACGCCGAAGACGACGTCGTTGGCGTACTCCTCCGTCGTGTAGTTCATGGAGGAGGCGAAGTTCGTCTGGGAGCCGTCGTAGTCCACGCCCAGGCCGCCGCCCACGTCCAGGTACTTCAGCGGCGCGCCCTGGCGGGCCACCTCCACGTAGAAGCAGCCCACCTCGCGCAGCGCGTTCTTCACGTTGCGGATGTTGGAGATCTGGCTGCCCAGGTGGAAGTGAAGCAGCTCGAAGGAGGAGAGCAGGCCCGCGTCCTTCATGAAGCCGATGCAGGACATCAGCTCCGACGAGGACAGGCCGAACTTGGACCGGTCACCGCCGGACGCCTCCCACTTGCCGGCGCCGCGCGTGGACAGCTTCACGCGCATGCCCAGCCGCGGGGTGATGCCGGTGCGGCGGGCCACCTCCGCGATGAGGGGCAGCTCGCTGGGCTTCTCCACCACCAGGATGACGTTGCGGCCCAGGCGCGAGTAGAAGAGCGCCGTCTCGATGTACTCCTCGTCCTTGTAGCCGTTGCAGATGACGAGCGCGTCTTCGCTGTCCAGCAGCGCCATCACCGCGAGCAGCTCCGGCTTGCTGCCGGCCTCCAGGCCGTAGGTGTGCTCCTTGCCCGCCTCGATGATGGTCTCCACCACGTAGCGGTGCTGGTTCACCTTGATGGGGTACACGCCCCGGTACAGGCCCTTGTAGCCCTGATCCGCGATGGCCTTCTTGAAGGCGTTGTTCAGGTGGACCACGCGGTGGCGGAGCACGTCCGTGAAGCGCAGGAGCAGCGGCAGGCCGATGCCCCGGCGGCGGACCTCGTCCACCAGCTCCTTGAGGTCCATGCTCGGAGCAGCGGGCCCGTCCGGATGGACGCACACGTGGCCCTTGTCGTTGATGCCGAAGTAGGGCGAGCCCCAGTTGCGGATGCCGTACAGCTCGTGGGCATCGGCCAGGGTCCAGCGGTGCTGAGGGGAGGGAGCGGCCATCGTTGTTTCGTGCCTCCGGTGGAGCGCGCGGCGGGGGTGTGGAAACTCCCATGAACAGGGGAGGGGGGCCGGACTATCGGAAACGTCCCGGTCATTCAATAGCCGCCTGTTCGAGGAGCAGGCAGGCGGGCAGGGCCCCCGTTCCCGGTGCTGGCCCTGGTGGGCCGGTCAGCATCCAATTCCTACCCTTCCACCTAGGCAGCGCAGGGAGGTCGAGTGGAGAGAAGGGGAGGGTACATGGAGTCGTCCGCACGCAGGGAAGAGGCAGCGCCACTGACCCCGCGGGAGATCTTCGAACGGTTGGATCGCTTCGTCATCGGCCAGGACGCCGCGAAGCGGGCGGTGGCCATCGCCGCCCACAACCACCTCAAGCGCATCCAGGCCCGGCGGATGCGCCGGCAGTCCCTCATCAAGAAGTCCAACATCCTGCTCATCGGCCCCACGGGCAGCGGCAAGACGCACATCGCGCGCAACCTGGCGGACATCCTCCAGGTCCCGTTCACCACCGTGGACGCCACCGAGTACACGGAGGCGGGCTACTACGGGAAGGACGTGGAGGTGATGGTGTCCGACCTGCTCTTCAAGGCGAACCACTCCGTGGAGGACACCCAGCGGGGCATCATCTTCATCGACGAGGTGGACAAGATCGCCCGCCGCACCCAGGGGGCGCGCAACGGCGCGGGCAGCCGCGACATCGGCGGTGAGGGCGTGCAGCAGTCGCTCCTGAAGCTCTTGGAGGGACGCGAGGTGCACGTGCCCATGAACGTGACGCAGGCGTGGAACAAGAGCGACTTCGTGCAGGTGGACACGCGCGACATCCTCTTCATCTGCGCGGGCACGTTCAGCGACCTGCATGACTTTGGCGACGAGGGCGGCCGGGCCATGGGGTTCGGCTCGGACGCGCTGACGGCGAAGCGCAAGGAGAAGCGCATCTCCACGAAGCAGCTGGTGGACTTCGGGATGATGGCGGAGTTCCTGGGCCGCATGCCGGTGCTGGTGCAGCTGGAGCGGCTGGGCGAGTCCGACCTCTTGCGCGTGCTCACCGAGCCGCCGGATGCCATCACCCGCGAGTTCAAGGAGCTGCTGTCGCTGGACGAGATTGAACTGGAGTTCCCGGAGAGTGGCCTGCGGGAGGTGGTGCGCTACTCCATGTCGCGCGGGTTGGGAGCGCGCGGCCTGCGCTCCATCCTGGAGCACGTGATGTCGGACATCATGTTCGAGGCGCCGGAGCGGCGGCACCGTCAGGTGACGGTGGACGCGGAGTTCGTGAAGGCCCGGCTCGCGAGCCTGGACGACGTCGAGCTCAACGCTTAGCGGGAGCCGGCTTCTCGGAGGCCCGGGCGGCGGCGCCCAGCCGTGCCGCCGCCTGTGGGTCCTGGATGAGCTGGAGCACCACGTCGTTGCGCAAGAGGGCCCGCGTGTCGCCGCGCTCCAGCGCGTCCTGCAGGTCCTGGTGTGTCAGCGCGAGCTGGAAGCGCGGGTCCTTGCGCAGCGCCTTGAAGGCCGGGTCGTCCTGGAGCTTCTTCGCCTTGGCGGGGTCGTGGGTGGCCTGGGCCACGCGGACCAGGTCCTCCAGGGGGGCGAACTGGGTCAGCTCGAAGAGGTTGAAGCGGCGGGACAGGTCGAAGGCGACGGAGTCCTTCGGGGCCACGCCCATGCGCTTGCCGGCGACGATGACGTGCTGCTCCATGAAGGTGAGCGCGCTCAGGCAGACCCAGAACAGGGCGGCCATCTTCCCTCCGCCGAGCACGAAGCCCAGCGTGCGGTCCAGGCCGCGCTCCTCCGGGTCCTTGCCGGAGAGGAAGCGCAAGAGCAGCGCGCCCAGGGCGTAGCGCACGGTGAGCCACGTCACGATGAAGAGGAGCACCGTGCCGAAGAGCGTGCCGATGAGCAGCGGTGAGCCCAGCGCGACGGAGAGCTTGGGGCCGATGAGGGGCGCGAGCTTGCGGGAGACGAAGTAGCCCGCCGCGAGCCCCACGGAGTTGGCCACCTGCCGGGCGGCGCCGGAGAGGGCGCCGAGGATGCCGAAGAACAGCACCATGCCCAGGAGGATGAGGTCGATGACCATGCGGGGGGCTCCTGGAGGCCGCTAGCGGATCTTGAACGAGGAGTCGCCCTTGGACTTGTCCGCGGTCTGCTTCTGGGCTTCCGCGAGGGCTTCCTTGTAGCGGGCGTTGGAGGGCTCGTAGGTGAGCGCCATCTTGAGGTTGCGCTCCGCGGCGGACGGGTTGCCGGACTCCAGGTCCTTCTGGGCCTGCGCGTAGAACTGACGGCCCTTGGGATGGGTGCCGATCTGCTCTTCCTGTTCCTTCTTCGCGGCGGCCTTGGTCTCGGACTCGGAGGCGTCGGTGAAGCGCAGCTTCTGCGCGCGGTCCGGACCGGCGATGTCGGTGAGGTACTTCTTGCGCTTGGTGTCGTCGCGCAGGACGTAATAGGCCTCGGTGACGCGCTTGTAGAGCTCGTTCACCTGGTCCTTGAGGGCCTTGGACTCCAGCTGGAAGAACCGGTCCGGGTGGTAGACGCGGCTCTCCTTGTAGAAGGCCTTCTTGATCTCGCCGGGCGCGGCGGTGCGCTCCAAGCCGAGCAGCTCGAAGTAGTCCAACTGGTCGAGCTTCGCGCAGCGCGACTCCAGGTCCGCGAGCTGCTCCGGGCTGAGGGCCGGGCCCTCGGAGGAGGGCGGGGGC
>NZ_RAWE01000170.1 GCF_003611695.1 Corallococcus carmarthensis | reverse complement strand
CCTGCCCCCAGCGCCCCTGTGCGCCAATTCCCCGGGCAGCGGCGGATTCGCGCCGTTACGCACCCTTCTGGGCGGGACGGAACCGGTGCGCCGGCCGTCACGCCGACATGTGGAGCGGACACGGACGCCACCCCACAGTGAGGGCCTGCCCGGACGGGGTGTCCTCTAGCAGAAGCTCAAGCGTCGGGAAGTACGCGCTTGAGCGAGGTGGGACCGGACACATCGCACCGGGGGGGCTCCTCCCAGCGCGCGTCCCGGTCCTTATAATCGAAGTGCCTTTTCACCCCGTGGAGGAGGGCGGCTCCCCTCCGACACGAGCTGACGCGCGGTCCCACTCCGCGGCGGGGTCCCGAAGGGGCTGAAGCATCGCGATTGTCGTCGCCTGGGACCTCTTCGGAGTGGGTGTGGAATGGCCTTCCAGCCCTCCAGGTTCACCATGCTGGCCCCCCGGAAGCACGCGACCGTTCGCGTCCGCCTGGAGGCTACGAGGGAGAGACATGAAGGACGCTGAGAAGGGCTCGTGGGTCTCCAGAATCGCCGCGTTCCAGGACGTGAAGACCTACGCGGAACTCAACTGGGACGGCTCTTTCGAGGACTACCTCGAAATCGTCCGGAAGAACCCCAAGGTCACCCGCACCGCCTTCCAGAGGATCTACGACATGATCCTCAGCCACGGAAAGTCGGAGTACATCGACAACAAGAAGAAGCTCACCCGCTACCACTTCTTCAGTGACGAGCGCTTCGGCGGCCGGGACGCCATCTTCGGCCTGGACGTGCCGCTGATGAAGCTGGTGAACGTCTTCAAGTCCGCGGCGCAGGGCTACGGCACGGAGAAGCGCGTCATCCTCCTGCACGGCCCCGTGGGCTCGTCCAAGTCCACCATCGCCCGCCTGCTCAAGAAGGGCATGGAGGAGTACTCCAAGACGCCGGAGGGCGCCGCCTACACCTTCTCCTGGCTCACCGACAAGAAGCAGCCGGACGGCACGGTGACGAAGGAGAAGATGAAGTGCCCGATGAATGAGGAGCCCCTCAACCTCATTCCCCGCGAGTGGCGCGACAAGGTCTTCGTCGAGCTGTCCCCGCCGGAGTCCGGCTACACGATTCCCAACGGCTGCGAGCTGTGCCCTGCCTGCCGCTTCGTCTTCAAGGAGCTGATGACCCAGTACGGCGGTGACTTCGCCCAGGTCATGGGCCACGTGCACGTCAACCGGCTCATCTTCAGTGAGAAGGACCGCGTCGGCATCGGCACGTTCCAGCCCAAGGATGAGAAGAACCAGGACTCCACCGAGCTCACCGGCGACATCAACTACCGGAAGATCGCCGAGTACGGCTCGGACTCCGACCCGCGCGCCTTCAACTTCGACGGCGAGTTCAACATCGCCAACCGCGGCGTCATCGAGTTCGTCGAAGTGCTCAAGCTGGACGTCGCGTTCCTCTACGACCTGCTCGGCGCGTCGCAGGAGCACAAGATCAAGCCGAAGAAGTTCCCTCAGACGGACATCGACGAGGTCATCATCGGGCACACCAACGAGCCCGAGTACAAGAAGCTCGAGAACAACGAGTTCATGGAGGCCTTGCGCGACCGTACGGTGAAGATTGACATCCCGTACATCACCAAGCTGGCCGAGGAGGTGAAGATCTACGAGAAGGACTTCAACTCCCGCGCCATCAAGGGCAAGCACATCGCGCCGCACACGCTGGAGATGGCCGCCATGTGGGCCGTCCTCACGCGCCTGGAGGAGCCCAAGAAGCACAACCTGTCGCTCCTGCAGAAGCTCAAGCTCTACAACGGGAAGACGCTGCCCAACTTCACCGAGGACAACATCAAGGAGCTGCGCAAGGAGAGCGTGCGCGAGGGCCTGGAGGGCATCAGCGCCCGCTACATCCAGGACAAAATCTCCAACGCCCTGGTGAGCGACAAGGGCGAGGGCTGCATCAACCCCTTCATGGTGCTCAACGAGCTGGAAGCCGGCTTGAAGACGCACTCCCTCATCAACACCGAGGACGCGCGCAAGCGCATGAAGGAGCTGCTCACCACGGTGAAGCAGGAGTACGAGGACATCGTCAAGAACGAGGTCCAGCGCGCCATCAGCGCCGACGAGGACGCCATCGGCAAGCTGTGCGGCAACTACATCGACAACATCAAGGCCTTCACCCAGAAGGAGAAGGTCCGCAACAAGTACACCGGGATCTACGAAGTGCCCGATGAGCGCTTGATGCGGTCGATTGAAGAGAAGATCGACATCCCGGAGAGCCGCAAGGACGACTTCCGCGGGGAGATCATGAACTACATCGGCGCGCTCGCCGTGGAGGGCAAGACCTTCAACTACCGGACCAACGAGCGGCTGCACAAGGCGCTGGAGCTGAAGCTGTTCGAGGACCAGAAGGACAGCATCAAGCTCAAGAACCTGGTGTCCTCCGTCGTGGACAAGGAGACCCAGGAGAAGATCGACCTGGTGAAGGACCGGATGATGAAGAACTACGGGTACTGCGAGATCTGCTCCACGGACGTGCTGAACTTCGTGGCCAGCATCTTCGCCCGCGGTGACGCGAAGGAGTAACGCCAGGCCTTGCCCAAGAGGGACGTGACACCGTGACCTTGAAGATCCACCAGGACCACTCCCGCTTCAAACAGATCGTCCGCGGGAAGATCAAAGCCAACCTGCGCAAGTACGTGCAGAAGGGCGAGATGCTGGGCAAGAAGGGCAAGGATGCCATCAGCATCCCCATCCCCTTCATCGACATCCCGCGCTTCAAGTACGGCCACAAGGAGCAGGGCGGCGTCGGACAGGGTGACGGTGACGTGGGTCAGCAGCTCGGCCCCGGGGCGGTAGAGCCCGGGGACGGGCACCAGGCCGGCCAGGGCGAGGGAGACCACGCCCTGGAGGTGGACGTCACGCTGGAAGAGCTGGCGCAGATTCTTGGGGAAGAGCTCCAGCTGCCGCGCATCGAACGGCGGCAGAACGAGCGCATCGTCACGCAGAAGGTGAAGTACACCGGCGTGAACACCACGGGCCCGGAGTCCCTGCGCCACTTCAAGCGCACCTTCAAGCAGGCCCTGAAGCGTCAGATCGCCACCGGCACCTACGACCCGAAGATGCCGGTCATCATCCCCACGCGCGAGGACCGCCGCTACCGCAGCTACAAGCTGCAGGAGCTGCCGGAAACAAACGCGGTCATCATCTACATGATGGACGTGTCCGGTTCGATGGGGGACGAGCAGAAGGAGATCGTCCGCATCGAGAGCTTCTGGCTCGATACGTGGCTCAAGCACCAGTACAAGGGCCTGGAGTCGCGCTACATCATCCACGACGCGGTGGCGCGCGAAGTGGACCGCGACACGTTCTTCCACACCCGTGAATCCGGCGGGACGATGATCTCCAGCGCGTACAAGCTGTGCCGGGACATCATCCAGGCGGACTACCCGAAGAGCGCGTGGAACATCTACCCATTCCACTTCAGCGACGGGGACAACTGGAGCGCGGACGACACGCGCCAGTGCATCGAGATGCTCCGCAACGACATCCTCCCGCAGGTGAACCAGTTCGCCTACGGGCAGGTGGAGTCCCCCTACGGCAGCGGGCAGTTCATCAAGGACCTGCGCGAGGCGGTGGGTGACACGACCAACGTCGCGCTGAGCGAGATCGCGGACAAGGACGCCATCTACGCCTCCATCAAGGACTTCCTCGGCAAGGGGCGCTGAAGCGCTTCTGTCATCCCCCACCGGAGCCACCGCCCCATGCCCAAGAGCCTCACACCGCGACTCGCCGCACTCCGGGATGAAATCCACGGCTACGCCAAGGAGTTCGGCCTGGATTTCTTCGACACCGTCTTCGAGATGGTGAGCTACGACGAGATGAACATGGTGGCCGCCTACGGCGGCTTCCCCACCCGCTATCCCCACTGGCGCTGGGGCATGGAGTACGAGCAGCTGGCGAAGGGGTACGAGTACGGGCTCAGCAAGATCTACGAGCTCGTGATCAACAATGACCCCTGCTACGCCTACTTGATGGAGAGCAACCCGGAGGTGGACCAGAAGCTGGTGATGGCCCACGTCTACGGTCACTGCGACTTCTTCAAGAACAACTTCTCCTTCCGGCACACCAACCGCCGGATGATTGACGACATGGCCAACCACGCCACCCGCGTCCGGCGGTGGGTGGACAAGATTGGCGTGGAGAAGGTGGAGGACTTCATCGACCGGACGCTGTCGCTGGAGAACCTCATCGACCAGCACGCGCCGCACATCCGGCGCAACCCGGACCCGCAGCGCGCGGAGGAGGAGTCCAAGTCCAACGAACGCGTGGAGGGCTTCAAGGTGAACCGCGAATACATGCGCGGCTTCATCAACCCCTCCGAGTTCATGGACTCACAGCGCAAGCGCGCGGAAGACGAGAAGCAGCAGCGCAAGCGCTTCCCGGAGCGTCCGCAGCGCGACGTGCTCTACTTCCTCCTGGAGCACGCGCCGCTGGAGCCGTGGGAGGTGGACATCCTCTCCATCCTCCGCGACGAGGCGTACTACTTCGCGCCGCAGGGCCAGACGAAGATCATGAACGAGGGGTGGGCCAGCTACTGGCACTCCACCATCATGACCCGCAGGGCCCTCCGGGACGATGAGATCATCGACTACGCGGACCACCACTCCGGCACCATGGGCGTGCGCCCCGGCGCCATCAACCCGTACAAGCTGGGCATCGAGCTGTGGCGGGACATCGAGGACCGGTGGAACAAGGGCAAGTTCGGCAAGGAATGGGACGAGTGCGATGACCTTCGCGCGCGCCAGGCCTGGGACAAGAAGCTGGGCGCGGGGCGTGAGAAGATCTTCGAGGTGCGCAAGCACTACAACGACATCACCTTCATCGACACGTTCCTCACCGCCGAGTTCGCCCAGCAGCAGAAGCTCTTCGTCTATGGCTTCAATGACAAGCGCAACTCGTGGGAGATCCTCGACCGCGAGTTCCGCAAGGTGAAGAACAAGCTGCTCACGTCGCTCACCAACTTCGGGCAGCCCATCATCGAGGTGGTGGACGGCAACTACGAGAACCGCTCGGAGCTGCTGCTCGCGCACAAGCACGACGGGCAGGACCTGAAGGGCGACTACGCGCGGGAGACGCTGCGCAACCTCCAGAGCCTGTGGCGGCGGCCGGTGAACATCATCACCCGCTACGACGGCAAGGGGAGCCTCCTGCGCTACGACGGGCAGCACCACTCGGAAAAGAAAGTGGAGCTGTAAGGCTCACCCGGTCCAAGCAGGCAGGCGGGCGGGGAAGTGCGGTCAGGAGTTGGGCGGAGGACCAACAGTCCTCTACACTCCTGTATCGCCCCCCATGAAGACCGCCTCCCTCCTCTGCCTCGCCGCCCTTGGGGTGGCTTCGACGTCCGAAGCCGCCACCCAGTTCGAAATCAAGAACCGCCGCATCGAGCCGCGCCAGACGCTGGCGGGCGCGCTGCACGAAGCGGCGCTGCCCGACGCGCAGGTGGAGGCCGTCATCGCCGCGCTGGAGGGCGTGTTCGACTTCCGCAAGTCGCGCGTGGGCGACCAGTTCCGGCTGGTGATGCGCAACGGCGAGCTGGACTTCTTCGACTACCGCCAGAGCACCGTGGACGAGTGGCAGGTGCGCCGCGACGGGGAGAAGTACGTCGGCAGCAAGCGCTCCATCGAGGTGGAGAAGCAGGTGTCGCTCGTCTCGCTGGAGATCAACTCGTCCCTGTACGAGGCGACGCTGGCCGCGGGCGAGGACCCGTCCATCGGCCTGGTGCTGTCGGACGTGTTCGCGTGGGACATCGACTTCTACCGGGACGTGCGCAAGGGCGACAAGGCGAAGGCCCTGGTGGAGAAGTTCGTCTCCAAGGGCCGCGTGCTGCGCTACGGCGAGGTGCTGGCGGCCACGTATGAAGGCGGCCTGGTGGGCAACAAGCGCGTGTTCCGCTACGTGCTGCCCAACGGCGAGGCCAACTTCTTCCAGGAGGACGGCGCGAGCGCGAAGAAGACCTTCCTCAAGAGCCCGCTGAAGTACGCGCACGTCACCAGCAGCTTCGGTTCGCGCTTCCACCCGGTGCTCCAGTACGTGAAGAACCACAACGGCGTGGACTACGGCACGCCCATTGGCACCCCGGTGTGGGCCGTGGCGGACGGCACCGTCGTGTCCGCGGGCAACGCGGGCGCCGCCGGCAACATGGTGCTGCTGCGCCACGCCAACGGCATGGAGACGCAGTACATGCACCTGTCGCGCTTCGGTGACGGCGTGCGCGCCGGTCAGCGCGTGCGGCAGAAGCAGGTGATTGCCTACTCCGGCAACACCGGCCGCTCCACCGGCCCGCACCTGCACTTCGGCCTGAAGCGCAACGGCGCCTACGCCAACCCGCTCACCCAGAAGTTCCCCCGCGCGGATCCGCTGCCCAAGGAGCTGACGGCGGACTTCCTCGCCAAGGCGCACGACATGGCCCAGCAGATTGACGCCGTGTCCGTGGCCGCCGTCGCCGGCAAGGCGGGCCCGCCGCCCACCGCCACGAAGTAGCGCGGCCCCTTCCGCGCTGAAAGCCTGCGGGCCCCCTCCCCTTCACGGTGGAGCGGGGCCCGTCGCTTTTCTCAGCTCCACTCGATGAGGAACTCGGAGTCGCCCAGGCACCGCTCGGTGCCCCGCACGCTGCCCTCGCGGTGGAGCGCGGTGAGGACGCCGCCGAGGATGCCCTCGTGGACCTCCACGGGCAGCAGGTCGTCCTTGAAGGCGAGCCGCACGCGCTTGTCGCCCAGGGCCGTGTACTCGCGCTGCCCGTAGCTCACCGCGGTGGAGTAGGAGGCGGGCGCGTTGCTGTACATGCGCTTGGGGTCGCCGGCTCCGGCGGTGAGGCGCAGGAGCGTCTGCCCCACCGTGGACTCGAAGAACGTCCCGACAATGGCCTCCCCGCACGCCCGCAGGGCCAGGTCGCGCGTGCCGTATTCGGACTGGAGCGCTTCGGAGGCGAAGGCAATCAGGCGCAGGAAGTCCACCGCCGGGTAGGAGAAGAAGTCCACCGGGCTTCGCTGCATGAGCGGCGCGCGCAGGCGCTCCGCGGCGTCGCGCCCCAGCCGCTGGTGCGTCAGCCGCAGCACCGCCGCGAAGCTCAGCCCCCGCACGGTGTCCCCTGGCCGGGTCAGGGCAATGCGCTGCTCCAGGTCATCCAGGGGGAGGGACATTCGCGTGCGTTGTACTCCAATTCCGCGCGTTCCCGGTTCCTCTCCCGAGGAGGCTTCACATGTCTGTCATTCCCTGGGGCCGCGTCGCGTCACGGCGGGTCGCGGGGCACCTTCCCTCCCTGGCGGGGGAAGCGGCCGACCCCGTGCGAGAGACGTGGGTTTCCCCTGCCCTGGGCTGTCGTGACACGGTAGCCTTCCGTCATGGACGTCCCGCGTCAAAGCGCGGGCGTTCCCGGCTGTACTTCAACCCCTTCGCGACCTTCGAGACGACCGACTTATGGCTCCTCCCGCCTCCGCGCGCCCCGCACCGCCCCCGCCCTCCGCCTCGGGAACTCCCGAAGACAGCGGCCGCACCGGGCTCGACGCGGCCAGCGTCCGTCGCGGCTTCTTCGAACACGTGCGGTATTCGCGCGGAAAGAACCCGGAGACGGCCACCCCGCATGACCGCTTCATGGCCCTGTCGCTGGCCGTGCGCGACCGCCTCACGGACCGCTGGGTGAAGACGGCGCGCACCTACTACGAGCAGGACGTCAAGCGCGCCTATTACCTCTCCGCGGAGTACCTGCTGGGTCGCGCGCTGGGCAACAACCTGCTCAACCTCAACATGTACGAGGCCGCGGCCGCCGCCATGCAGGAGGTCGGCGTGGACCTGAGCCAGCTGCTGGAGATGGAGCCGGACGCGGGCCTGGGCAACGGCGGCCTGGGCCGGCTGGCGGCGTGCTTCCTGGATTCGCTGGCCACCCTGGGCTACCCGGGCATGGGCTACGGCATCCGCTACGAGTTCGGCATCTTCTCCCAGGACCTGGTGGAGGGACACCAGGTGGAGCGCGCGGACGAGTGGCTGAAGTTCGGCAACCCGTGGGAGATCGTCCGGCCGGAGAAGGCGGTGCCGGTGCGCTTCTTCGGGCGCGTGGAGCACCACCAGGGTCCGGATGGCCTTCCGGTGGCGCGCTGGGTGGGCGGAAAGACGGTCATCGGCGTGCCGTACGACACGCCCATCGCGGGCTACGGCAACAACACCGTCAACACGCTGCGGCTGTGGCAGGCGCGCGCGAGCGCGGAGTTCGACCTGCTCTTGTTCAACGCGGGCGACTACGAGCGGTCGGTGGTGGAGAAGAACGACTCGGAGGTCATCTCCAAGGTCCTCTACCCCAACGACGCGTTCCAGGCGGGCAAGGAGCTGCGCCTCAAGCAGCAGTACTTCTTCGTGGCGTGCTCCATCGCGGACATCGTCCGGCGCTACCTGAAGAACCACAACGACTTCCGTGACTTCTCCCGGAAGGTGGCCATCCAGCTCAACGACACGCACCCGGCCATTGGCGTGGCGGAGCTGATGCGCGTGCTGGTGGACGAGAAGCGCCTGCTCTGGGACGAGGCGTGGTCCATCACCCAGGAGACGTTCGGCTACACCAACCACACGCTGCTGGCGGAGGCCATGGAGCGCTGGCCGGTGTCGCTGTTCGAGCGGCTGCTGCCCCGCCACCTGGAGATCATCTTCGAGATCAACCAGCGCTTCATGCGTCAGGTGCAGATCCGCTACCCGTTCGACGTGGAGAAGCAGCAGCGGATGAGCCTGGTGGAGGAGGGCCCGGAGAAGAAGATCCGCATGGCCCACCTGGCCGTGGTGGGCAGCCACAGCATCAACGGCGTGGCCGCGCTGCACACGGACCTGCTGCGCCGGGACGTGCTGCCGGACTTCGCGCAGATGTACCCGGAGCGCTTCAACAACAAGACCAACGGCGTGACGCCGCGCCGGTGGCTGGCGTGGTGCAACCCGCGCCTGTCCAAGCTCATCACCAGCCGCATCGGTGAGGGCTGGGCCACGGACCTGGACCAGCTCCTGAAGCTGGAGGCGCACGCGGAGGACGCGGAGTTCCGCAAGGCCTTCCGCGAGGTGAAGCGCGCCAACAAGGAGGAGCTGGCCCAGCACGTGCGCGACCTGCGCTGGGTGCAGCTCAATCCGGACGCCATCTTCGACGTGCAGATCAAGCGCCTGCACGAGTACAAGCGGCAGCTCTTGGACGCCGTCCACATCGTGGCGCTGTGGATGAAGGCGCGCCGGGACCCGGCGAGCGTCATCACGCCGCGCGCGTTCCTCTTCGGCGCGAAGGCGGCGCCGGGCTACCACCTGGCGAAGCTGACCATCCGGCTCATCAACGGCATCGCGGAGGTGGTCAACAGCGACGCGGGCGCCACCGGGTTGCAGGTGGTGTTCCTGCCCAACTACCGGGTGAGCCTGGCGGAGCGCATCATCCCCGCGGCGGACGTGTCCGAGCAGATTTCGACGGCGGGCTGGGAGGCCTCCGGCACGGGCAACATGAAGTTGATGCTCAACGGCGCGCTGACGCTGGGCACGCTGGACGGCGCCAACGTCGAAATCCGGGATGCGGTGGGCGACGAGAACTTCTTCCTCTTCGGCCTCACGGCGGATGAGGTCATCGCGCGCAAGAAGGCCGGCTACAAGCCGCGCGAGGTGTACGAGTCCAACACGGAGCTGCGCGAGGCGTTGGACCTCATCCGCTCCGGCTTCTTCTCCCCGGAGGACCGCAACCTCTTCCAGCCGCTGGTGGACAGCCTGCTCAACGAGGACCGCTACCTCGTGCTGGCGGACTTCGCGGCCTACGCGGCGAAGCAGGAGGACGTGGCGCGCGCCTACAGGGACCCGGAGTCCTGGACGAAGAAGTGCATCATCAACGTCGCCCGCGCGGGCATCTTCTCCTCCGACCGCACCATCAAGCAGTACGCGGAGGAGATCTGGAAGGTGCAGCAGACGACGGTGGAGTGAGTTGAAGCCACGTGCGGCCCCGGCGCTACCGCCGGGGCCCGCCGTGCGGCCGTCCTACGCGGCCTTGTTGAGCCAGGCCTCGTACGCGCGGAAGTCGTAGTCGCGGCCCAGGAAGTGGTGCACCAGGCGGGCGGCGTCGTCGGAGCCGCCCGGCTCCAGCACCGCGCGGCGGTAGGCCTGCGCGGGCTCGGGGTTGAGCAGGCCCTTCGTCTGGAAGACCGTGAAGAGGTCCTTCGCGATGACGAGCGACCACATGTACGTGTAGTAGTTGGACGAGTACCCGTCCAGGTGCCCGAAGGTGAGGTGGAAGTACGTACCCTCCAGGTACGGGAAGGGGATGTACTGGCCCTGCAGCTCGCGCACGAGCGCGGTGGCGTCCAGGTTCTTCGGGTCGCGCCGGTACAGCTCCAGGCTGAGCGCCGCGTAGAACATCTGCTGGCGCACGAAGAGGCCCTTGCCGAACTCGTCCGCGGCGAGCATGCGCTCCACCAGGTCCGCGGGCAGCGCTTCACCCGTCTGGTAGTGCTTCGCGAAGGTCTGCAGGCACGTCACGTCGCGCGCCCACTCCTCCAGCATCTGCGACGGGGCCTCCACGAAGTCCCACTCCGTGCGCACGCCGGACAGGCCCGCCCACTGCGTGTGGCCGCCGAAGATGTGGTGCAGCAGGTGGCCGAACTCGTGGAAGAAGGTCTCCACGTCGCCATGCTGCATGAGCGCCGGCTCCGCGCCGGGCTTGGGGAAGTTGCAGATGAGCGCGCCTTCCGGAAGCCGCCGCCCTGACTTGCCGCTGGTCAGCGTGAACTGGGCCGCGTGCTTGTACTTGTCCACGCGCGGGTGCATGTCCAGGAAGAAGCGGCCCTTGAGCGTGGTGCCCTCGTAGACGTCATAGGCCTCCACGTCCGGGTGCCACACGGGCACGTCCTTCACCGGGCGGTAGGTGACGCCGAACAGGCGCGCGGTGAGATCCAACACGCCCTGCTTCACGCGCGTGTATTCGAAGTAGGGGCGCACCGTCTGCGAGTCGAAGGCGTACTGCTCCGCCTTCACGCGGTCATCCAGGTGGCCGGAGTCCCACGGGTTCACCTTGTCCGCCTTCGGGTCGTCCTTGCGCTTGCGCTCCAGCAGCACCGCGTAGTCGCGCTTCATGCGCTCTTCGGAAGCCGCGGCGATCTTCTGGATGAAGGTGCCCGCGTCCTCCGCGGTGCGCACCATCTTGTCCTCGGTGGCGTAGGCGGCCCAGTGCGGGTAGCCCAGGAGCGTGGCCAGCTCGTGGCGCTTCTGGACCAGGCTCTGGAGGACGTTCACGTTGGCGGGGTAGCCGCGCTGGCGGTTGGCGCGCCAGAGCTCTTCGCGGGCCTTGCCGTCGCGCGCGTAGGTGAGGAAGGGCACCAGGTCCGGGTAGTCCGTGGAGATGCGCACCTGGCCGTCCTCGCCGGGGGCGTGCGCGCGCACGTAGTCCTCCGGCAGGCCGTCCAGCGCGGCCGGGGGCAGCGCCACCTTGCGGGTGTCCTGGCTGATGTTGCGGCTGAACTCCTGGCCAATGCGGATGAGCTCCTCCTGGAGCGCCTTCACCTTCGCGCGGGTGGACTCGTCGCGGTCCACGCCTGCGCGGCGGAAGTCGCGCAGCACCTTCTCCATCCACTTGCGCGTGGCCGCGTCCTCGTGGGCCAGGCTCACACCCGCGAGGACGTCGTAGACGCCCCGGTCCATGCGGATGTCGTTGGCCAGGTTCTCGATGGCCTGCTCGGCGTTCTCCGCGGCTTCGCGCAGGGCGGCTTCCGGGTGGGTGTGGCGCACGACGCTGGCGCGGGCGGAGGCGTCGTCGAGCGCGGCGGAGGACTCGTCGAACAGCTCCAGCACCTCGCGGGGGGGCGTGGAGGCGGGCAGCGTCTTCAGGCGCGCGATGCCGTCGCGGGCCTTGGCCAGGGCCTCCTCGCTCGCGCGGCGGAACTCCTCCGGCGGGCAGGTGACATGGCGGGCGGCGACGGGGACCAGGGGCTCGGACATGGGGAAGGCTCCTCTCAAGCCGTGGGTGTGCGGCGAAGGGCTCAAAGCTAATGCGCCCCGCACGCCCTGGCAGCATCCGTGTTGCACGAAGCAGGCGGGTGGCGGGCAGTGGACGCCCTCCCCCGCCCCGTCCGTCCGGCGGCGGACGGGCGGGCCTCAGGCAGTCGGCCCCCGCAAGGCACCGGGGAGGGACTCACCGGAAATCGACGACCACCTGGCCGAGCTCGACCCGCACTCCATCCAGCTCGTTGACCGACACGTACAGCGTCTTGTTGCCCGGGGTGGTGGCTCGCACCTCCACACGATTCTGGCCCTGGCTGTCCGTGAGACTTTTTTCCTGCAGGAGGGTGAAGCCCTCGCCGGTGCCCACCTGCACTATCACGACGCGTCCGGACAGCGGCCTGGCGTCCTCGTTGCGCACCGTGACCGTGACGACCATGGTGTCCTGACCGTTCGCCATCAACGGATCCGTGCTCGGGGAGAGTTCCACCGAGCATTTCCCAGGGGCCACCAGGGTGGAGGGAAGCTCCGGGTCTTCTCCACAGCCCGCTGGGACTCCCAGGGCCAGCAGCCCCACCACCAGACACCGAGCCAGCAGCACGCGACGCGAAGCCATGAGCTTTCCTTCCCGGACAGCCCGCGCCCGGCATGGGCATGCGGCGGGCGGAGTCTGTCATGGGCAGGGATGCGCCAGGAACGGCGGAAGGCCGCCCCGGCGTGCGTGCCGGAGGCGGCCTTCCTGGGACTTCAGGGGCGGGACGGATGCGTCAGTAGAACTCGACCGGGCTCGTGGAGCCCTGGGGCTGCCGGGCGGCGCGGGTCACGAAGTCCACGCTGTTGTTGTCCGTGTCCTGTCCATTGCCCCGGGCGGCGTCCGCGCCGCCCACGGCCATGGTGGTGGACGTGGAGGTGGACACGGCCTTGCGCTCCAGGCTTCCGCCCACCGCGGGATGAGCCGGGGCCGCGGTGCCCTCGGGGGCATTGCCCGTTCCCCACCCCAGCTTGTCCACGTCCACGTACGTCCCGCTCACGAGCTGCTGGAGGCGGATGTGGCCGCCAGCCGTCGTGGAGGCCGAGGCGTCGAAGGTGTAGCCGACGTCCTTGGCCGCCGTGCCCGTGCCGCTGTAGTTGGCCCCGCCCAGGAGGAAGTAGCCGTGGGCGCGGATGACCTTCCCGGCGGGAATGGTGACGGTCGCGCTCCAGGTGGTCCCGGTGGCGGACTTGTAGCCCACCTGCCAGTTGGACAGGTCCACGTCTGAGTTCGTCGGGTTGTAGAGCTCGACGAATTCGTCCGTCGCGGCCGTGCCCGAGCCATTGCCGCCGCTGAACTCGCTGATGACCACGTGGCTCGTCAGCGGAGCCTTGCCCACCGTCACCGAGCCGTAGGCGCCCGCGGGCGGCACGGTCTTGCCGTTCTGGTCGCAGTACACCCACGGCTCCCCCGCGTCCGTGAACCGGTAGCGGAAGCCGTAGCTGTACGTGCCGGACGTGGGGATCTGCAGCGTCGCCTTCATCTCGTCGTCGTTGGGGTTCGACGGGCTGTAGCCCGCGTTGAAGTCCGCCGCCGTCCACGTCCAGCCCGCCGGGTTGGTGGCGTCCGTGCCGTAGCCCAGCTGCGCCTCGATGCGCGGGTAGCCGTCGTTGCCCTGCGTGTTCCGCGTCGTGACGTCGTAGCTGTAGAACTGGCTGAAGATGTCGTAGCTGCTGTTCGCTGCGATGGTCGCCGGGTAGGTGCCGTCAGGCGACGGGAACGTCTTCGGGTACTGGATGGCGCAGTAGTTGAGCGGCTTCTCCACGCTCAGGCCGCAGTCGTCGTTGGCCTGGCCGGGCGTTCCCCGGTCCCCGCCTGACAGGCTGCCGGTGGAGTCACACCAGTACCAGGCCTTCGCGCTGCCCTTCGTGCCCACGATGCTGGACGCGAGGCTCATGGCCCGGCCCGTCGTCTGCGGGAACGCGCCCGTGTACGTCAGGCTGTCCACCGTCACCGTGCCCTGCTTGAGGGTGATGCTGCCAGTGCTGTCCAGGGACACGTTCGTGCCCCAGGCGTCGTTCGCCGCCACGCCGCCGTTGCTGGCGAAGTTCGCGTTCTGCGCCAGCACGGTGCGGCCTCCCGCCGGAACCAGCAGCGCGTGGCCGTGGTTCACCGTGATGGACGACGCCGTGC
Source organism: Corallococcus carmarthensis (assembly GCF_003611695.1). GTDB lineage: Bacteria > Myxococcota > Myxococcia > Myxococcales > Myxococcaceae > Corallococcus > Corallococcus carmarthensis. Next base: position 8,549 of record NZ_RAWE01000170.1, on the reverse strand, counting down.
CCACGCCATCCACCAGGTTCACCACCAGGCCATTGGCATCCAGCAGCTTCGACGTGGTGTTGGTCAGCTCCAGGTACTCCGTGGTGCCCGTGGACGGGGAGTGCATCACCTCCGACAGGACCAGCTCGCCCGCGCCCGGGTGCGGCGCCGTGGCGCACGCGCCCGCGTAGCAGACCGCGTCCGCGCCGGGGCAGGCCTGGAGGGTCATCTCACCGGGCTGGCAGGTCGGCTGGCCGCCCTGCACCACGCACACCGACGAGTACACCTCCAGCGAGGTGCCGTCCTCCGCGCACTGGGACGCGGGCGGCGTGCACACGTAGCCGCTGCACGGGTTGGTGGTGGCGGCGCTCGCGGTGGCCAGCGCGCTGGCGTTGTCCGCGCCGTCGAACGTCCTGAGCGCGAAGTGGTACGTCGTCCCTTCCGTCAGGCCGGAGACGGTGAAGGACTCCGCCGTGCCCGCCGTCTTCGGCGAGCCCACGCCCGTCACGAGCGTGGCCGAGCCGAAGTTGGCGTCGGTGATGGCGGACGTGGCGTAGCGCAGCTCGTAGCGCGCGGCCGTGCCCAGGACGCCGTCATCGCCCGGCGCCTGCCAGTCCAGCCAGATGCTGTCGCCGGACACAGGCGTCGCGCTGAAGCCCGCCGCGGCGGACGGCGCCTGCGCGTCGGAGATGATCAGGTCCGAGGACGTGATGTCCTGGAAGCCGTCCGCGCCCGCCTTGAGCTGGTACGTCCCCTCGTCATCGACGCTGAGGCCGCCGAAGGTGGCCACGCCCCCCACGGTGGTGCGCGTGGGGATGCCCTGGGCGAAGGTGCCGCCCACCAGCGCCAGCTGCACATCCAAGGACGCGCCGGTGACGGTGTTGCCGTGGGCGTCCTTCACCGCGACCTGGATGTCCGCCAGCTCCTGCCGCACCGAGCCCGTCGTGGGCACGGAGACGAACACCAGGTGGTCCGCGGCCGAGGGGACGATGGTGAACGTGTGCGTCGCCGTGAGCGACGGATCCGCCACGTCCTCCGCGGTGACCTCCTGGTTCCCCTCGGTGCGCAGCTCCACGCTGAAGGTGTGCCGGCCCTCGTCCAGCAGGGTGAACGTATAGGCGCCGGGCAGCACCGCCTGCGAGTCCGTGGAGGAGAACGTCACCGTGGACGCGTACTCCTTCGCCACGTTGCCGTAGGCGTCACGCGCCACCAGCTCGTAGCTCAGGGCGTCGCCCGCGGCGAAGGGGCCCGCGCCCGCGATGACCTCGAAGGACGCGGCCGTGCTGGCGCGCACGTCGGCGGTCACCGTCACGGTGAGCGCCGGGGTGGCTGCATCCGTGGCGGTGAAGGACTGCGTCCCCGCCGTCTTGAACACGAGGCCGGAGACCGTCTTCTCGCCCTCGTCCGCTGGCGTGAAGAGCTCGTCCGGAGGCAACAGCGCCTGAGCGTCCGAGGACGTGAAGTGCACCGTGCCGGCGTAGTCCTTGAGGAGGTTGCCGAAGGCATCCGTCGCGGACACGCTCACGTCGAGCGCGTCGCCCGCGTCGACCGGTGCCTGGAAGGCCGACAGCACGAGCTTCGCCGCGGCACCGGCGCCCACCGTGAAGGACTGGCTCACCTGGGTCAGAGAGCCCGCCGTGGCGGTGAACGTGAACGTGCCCGCCGTGTCCACGCGCAGGCCCTGGAAGGTGGCCACGCCGTCCACCGCCGCCACCGGCACCGCCGTGAAGCCCGCCTGACCGGTGAGGGTCAACGTCACCACGGTGGTGGCCGTGGGAACCACGTCGCCACGCGCATCCAGCAGCGACACCTTCACGGCCGCGAGCGCCGAGCCCGCGTTGCCGTTCGCCGGCTGCGTCGTGAACGCCAGCTGCGTCACCTGCGGATCCACCGTGGACACCGCGAGGCTGTCCGACCGCGTGGAGTTGCCGTGCGCGTCCGTGGCCTTCAGCGCCACGTGGTACGTCTTGCCCGCCGCGAGCCCGGAGAGGGTCGCGGACTGCACCGTGCCCGGGGGCACGGGGGCAGCGACGGTCACCGGCGTCGCCGCGTTGAAGGCCGCGTCCGTCGTGATGGCGGACGTGGAGTAGCGCAACTCCTGCGACGCGAGCTGTCCCTGCACGCCGTCATCCCCCACGCCCGTCCACTGCACGGTGAGGCCCGTCTCCGTGGCCCCTGTCTGCGTCAGCACCGGCTTCGCGGGCGCCACGTCGTCCACCACCTGCACGTCCGCGCTGTTCGCGCCCTGCAGGCCCTGCGCGGAGGCCACCAGGTGCGTGGTGCCATGTCCCGCGATGCTCACCCCCGTGAACGTCGCGACGCCATCCACCGGCGACACGTCCACGGTCCCGCCCAGCGTGAAGGCCCCCGCCGGCAGCGACAGCTTCACCGAAGGCGCGGTCACCGGCGCCTTGTTGCCGAAGGCGTCCTGCACCTCCACCTTCACGGTCCCCAGGGACGCGCGCGTCGACACGGGCGAGGCAGGCTGCTGCGTGAAGGCCAGCTTCGCGGCCGCCGCGGCGGACACGACCACCCTGGACTCGAACGAGAAGGCCCCCGCGCTGTCCGCGATCGTCAGGAACGGGCTCCCGGCCGTGCGGAAGGTGATGCCCTGGAACTTGAACTTGCCCTCGTCCGCGGCGGTGAACGTGTGGGAGGGCAGCGTCGCGGCCGCGTCCGTGGACGTCAGCTTCACCGTGCCCGTGTAGTTCGTCACCGTGTTCGAGTACGCGTCCTCGAGCGTGACCTCCAGGGTCTGCGCCACGCCTGCCGTGGCGGTATCCAGGATGCGGTCCAGCCCCAGCGCCGTCACCGCACCCGGCACCACCTTGAAGAAGGTGCTCGCGGCCGGCTCGAAGCCCGGAGCGTTGGCCATGAAGTGGTAGTTGGCACCCGCCCGCTTCAGCACCACGTCCGGGAAGGTCGCGACGCCGTTCACCGCCGCCACCGTCAGCAGGCCCTCCGGGAACACGATGCCGCCGGAGCCCAGCGACAGCGTCACCTCCGCCGTGCTGTCCGTCACCACCGCGCCCGCGCCGTCCCGCACCTCCACCACCAGGTCCTTGAGCGGCACGCCCGCGACGCCATCCGGCAGCGCCGCGCGGAACGCCAGCTTCGTCACGCTGGAGACCGGAGCGAAGTCCACCGTGGCCGTCGCGGTGAGCGACACCATCTTGCCGTCGACGTCCTTCACGGACGCCTTCACCGTCTTCACGCCCGGCACCGTGGACTTCACCCGCGCCTGCGCCACGCCGGTGATGTCAGTGGTGGCCGCCGGCTCCTGCACCGAGGCGCCCTCCCCCTCCACCGTCACCGTCACCGCGCGCCCGGACAGCCGCGAGCCGTCCGCCTTGCGCAGCGCCGTCACGGAGATGACCGCCACGTCCTGGCCGTCCGCGAGTACCCCCGTGGGCCGGTCCACCGTCACCGTGGAGGCCGCCGCGTCCACCACGCCTTCCACCTCCGTCGGCGGAGGCTGCGGCGAGGTTCCGGAATCATTGCAGCCCAGCGACAGGCCTAGACACAGCACGCTCAGCCCCAGACAGCGGGCGAGCACAGCGATACGTGGGGACATGGATGTCTCCGTCCAGCGAGCAGCCCCGCGCGGCAGCTTTCGCTTCACGCGGGGTTGCGTTGCTTTCTAGCAGACATCCTCCGGCCCCCGCTAAACAGGGCCGGAACTTTGCATACCAACTGGAATCAGCTGTTCATCGCCTGGAGCAGCGCGGCGCCGCCCAACAGGGACTGGCCGCCGTCGCAGACCATGATGGCGCCGGTGATGAAGGACGCGGCGTCGGAGGTCAGGAAGAGGGCCAGCCGGGCGATGTCGTCCGGGGTGCCGAAGCGCTGGAGCGGCAGGGCCTCCGCGAGCTTGTGGCGCGAGCCCTCGGAGGGGGCCAGGCGGCTCATACCCTCCGTGCCCTCGATGGGACCCGGGGTGATGGCATTGACGCGCACGCCCGCGCCGCCCCATTCGATGGCGAGCACGCGGGTGAGCATGTCCACGCCGGCCTTGGCGGCGCACACGTGGGCCTGCATGGCCATGGGCAGGTAGGCCTGGGGCGCGGAGATGTTGATGACGGCGGCGCCCGGCTTGCGCAGGTGTTCGAAGGCGGCGCGGGACACGTTGAAGGTGCCCAGCACGTCGATGTCCATCACCGCCTTGAAGCCGTTGGAGGACATGCCCAGCGCGGGCGCGGGGAAGTTGCCGGCGGCGCCGCACACCAGGATGTCGATTTCGCCGAACGCGTCCTTCACCTGCTGGAGGGCCTTCTCCACGGACGCGTAGTCGCGCACGTCGGCGGCCACGCCCATCGCGGTGCCGTGGGCCGCAAGGCCCTTCACCGCGCCCTCCAGCTTCTCCACGTTGCGGCCGTTGATGGCCACCTTCGCGCCCGCCTTCACGAACGCGGTGGCGATGCCGAGGTTGATGCCGCTGCTGCCGCCGGAGACGAACGCCGTCTTGCCCTTCAGCAGCCCATCCTTGAACACGCTGTCCGCCATGGAGTCGCTCCCTCTAGGAAATCAGCCGAACTCCACGACCTTCTGCCCGAAGAGCCGGTCCACCGCGAGGAGCAAATCGTCGTTCACCTGCACCTTGAGGGTGGTGCCGGAGATGTGCGCCTCCGCTTCCCCGGGGAACAGCACGCTCACCGCCACCGGCGTCGCGCCCGCGTACTTCTTCGCCAGCTCGTTGAGCTTCGCCAGCCGCTCCTCCGTGACGATCTCCGCGGGCAGGCGCAGCTCCAGGCGCTTGGTGCGCTTCTCGCGCACGGCCTTGAGGCTCTGGATGTCGTCGACGATGAGCTCCGCGGTGGGCGTGTTCTCGTCGCGCTGCGAAATCTGCACGGTGCCGGTGACGAGGATGGGGTCGTCCGACTTGAGCAGGTGCTCCCACTGCTCGTATCCCGGCTTGGGGCCCTGCTTGGACCACTTGCCGTCCTTGCCCATCACGTTGCGCGTGCCGTCCTTGCCCGGGAAGCACACCAGCTCCGTGGAGCCGGACAGGTCTTCGATGGTGACCCACGCCATGCGCTTGCCCGTCTTGGTGGGACGCTCGCGCAGCACGGTGATGATGCCCGCCACGGTGAGCTTCTCGTCGCGGCGCGCGCGCTGCACGGCGGTGATGGGCCGCGCGTAGCGCTTCAATTCCTTCTCGTACTGGTACAACGGGTGGCCGGACACGTAGAAGCCGATGGACTCCTTCTCGAAGGCCAGGCGCTCCTTCTCCGGCCACTCCTCCACCGCCGCGTAGTCGTCCTTGAGGCCGGTGCCAGCGGACGCGGGCCCCGTGAGCATGCCGAACAGCGAGCTCTGGCCCGCGGCCTTGTCCTTCTGGCTGGAGGAGCCGCGGTTCATCGCGCGCTCAATCGTGTCGAAGAGCTGCGCGCGGGGGCGCTTCTCGAAGTCGAAGGCGCCGGCCTTGACCAGCGCTTCCAGCACCTTGCGGTTGACGCGGCGGCCGTCCACGCGCTCGCAGAAGTCGAAGAGGCTCTTGAAGGGGCCTTCCTTGCGCGCCTCCAGGATGGACTCGATGGCGCCCTCGCCCACGCCCTTGATGGCGCCCAGACCGAAGCGGATCTTCCCCTCCACCGCGCCGAAGGCCAGGTCGGACTGGTTCACGTCCGGCGGCAGCACCTGCGTGCCCGACTCGCGGGCCTCGCCGATGTGCTTCACCACCTTGTCGGTGTTGTCCTTCTCGCTGGTGAGAAGGGCGGCCATGAATTCGCACGGGTAGTGGGCCTTGAGCCACGCCGTGTGGATGGTGACCAGGCCGTACGCCGCGGAGTGGCTCTTGTTGAAGCCGTACTCGGCGAACTTCTCCATCAGGTCGAAGATTTCACCCGCGACCTTCAGGTCCACGTTGTTGATCTTGCAGCCTTCGAGGAAGCCGGCCCGCTCGGCCTGCATGACCTCGGCCTTCTTCTTGCCCATCGCGCGGCGAAGGAGGTCCGCGCGGCCCAGGGTGTAGCCTCCCAGCACCTGGGAGATCTGCATCACCTGTTCCTGGTAGACGATGACGCCGTAGGTGTCCTTGAGCACCGGCTCCAGGTTCGGGTGCGGATACGCCACCTTCTCCCGGCCGTGCTTGCGGTTGATGAAGACGTCCACCATGCCGGAGTCCAGCGGACCCGGGCGGTAGAGCGCGCCGGCGGCGATGACGTCTTCGAAGCAGGTGGGCTTGAGCTTCATCACCATTTCGGTGAAGCCGCTGGACTCCATCTGGAAGACGCCGGCGGTGTCACCCTCCGCCATCAGCTGCCACATCTTCTCGTCGTGCAGCGGGATCTCGTGCCGCTTGATGTCCTTGCCGTGGTTGCGGTTCACCAGGTCCAGCGCGTGCTGGATGACGGTGAGCGTCTTCAGGCCGAGGAAGTCGAACTTCACGAGGCCCGCGGCCTCCACCTCGTCCTTGGCGAACTGGGTGATGAGGATCTTCTCACCCGGCGGCTGGTAGACGGGCACGAACTCCCAGAGCGGCTTGTCCGCGATGACCACGCCCGCGGCGTGCATGCCGGGCTGGCGGTGCAGGCCCTCCAGCGCGAGCGCGATTTCGAGCACGTCCTTGGTGGTGACGGGGTTGCCCTCCACCTCACCGATGTTCTGGGGCTTTTCGATCATCTCCTTGAGGCGAGGCTCCATTTCGATGGCCTCCTTCAAGGTGATGTTGAGGACTTCGGGCACCAGCTTGGCGATGCGGTCGCCTTCGCTGAAGGGCAGGCCGAAGACGCGGCACACGTCGCGCAGCACGCTCTTGGCCTTGAGTGAGCCGAACGTGATGATCTGCCCCACGTTCATCTCGCCGTACTTGCGGCCCACGTACTTGATGACCTCGTCGCGCCGGTCCTGGCAGAAGTCGATGTCGAAGTCCGGCATCGACACGCGCTCCGGGTTGAGGAAGCGCTCGAAGAGGAGGTTGTACGGGATGGGGTCCAGGTCGGTGATGCGCAGCGCGTAGGCCACCAGCGAACCGGCGCCGGAGCCACGGCCCGGGCCCACCGGGATGTTGTGGTCCTTGGCCCAGTTGATGAAGTCCTGGACGATGAGGAAGTAGCCGGAAAAGCCCATGCGCTGGATGACGCCCAGCTCCAGCGTGAGGCGCGCCTGGTACTGCTCGCGGTCGATGGGGTACTGGCCTTCCAGCTCCTTGAAGCGCTGGCGCAGGCCCTCGTAGGCCAGCTCCGACATGAAGGTGTCCGGCGTGTGGCCATCCGGCACCTTGAACGTGGGGAGCATGGGCTTGCCCAGCTTCAGCTCCACGTTGCACATCTCCGCGATGCGCATGGAGTTGTGCACGGCCTCCGGCGAGTCCGCGAAGAAGCCGAGCATCTCCTCCGGACTGGTGACGTAGAGCTTGTCGGTGGAGTGGCGCAGGCGCTTGCTGTCCGCCAGCGTCTTGCCGCTGGCGATGCACATGAGCAGCTCGTGCGCCTTGGCGTCCTCGCGCTTGATGTAGTGCGCGTCCGCGGTGGCGACGAGCGGGATGTCCAGGTCACGCGAGAGCTGCTTCAGGTTCTCGTTGGCCTTGTCCTGCTCGACCATGCCGTTGGACTGGACTTCCAGGTAGAAGCTGTCGGGCTCGAAGATGCCCTTGTATTCAGCGGCCACGCGGCGGGCGTTGTCCATGTCGCCGCGGAAGCACGCGCTGGTGACTTCACCGCCCAGGCACGCGGTGAGGCCGACGAGCCCCTTGCTGTGCTCCGCGAGCACCTGCTTGTCGATGCGCGGGTGGTAGTAGAACCCGTTCATGTACGCGGTGGAGGACAGGTAGCGCAGGTTCGCGTAGCCCTCCGCGTTCTTGGCCAGGAGGATGAGGTGGTGGGCCACCTTCTCCGAGCGGTCCTCGCGCCCCTTGGGCCCCGCGACGTACGCCTCCAGCCCGAGGATGGGCTTGATGCCGGCGTCCTTCGCCTTCTTGTAGAAGTCGATGGTGCCGAACATGTTGCCGTGGTCCGTCACGGCCACGCTCGACATGCCCTTTTCCTTCACCGTCTTGATGAGGTCCTTCATCCGGATGGCCCCATCCAGCAGCGAATAGAGGGTGTGGAGGTGAAGGTGGGTAAAGGACATGGGCGTTCCGGCTCCCGGGTGAAGAAAGAGGCGCCTGAACACTAGAGCCCGCAACCCCTGCTCGCCAGTCCAGTGACGGGCCTGGAAGAAAGAAGCGGGACGGGCGCGTGCGGGGCCCGGAAAACCGGCCTGGGAGACACCCGGAGCGGAATCCGTGCCCCCCGTCCGTCCGGGCGTGGGCACTCCCTCCGGCCGTGGGGTGGCCGCCGTGGGATTCGTGACCACGCTGCCCCAGGATGCCCACCTTTGCCCGTACACCGCCGACGCTCGCGCGCGCCCTCCTGCTGGGCTGCCGGGCGGGCCTGCTCGTCTTCCTGGCGCTCTACACGCTCTGTGCCCTGCTGAACATGCAACTGGGTTACCAGGGGAACGAGAGCGGCGTCGTCACGGAGTACGTGTGGAGTGCGTGGCGCGGCGTGGTGCTGTGGCAGGTGGCGCGGCTCCTTGGCGCGTACTGCGCGGTGGGGCTGGTGCTGGGGGCGCTGCTGGGGGCCGGGCTG
>NZ_RAWE01000016.1 GCF_003611695.1 Corallococcus carmarthensis | reverse complement strand
TGAGCGTCTCGTGGGCTCGGAGATGCGTATAAGAGACAGCGCCGGGCATCGTGTCCGTGTGGGCGGAGCCGGATGGGCGCGCCTTCATCTGGAAGCGGCAGCCGGGCACGCACGCGCGGCTGCGCGAGGACGCGAGGTACCGGCCCTGGGTGCTGCTCGCGTCGCTCCAGGACCTGGAGCACCTGGGGGACGCGCTGAGGCCCGAGGGCGCACCGCCCGTGCCGGGCGCGGTGACGTACCGGGAGCTGGAAGGCCCCGGCGCGCTGCGCTTCGTCGTCAGCGCGGACGACGGCCGCGCGCTGGCGTCCGCGGTGCTCAAGGGCGCATCGAACCGGTTGGACCAGCGCGTGGGCCACCTGCGCGACCTGGGCCCGGCCGCGGCGCTGGTGCTGCCGCCGGAGGAGCAGTACCTGGTGGCCACCGGGCGTACGTACTTCCGCGACCTCGTCTTCGACGACCTGCGCCGGCTCCAGTTCGACCTGGAGACCACCGGCCTGGATCCGTCCCGGGATCGCATCTTCCTCGCCGCGCTGAGGGATCCAGAAGGCCGCGCGGAGACGCTGGAGGTGACGGCGGACGGCGACGCGGGAGAAGCGGACCTGCTGCGCCGGCTGGTCGCGCGCATCCGCGAGGCGGACCCCGACGTGGTGGAGAACCACAACCTGCACGGCTTCGACCTGCCCTTCCTGGACCAGCGCGCGAAGCGGCTGAACGTGCCGCTGGCGCTGGGCCGTGCGGGCCTGCCGGGCCTGCGCCACCGCCCTTCCGCCAGGGGCGCCGCGCTGAACCGGGGCCCCGGAGGCCGTGAAGCGGACGCCATGCGCCGCGCGCGCTACACCGTCCCCGGCCGCGAGTTCATCGACACGCTGGACGCCGTGCGCCGCCATGACTTCTCCGCCCGCGACCTGCCCGGCCACGGCCTCAAGGCGGTGGCGCGGCACCTGGGGCTGTCCGGACCCGACCGCGAGCTCATCCCCGGCGCGCGCGTGCACGAAGTCTTCCTGAAGGATCCGGAGCGCGTGCGCCGCTACGCGCGCGAGGACGTGACGGAGGCCGCGGGCCTGGCGCACCTGCTGGGCGGCGCGGCGTTCGCGCTCGCGCGCATGGCCCCCCGGCGCTACGAGCGGCTGGCGGACGCGGGCCCGGCGACGGGCGTGTTGGATCCGCTGCTGGTGCGCGCCTACGTGCGCTCAGGCGCGGCGCTGCCAGCGCATGAATCCGGCGATGGCACGTCCCACAGCGGCGCGGCGCTGCACCTGTTCGCCACCGGCGTCGCGCGCCACATCGTGAAGGCGGACGTGGCCAGCCTCTACCCGTCGCTGATGCGCCAGTACCGCATCGGCCCCAGGCGCGACCGGCTGAACGCGCTGCTCGCGATGGTGGACAGGCTGCTGGATCAGCGCCTGGACGCGAAGGCGAAGGCGAAGAAGGCCCCGCCCGGCTCCCCGGAGCGCCACACGCACGAGGCGCTCTCCGCGGCGATGAAGCTCGTGATCAACTCCGCCTACGGCTACATGGGCGCGGCGGGCCTCACCCGCTTCTCCGACGTGCACGCCGCCAATGAGGTGACGCGGCGAGGGCGCGAGCTGCTGGGCCTGCTGTGCCGCGAACTGGCGCACCGGGGCGTGACGCTGCTGGAGGCCGACACGGACGGCGTCTACTTCGCGGTGCCGGAAGCGTGGACGGAGGCCGACGAGCGCCGCGTGGTGTCGGAGGTCGCGGGCCTGCTGCCGCCGCGCGTGAAGCTGGAGTTCGACGGGCGCTACGCCGCGATGCTGTCGCACGAACCAAAGAACTACGCGCTCCAGCCCTACGCCGGGCCGCTCCTGCTGCGCGGCGTGGCGTTCCGCTCCAGCCGCGCGGAGCCGTATGGAGAGGACTTCCTGCGCCGCGCCCTCCAGCACCTGCTGGCCGGCGACGTGCGCGCCGTGCGCGACACCTACGTGGACGCGGTGATGGCGCTTCGCAGGCGCCAGGTGCCCACCTTCCAGGTCTCCGCGCAGGTGCGGCTGACCAAGTCCCCGCCGCAGTACCTGGCCACGCGCAAGCAGCGCAGGGAACTGGCCTACGAAGCATTGCTCACGAACGGCCGCGAGCACTGGGCGCTGGGCGAGCGTGTGCGCATCTACCGCGCCACGGGCGGCCGTGCGGGCCTGCTCCCGGAAGCGGGCACCGAGGACGGTGAACCCGGCCCGCACCCGGCTTCGGGCGACGACGCGCGCGACTACGACGTCGAGTACTACGTGCGCCTGCTCAAGGACTCGTTCGCGGCCCGGCTCGCGCGAGGCCTGGCCCCGGAGGACTTCGCCACCGTGTTCGCGGACCCCGACCAGCCCTCCCTCTTCACCCCGTCCCTCGCCGACGCGAGCCCCGTGCTCAACGTCGTGCGAGAGCCCCGGGGCCCGGAGTTCGGTGAGGACCCGCAGGTGGTTGGAGCCCCGCCCTTCTCACCGTGACTGGAACGTTGGCGTGTCCCGGTTCCTCCGGGAGTCGTGGGGTGGCTTCTGCTACGTTGCGTCAACTTCGATGGCCTTCTCGTTGATGAAGCGTCTCCCGCCGCGCGCGCTGGTGGTTCCCGGCACCGTGGCCCTGCTGCTCCTGCTTCCCTGGCTCATCTACTGGAGCGCGGTCATCCACCGGTATGGCCTGCGTGACGACTACGCCATCCTGCGCGAGGCGCGCGAGGAGCCGGGGAAGATTCTTCGCGTCTGCGCGTCGCAGGGCCGTCCGCTCTACGGCTGGATGCTGGAGGCGTCCGCGAAGGCGGCCGGTGGCATCGACGGGCTGATGGGGCTGCGCTTGATGGGCGTCGCCGGCCTGGGCGTGCTCGCGGCGGCGGTGTTCCTGCTCCTGCGCAAGGAGGGCTGGCGGCCGGGCTCCGCCGCGCTGCTGGCGGGGTTCCTCACGCTGACGCCGTCCGCGCAGGTCATCGCCAACTGGGGCATCTGCTGGCCGCAGGCGGTGGCGCTGATGCTGGGCCTGGGCGCGTTCGCCTTCGCCCGCCGCGCCATCGGTCCGCCCGGCGAGGACGCGCCCATCCGGTGGCCGTACGCGCTGGCCGCGGTGGGGGCCATGGCCACCGCGACGCTCATCTACCAGGTGAGCGGGCTGTTCTCCGCGGTGCTGCTGGCGGCGTCGCTGGTGGTGCGCCGGGACGTGTCGCTGAAGGACACCGCGCGCTGGATGCTCAAGCACCTGCTGGTGATGGGCGCGGGCCTGGTGCTCGCGTACGCCGTCACGCAGGTGCTGTTCAAGACGGGCGTCTTCCCGCCCTCGCCCCGGCTCACCTTCGAGAAGCACTGGGTGGACAAGACCGTCTGGGCGCTCACGCACGTGTTCCCCAACGCGCTCGCGCTGTCCGCGCTCAACGAGGCGCCGGTGGGCGACATGGACGGCTACTGGGCCATGGTGGTGCTGACGCTGACGCTCTTGGGCGTGGGCGTCGCCGTGGAGGGGCGCCGCTCGGGGCTCGTGGGCGTGGGGCGCTGGCTGCTGGCGCTGGTGACGCTGTCGGGCGTGGCGTACTCGGTGAGCTTCCTCGCCGGGGAGCGCTGGCCCACCTACCGCACGCTCAACGCGCTCACCGGCGTGTGGGCCGTGTTCTTCGCCGCGTCGCTGGTGAACCTGGGCACCATCTGGCCGAAGCATGGCCCGCGCCTGGCCATGGGCCTGCTCACCGCGTTCGTGGCCTTCAGCGCCCTGCTCGCGCACGAGCAGTCCCTGGAGCTGTTCGCCCTGCCCCAGGGCCGCGAGCTGGCGCTGATGGAGCAGGGCGCCAGCCTCGTCGTCCCGGACCGGAAGCCGCGCGTCTTCGTCCTCACCGCGAAGCAGTCGGACTCCTCCGCGCCGTTCCATTACCTGGACGAGTTCGGCTCCGTGTCCGTGGACGCGGAGTGGGTGGCCAAGGAGATGCTCAAGGCCCTGGTGAAGGAGCGCTTCCCCCGCGAGCGCGACGTCAGCGGCCTCTACCGCTTCGCCGCCGGCCCCGTCGCCCCGGAACCGCGCAACTACGACATCCTCATCGACATGCGCCGCCAGCACGTGAGCGCCGCCAACCCCATCCTCCAGAAGCCCCGCTAGCCCCCACCTGTGGGAAGCCCTCATGCGTGCGGTCGGCTCCCACCCGGATTTCCGGGGAGAAGCGTCCGCCAAGGGGCTCCCGCGCCGCGTCGTGCACGTTGGGCCCCACCGGACGCGTGAATCCGAGTAATGAATCGGGGAGTGACGTCCTCCGTTCCCCTTTGCGCAGCCGCGAGCTCCGGGGCTGGCCCCGTCCCGCGCCGCGGCAGGAGGCCCGTGTTCCCCCGTCCCCAGGAGACGCCCGCTGATGGACGGTGACCGTCCGGTGCGGCACGACTGGGTGTACCTGGGCGCCGGCTGGGCGGAGCAGCTGCGCTCCCCTCCGGGCCCGGACGTCCTCGCGCAGGTGACGGCGTGGCGGGAACAGGGCCGGCCCTTCGCCGTGGCCCGCCAGGACATGCCGGATCAGGAGGATGAGCTGCGGCTGGGGCTCACCCTGCCCGACCGCCGCCACCTGTCGCTGCACGTGGCCCTGCCCGCCGTGGAGCGCCGGCTGCCGCCGCCCACCGTGGAGGAGGTGCGCGACTCGGCCCCCGCCGCCTGGGGGCCCGCGCTGGACGACGTCATCGCCCTGGGCACCGCGCTGGACCTGACGGTGGGCGTGTTCGGCTCCCTGGCCTGGCAGCACCGCTCGGGCGTGCCGTTCGTGCGGCCGCTGTCGGACGTGGACCTGCTGTTCGCCCCGGCGCGCTGGTCGGACGTGGAGCGGCTGCTCTTCGGACTGGAGGCGGTGTCCCGGCGCCACTCGGTGGTGCGTCTGGACGGCGAGGTCCTGCTGCCCGACGGCGGCGCCGTGTCCTGGCGCGAGCTCGCGCTGGAGCCCGAGCGCATCTGGGTGACCGGCCCGCGCGGCGCCAGCCCCCGCACGCTCCGCGAACTGCGCGCGCTCTTCCCCGCCGAGCCCTAGCCAGGCCCCGGCCCGCGGGGCTCCATCCGGCGTGAATACACGCGGCCCCCGCGCCGTCACGCAGCGCACAGCCACGACCCGTTTCCTCCCGCCACTCCGAATGCCTCGCAGGGTTTTTTCAGACCTGCGGGATGGCCGGGGTGCGTCACCCCCTGGACAAACCTGTAAGAACCTGAAAGCGGAGCCACGGTTGCGCCCTTCGGCAGAAAGAACAGGGAGTTGCAACGGCCGCAGGGCAGGCGGGGGGACGGACTCCCGGCGTTCTGGCCGCTTGGACAGGGCGGCCAATTGTCACCCTGTGAATGGTTTGCTAAAGGTTGTCTTTGGGAGCGCTTGGGGCCTCCCCGTCACGATGATGGGATTCTCCGTTCAGCGCTGGGCCGCCTGGGCCCCCGGGCTCGTCAACCCTGCTTCCTGGGAAACGTGGCTCGCGAAACCGCACGCGCTCCCCGCCGAGGGCACGCCCGCGCTGGCAGCGATGCCCGCGATGATGCGCCGCCGGGTGGACCGGCTGGGCCGCATCGCGTTGCAGGCGTCCTACGACGCGCACGTGGACGCGCCGGAAGCCCCCGTCCTCTTCGCATCGCGTTATGGGGACCTGGGCCGTTCGGTGGAGCTGCTCACGCAGCTGGCGCGCTCGGAGCCGCTGTCGCCCACGTCCTTCAGCCTGTCCGTGCACAACGCCATCGGCGCGCTCTACTCCATCGCGCGCGGGGACACGTCCGCCTACGGCGCCATCGCCGCGGGGGAGGAGACGGTGGAAGCCGCCTTCACGGAGGCGTGTGGCCTGCTGTCCGACGGCGTCCCCCGGGTGATGGTCGTCGTCTACGACGAGCCCGTGCCCAGCCCGTGGGAACACTTCTCCCCGGGCGTGGCGTTTCCGCACGCATGGGCCTGCCTCCTTTCCGCCAGCACCGGCGCGGACGCCATCCACCTGGACTGCGCGGCCGGCCCTCCGGACGCGCCCTTCTCCGAGCAGGAGCAGGAGCAGGAGCAGGACCCGGCGGACCTCCCGGCGGACCTGCGCGTCCTGCGCTTCCTCGTTTCCGGCGCCTCGCGGTGGGAGCACGTGATGGGCAACCGGCGCTGGCGGTGGGCACGCGATGCTTGAGACGCTCAACCGGCTGTGGCGCATCTTCGCCACCGGGCTGTCCTTCGCCACCTTCGGGCTGGGCGGACTGGCGCTGCGGCTCCTCTACTTCCCGCTGCTCCAGCTCTTCGTGCGTGAACCGAAGCGGCAGCAGCGGCTGGCGCGGCTGGCGGTGCACTACACGTTCCGCTTCTTCATCGGCTACATGCGCGCCCTGGGCGTGCTGCGCTACGAACTGGAAGGCGTGGAGAAGCTGTCGCGCTCCGGGCTGCTCATCCTGGCCAACCACCCGTCGCTCATCGACGTGGTGTTCCTCATCTCGCTGGTCCCCAACGCGGACTGCGTGGTGAAGGCGAGCCTGGCGAACAACCCCTTCATGCGCGGCCCCATCCGGGCGACGCGCTACCTGTCCAACGACTCCGGGCCCGGGATCATCCAGGACTGCATCGCGTCCGTGAAGGCCGGCAACAACCTCATCATCTTCCCGGAGGGCTCGCGCACGCCGCTTGACGGGACCATGCAGCTGCAGCGCGGCGCCGCGAACATCGCGGTGCGCGGGCCGTGTGACATCACGCCGGTCATCATCCGCTGCGAGCCGCGAGGCCTCACCAAGGGCACCCCCTGGTGGAAGGTGCCCGCGAAGCCGATGCACTATTTCATCCGCGTGGAGGACGACATCCCCGTGTCGTCCCAAGACGTGGACGCGGGCGAGGCGGCGAAGGCCGCGCGCCAGCTCACCACCCGTTTGCACGACCATTTCTCCCGGGAGAGCCAAGGCCATGTTGGAGCTTGAGCAGGAAATCAAGCGTCTGGTCATCGAGACTTTGAACCTCGAGGACCTCACGCCGGACGACATCGATCCCGCGGCGCCGCTGTTCGTCGAGGGCCTGGGGCTGGACTCCATTGACGCCCTGGAGCTCGGCCTCGCGTTGCAGAAGTCCTATGGCGTCGTGCTGGCGAGCGACTCCAAGGAGAACCGCCGTCACTTCGCCAGCGTTCGGGCGCTCGCGGACTTCGTCAGCACCCACCGCACCCGGTCCTAAGCAGCCCCGTTCAAAACCAAAGCGAGGAAACACCCCATGACCAAGCACGAGCTGTTCGAACGCCTGAGCGTCATCCTTCAGGAAACCTTCGACATCGAGCCGTCGCGCATCGTCCCGGAGGCGCGTCTGCACGACGACCTCGACATCGACAGCATTGACGCCATCGACCTGCTGGTGCGCCTGAAGCCGGTGGCCGGCCAGCGCGTTCCGCCGGAAGTGTTCCGCTCCGTGCGCACGCTGCAGGACGTGGTGGACGCGCTGTACGGTCTGCTCGGCAGCGACTCCGCCGCGGCGTGAAGCGCCTGCGTCCGGTGCTGTTGGGGCTCGTGAGCCTCGCCTACCCGCCACTCGTCTATCTGGGCCTGGGCCACTTCGAGCCCCGCTGGATGGCGCTGCCCCTGGCGGCCATGGCGGTGGTGCGCGCGGTGGCCACGCGGGAGAAGATGTGGCTCGCGGCCGCGGTGGGCGCCCTGGTGCTCGCGGGCTCCAGCATGCTGGGCAACAACGCCCTGCCCCTGAAGCTCTATCCGGTGCTGGTGAACGCGGTGCTGCTCACCGTATTCCTCACCAGCCTGTTTTATCCCCCCAGCGTGATTGAGCGGCTGGCGAGGCTTCGGGAGAAGGACCTGCCGCCGTCGGGCGTGGCCTACACGCGCCGGGTGACGCAGGTGTGGTGCGGCTTCTTCGTCCTCAACGGCGCGCTCGCGCTCACCACCGCGCTCTTCGCCAGCGACGCGACCTGGGCGCTCTACAACGGCCTCATCGCCTACGGCCTCATGGGCCTGCTGTTCGCGGGCGAATGGGTGGTGCGGCAGCGGGTGCGCGCACGGCACGCCCATGGTTGAGCCGCTCGCGCTCGAACACCTCCTCGCCCACGGCCGTCCCCCCAGGCACCCCGTGGCCCGGTGCGAGGACGGCGTGCGGGACTCCGGTGCGTTCCGCGCCCGGGTCGCGGGCTGGTGCGAGGCCTTCACGGCGCACGGCGGCCAGCGCTACGCCCTCTTCACCGAGGACACCTTCGACTTCGCCACCGCGCTCCTGGGCGCCTGGCACGCGGGCGCGTGCGTCTACCTGCCCGCGGACGCGCGCCCCGCCACGCTGGACGCGCTGAAGGCCCACGTGGACGGCTTCGCGGGCCGGGCCCCCCAAGGTCAGACCGTCCTGACGCCGCTCGCGCCCGCCGCGAACGAGGACGGCGCCTCCACCGCGTTCCAGCCGCTTTCGCCGGAGCTGGCCGCGCTGGTCGTCTACACGTCGGGCTCCAGCGGGGAACCCACCGCCATCCCCAAGCGCCTGTCGCAGCTGTCCAGCGAGGTGGCCACGCTGGGCCGGCTGTTCGACGCGGACTCGGGCGACGTGCCGGTGCTCGCCACCGTGTCGCACCAGCACATCTACGGCCTGCTGTTCCGGGTGCTGTGGCCGCTGACGTCGGGCCGCCCGTTCGACGCGCACGCCCTGCCCTATCCGGAGGACATCCTGGCCGCGCTCCAGTCCGGGCCCGGCCTGCTGGTGGCGAGCCCCGCGCACCTGAAGCGGCTGCCCTCGACGCTGGACTGGGCCTCCGTGCGCGGGAACCTGCGCGGGCTGTTCTCCTCCGGCGGACCGCTCACCCCCGAAGCGCTCCAGGCCTGCCGCGACCTGCTGGGCCGGGCGCCGGTGGAGGTCTACGGCAGCTCTGAG
Source organism: Corallococcus carmarthensis (assembly GCF_003611695.1). Classification (GTDB taxonomy): domain Bacteria; phylum Myxococcota; class Myxococcia; order Myxococcales; family Myxococcaceae; genus Corallococcus; species Corallococcus carmarthensis. The sequence goes on along the minus strand of NZ_RAWE01000016.1, from coordinate 71,220 downwards.
ACGGGCGGCGTCGCGTGGCGCCGGCGCGACACGGACGACAGCGCATCCTGGCGGACCATGCCGGGCGTGGAGGTGCGCGCGGACGAGGACGCCCTCCGTGTCCGCTCGCCCCACCTGCCCGCGGGCGGCTGGTTCACCACGGAGGACCGCGCGCGGGCCGTGCCCGGCGGCTTCGAACTGCTGGGGCGCCGCGACCGGCTGCTCAAGCTGGAGGAGAAGCGCGTGTCGCTCAGCGCCATGGAGCGGACGCTGGTGGCGGGCGGCCTGCTGCGCGAGGCCCGGGTGCTGCCCCTCACGGAAGGCCACCGGGTCATCCTGGCGGTGGTGGGGGTGCCGGACGCGGACGGCTGGCGGCTCCAGGAGTCGGGGGGCAGGCGGTCCCTGAGTCAGGCGCTGCGCGAGAAACTGGCCCCGCATTTCGAGTCCAGTGCCTTGCCGCGCCGGTTCCGGTATCTGGAGGCCATGCCGGTCAACTCCCAGGGCAAATCCACCGAAGCGGCGCTCGCCGCCCTCTTCGACCCGAAGCGTCCCCCGTTCCGCGTGCTGGAGCGCTCCGGCGAACGCGTGCTGCTGGAGGTGGAGGTCCCCGCGAACTCGCCGTACTTCGACGGGCACTTCCCGGGCTCGCCCATCCTGCCCGGCGTCGTCCAGCTGGAGTGGTCGCTGCTGCTGGGCCGCGAGCACTTCGCGCTGCCGCCGGACTTCTTGCGGCTGGAGACGCTGAAGTTCCAGCAGGTCATTTCCCCCGGCACGCAGCTGACGCTGGAGCTCACCTGGGCGAAGGAGTCCGGGAAGCTGGGGTTCAAGTTGACGTCGGCCAAGGGCTCTCACGCCAGTGGCCGCATCGTGTTGGGCGGAGGGGCGGGATGAAGGTCTGCGCGGTGATTCCGGTCTACAACCATGGCGAGGCCGTGGGCGCGGTGGTGAAGGCCGTTCGCGGCCACGGGCTGCCCTGCGTGCTGGTGGACGACGGCAGCGAGCCCGGCTGCGCGGCGGTGCTGGACGGACTGGCGCGCGAGGACAGCGAGCACGTGGCGGTGGTCCGCCTGCCCCAGAACGAGGGCAAGGGCGGCGCGATGATGGCGGGCCTGCGCTCGGCGCTGGAGCGGGGCTACAGCCACGCGCTGCAGATCGACGCGGACGGCCAGCACAACGCCAACGACATCCCGCGCTTCCTGGCGCTGGCGCAGGCGCAGCCGGACACGCTGGTGTGCGGCACGCCCGTCTACGACGAGTCCGTGCCCAAGGGCCGGCTGTACGGCCGCTACGCCACGCACATCTGGGTGTGGATCAACACGCTGTCGTTCGCCATCCGCGATTCCATGTGCGGCTTCCGCGTGTATCCGCTCAAGCCCACCGTGGCGCTCATCGACTCGGTGAAGATCGGCAAGCGGATGGACTTCGACGTGGAGGTGCTGGTGCGCCTGTTCTGGCGCGGCATGCACATCCTCAACCAGCCCACCCAGGTGCGCTACCCCACCGACGGCATCTCCCACTTCGACGTGCTCTGGGACAACGTGCGCATCTCCGGCATGCACGCCCGGCTCTTCTTCGGGATGCTGGTGCGGCTGCCCGTGCTCCTCTGGAACAAGGTGGCGAAATGAAGTCCCGCCACTGGGCGGAGATGGGAGAGACCACCTTCGTCGCTGGCATCTGGGTCCTCTACTGGATCCACCGGCTGCTGGGACGCTGGCCCTTCCGCGTCTGCCTCTACCCGGTGGTGCTGGTGAACTGGCTGCGAAGGCCGGCGCTGCGTCAGGCGTCGCGCCAGTACCTGGAGCGGCTCCAGGCCACGACGTCGGCCCTGGGGCACGCGCCCCGCTGGCGCGACAGCGTGCGCCACGTGTTGATGTTCGCGGAGACCATGCTGGACAAGCTGCTCGCGGTGAGCGGCCGCTACCGCTTCGAGCGCGTGCGCTCCGAAGGCCGCGAGGAGCTCCACGAGGCGTGGAAGTCGGGCCGGGGCGGCGTCATCGTCACCGCGCACATGGGCTGCCTGGAGCTGTGCCGCACCATGGCGGAGCGCAAGGGCGAGGTGAAGCTCAACATCCTGGTGCACACGCTGCACGCGGAGCAGTTCAACCGCCTGCTCAAGCGCCTCAATCCGGACAGCGACCTGCGCCTGATGGAGGTGACGGACATGGGCCCGGCCACCGCCGTCGCGCTGAACGAGCGCGTGGAGGCTGGCGAGTTCGTGGTCATCGCGGGCGACCGCATCCCGGTGAATTCCGCCCAGACCGTGCGCGTCGACTTCCTCGGCCACCCGGCGCCATTTCCGGTGGGCCCCTACGTGCTGGCGGCGCTGCTCAAGTGTCCGCTCTACCTGCTGGGCTGCATCCATGAGGGCGACGGCTACACCATCCACTTCGAGCGCCTCTTCGAGCGCGTCGTGCTGCCCCGGGGCAAGCGCGAGGCCGCGCTCACCGACTGCGCGCAGCACTACGCAGGCCGGGTGACCGCGCTCCTCCAGCGCGCGCCCTACGACTGGTTCAACTTCTTTCCCTTCTGGGATCAGGTGCATGTCTCCGCGAAGCCCCCCACTTTCTGACACCCCGGTCCGCTTCGACGGCACCCGGTTGACGCTCGAGGACGTGGGCGCCCTTTCGCGGCGCGAGCGCCCGGCGGAGCTGGGCACGGCCCCGGCCTTCCGCCAGCGCATCGCCAAGGGCGCCGCGTTCCTGGACCGGCTGCTGGCGGAGGACGGCGTCATCTACGGCGTCACCACCGGCTACGGCGACTCCGTGACGGTGTCCATTCCGCCCGCGCTCGTCGCGGAGCTGCCGCACCACCTCTACACGTACCACGGCATCGGCGCGGGCCGGTTCCTCACGCCCGAGGAGACGCGCGCGGTGCTGGCCACGCGGCTGGCGTCGCTGTCGCAGGGCTTCTCCGGCGTGGGCGTGCCGCTGCTCACCCAGCTGGAGCTGCTGCTCCAGCACGACGTGCTGCCCATGATTCCCGCGGAGGGCTCCGTGGGCGCGTCCGGAGACCTCACGCCCCTGTCCTACGTGGCGGCGGTGCTCTGCGGCGAACGCGACGTGTGGCACCGGGGTGAGCGCAAGCCCGCCGCCGAGGTGCTCAAGGCGCTGAACATCGCGCCCCTCAAGCTGCGGCCCAAGGAAGGCCTGGCCATCATGAACGGCACGGCCGTGATGACGGCCCTGGCGTGCCTGGCGTGGGAGCGGGCGGAGTACGTGTCGCGGCTCGCCACGCGGCTCACCGCCTTCAACGTGCTGGCGAGCGCCGGCAACGCGCACCACTTCGACGAGACGCTCTTCGCGGCCAAGCCGCACGCGGGCCAGCAGCGGGTCGCGGCCCGGCTGCGCGCGGATCTTGTCTCCGACCGGCCGCCGCGCAACGAGCAGCGGCTCCAGGACCGGTACTCGCTGCGGTGCGCGCCGCACGTCATCGGCGTGCTGGAGGACGCGCTGCCCTACTTCCGCACGCTCATCGAGAACGAGCTGAACAGCGCCAACGACAACCCGCTCATCGACCCGGATGGCGAGCGGGTGCTGCACGGCGGCCACTTCTACGGCGGCCACATCGCCTTCGCCATGGACGGGCTGAAGAACGCGGTGGCCAACGTGGCGGACCTCCTGGACCGGCAGCTCGCGCTCCTGGTGGATCCGCGCTTCAACCACGGCCTGCCCGCGAACCTCTCCGCGTCCACCGGCATCCGCGCGGCCATCAACCACGGCCTCAAGGCGGCGCAGATCAGCGTCTCCGCGTGGACCGCGGAGGCGCTCAAGCAGACCATGCCCGCGTCCGTCTTCTCCCGCTCCACGGAGTGCCACAACCAGGACAAGGTCAGCATGGGCACCATCGCCGCGCGCGACTGCCTGCGCGTGCTGGAGCTGACGGAGCAGGTGGTGGCGGCGATGCTCATCGCGGCGCGCCAGGGCGTCACCCTGCGCCAGCGGCTGGACGCGGACGCGAAGCCCGGCCCCGCGATGGCCGAGATGCAGGCGGACCTGGAGGCGCGCATCCCCCTGCTGGTGGAGGACCGGGCGCTGGATGGCGAGCTGCAGGGCCTGCTCACCGCCATCCGCCGCCGCGAGTGGAGGCTGCATGAAGCCTGACCTGAGCTGCGAGCTGGAGATTGATCCGGCGTTCCACGACCTCGACATGATGGAGATCGTCTGGCACGGCCACTACGTGAAGTACCTGGAGCTGGCGCGCGCCGTCATCCTGCGCAAGCACGACTACGACTGGCCGCAGATGCGCGAGTCCGGGTACGGCTGGCCCGTGGTGGAGATGAAGCTCAAGTACGTGTCCCCCATCTCCTACAAGCAGCGCATCATCGTGCGCGCGGAAATCACGGAGTGGGAGAACCGGCTGCGCTTCGACTACCTGCTGCGCGACGCGGACACCGGGCGCAAGGTGAACCAGGCCCACACCATCCAGGTCGCGGTCTCATTGAAGACGGGTGAGATGGAATACGTCTGCCCGGAAGTCCTCTGGAAGAAGCTGGGAGTGTGGCCGGGATGAAAGCCTTCCTCGTGTTGATGGTGTCGCTGCTGTCCTTGAGCGCCCACGCGGCGGACCTGGTGAAGGACGTGCGCGCGCGGCTGGTGGACGCGCCGCTCGTGCGCGGCCAGTTCGAACAGAAGAAGAGCGTGGCGGGCTTCAAGAAGCCGCTCGTGTCCAAGGGGGACTTCCTGCTCGCGCGCGACCAGGGCGTGCTGTGGAACACCCGCACGCCGTTCGCCTCCACCCTGACGCTCACGCGCAAGTCGCTGAGCGCGCAGCAGGCCACGGGTGGCGCGGCCTACCACCTGGACTCCACCAAGGAGCCCGCGCTGGCGGCGGTGAACGAGCTGCTCTTCGCGCTCTTGTCGGGCGACGTCGCGGCGCTCCAGAAGCGCTTCAAGGTGGAGGGCGAGCTGGTGGGCACCGCCGGCTGGAAGCTGGAGCTGACGCCCACGGACGCGGGGCTCGCGCGCGTCTTCAAGCACATCCACCTGGAGGGTGACGGGTACGTGCGCCAGGTGCAGCTGGACGAGACGCGCGGCGACAGCAGCGTCATCACCTTCGAGCAGCTGGCGCAGACGCCTCCCCCCGACACCACGGAAGCAGAACGTCTTGGCAAATAAGCTGGCCATCCTCTGGGCGCTGGTGGTGCTCGCCGTGGGCGTGCACCAGATCCAGTTCTGGCGCTCCGCGCATCTGGACACGGACGTGCTCGCGCTCCTGCCGGAGGACGAGCAGGCGCCAGAGGTGGACGCCGCCACGCGCAAGCTCGCCGACGACGCCGGCCGGCAGGTGGTGCTGCTCGTGGGCGCCCGGGACTGGCCGTCCGCACAGCGGGCCGCGGATGAGGCCACGCGCGTGCTGTCCCAAGCCTCGGACCTGATGGAGCCGGCGGTGGTGGACACCTCCGCGCTGGACCAGGCGGTGGACTTCTACCGTCCCTACCGGGACCGGCTGCTCACGCCCGCGCAGCGTCAGTGGCTCGCGCACGCGACCGCGGACGAGCTGGGCGGCACGGCGCTGATGAAGCTGTACCAGCCCGCGGGCGCGCAGCTGACAGCATGGAACGCGGATCCGCTGGGTCTGTGGCAGGACTGGTGGCAGGCCCGCGCGGCGGAGACGTCCGCCCGGCCCCGCGACGGACGGCTGTGGCTGTCCGGCGAGGGCCGTGAGTGGGTGCTCCTCATGTGGAAGAGCAAGGTGTCCGCCTTCGCGCTGGGGGACGGCTCGCGCGTCACCGCCGCGGTGGAAGCGGCGCGGACGAAGGTGGAGGCGGCGGTGCCCGAAGGGCGGCTCGTGGCCGCGGGCGTGCCGCTGTACGCCGAGGCCGCCGCCGCGCAGGCCAGCTGGGAGATGTCCACCATCGGCTTCGGTTCGCTGGCGGCGGTGCTCATCCTGGTGTGGCTCACCTTCCGCTCGCTGCGGCCCATCCTCCTCGTGGGCGTGTCGCTCACGCTGGGCTGCGCGGTGGCGCTCTCGGTCACCGCGCTGGTGTTCGAGCGGGTGCACCTGCTCACGCTCGTCTTCGGCTCCAGCCTGGTGGGCGTGGCGGAGGACTACGGCTTCCACTACTTCGCCGCGCGCCAGGGCAAGCCCCCGTCGGAGCGCGGCCCGGTGATGCGCGCGCTGCTGCCCGGCATGGTGCTCGCGCTCGTCACCAGCGTGGTGGCGTACCTGGCGCTGGGCGTCGCGCCCTTCCCGGGCCTGCGGCAGATGGCGGTGTTCTCCGCCGCGGGCCTCACCGCCGCGTTCCTCACCGTGGTGTGCTGGTTCCCCTCGCTGGACACGGGCGCCCTGCCCGTCACCTCGTTCTCCGAGCGCTTCTCCGCGTCCATCACCCGCTGGCCGCGCATCGCTTCCACCAAAGGCTGGTGGATCTCCGGCATGGTCCTCACGGTGCTCGTGGCCGTGGGCATCTGGAAGCTGGAGCCCCGGGACGACCTGCGCCAGTTGCAGGGCGCGCCCGCGAACCTCATCGCGGATCAGCGTGAACTGGGGCGCCTCTTGGGGCTGCCCAGCCCGGCGCAGTTCTTCCTCGTGCAGGGCGACAGCGACGAACAGGTGCTCGCGCGCGAGGCCTCGCTGAAGCAGAAGCTGGACGTGCTGGTCGCCCAGAAGGTGTTCGCGGGCTACCGCGCCGTGTCCGACTGGCTCCCGTCCGAAGCCCAGCAGCGCGAGGACGCGGCGCTGAGCGCCCGCGCGGAGGCCCAGGCGGTCGCCGCCGTCAGCGCCTCCACCGGTGAAGCGCCCACGCGCGCCACGTTCTCCCAGGAACCGCTCACGCCCTCGCACTTCCTCTCCGGCCCCGCCGCGAACGCCATCCGGCAGCAGTGGCTGGGGACGCTGGGCAAGGCGCAGTACAGCGTGCTCATGCTGCGCGGCCTCAACGACCCCAAGGTGCTGCCCCGCCTGGAAGAGGTGGCCAAGGGCCTGGAGGGCATCCGCTGGGTGGACAAGACGGCGGAGATCTCCGGCCTGCTCACCCGCTACCGCCGCATCATGGGCGGGCTCATCGTCGCGGGGTACATCGCGGTGCTGCTCACGCTGGTGGCCCGCTTCGGACGCCAGGCGTGGCGCGCGTGGATTCCCTCCGTGCTGGGCACGCTCTTGACGCTCGCCATCTTCGGGTGGGCGGGCGCGCCGCTGCAGCTGTTCACCGTGCTCGGGCTGGTGCTGCTCCTGGGCATGGGCGTGGACTACGGCATCTTCCTCCTGGAGCACCCCGGTGACGGCTCCGCGTGGCTCGCGGTGGCGCTGGCTGGCGTGAGCACGCTCCTGTCCTTCGGGCTGTTGGGCCTGTCCGCCACGCCCGCGCTGCGCTCGTTCGGCCTCGCCATGCTGCTGGGTGAGGTCACCATCTGGATCCTCACCCCTTGTTTCCGACTACCACCCGGGAAAGCCACACATTGAAAACTGAATCAGCGGACATCCTCATCATCGGCGCGGGCCCCGCGGGCTCCGTCGCGGCGGGCCTCCTTCGCAAGCAGGGCCGTGACGTCCTCGTGCTGGAGCGCGAGCAGTTCCCGCGCTTCTCCATTGGCGAGAGCCTGCTGCCGCAGAGCATGGAGTACATCCAGGAGGCGGGCTTCCTCCAGGACGTGGTGGAGGCGGGCTTCCAGTACAAGAACGGCGCGGCCTTCGAGCGCGCCGGCAAGTACACGGACTTCGACTTCCGCGACAAGTTCAGCCCCGGCTGGGGCACCACCTTCCAGGTGCAGCGCGGCCACTTCGACCATGTGCTGGCCCAGGCCGCGGAGCGCAAGGGCGCCACCGTGCGCTACCGCCACGAGGTGCTCACCGTGGACGTCTCCGGCGAGAAGCCGGAGGTGACGGTGCGCTCTCCCGAAGGTGAGACGTACCGCGTGCAGGCGCGCTTCCTCCTGGACGCGAGCGGCTTTGGCCGCGTGCTGCCCCGCATCCTGAACCTGGAGACGCCGTCGAACTTCCCCGTGCGCGGCGCCATCTTCACGCACGTGGAGGACCGCGTTCCGCTCGGCACCTTCGACCGGAACAAGATCCGAGTGACGACGCACCCGGAGCACGTGCACGTCTGGTACTGGACCATCCCCTTCTCCAACGGCCGCTGCTCGCTGGGCGTGGTCGCGAAGAAGGAGTTCCTGGATCAGTACACCGGCACGGACACGGAGCGGCTCCAGGCCATCGTGAAGGAGGCGCCGTCGCTGCAGAACCTGCTGAAGGACGCCGTCTGGGACACGCCCGCGCGCAAGCTCACCGGCTACGCGGCCAACGTGAAGTCGCTGTGGGGCCCGGGCTTCGCGCTGCTGGGCAACGCGGGTGAGTTCCTGGACCCGGTGTTCTCCTCGGGCGTCACCATCGCCTTCAAGTCCGCGAGCCTCGCGTCGGCCTGCATCGCCCGGGCGTTCGCCGGGGAGACGGTGGACTGGGAGAAGGACTACGCGAAGCCGCTCAAGGCGGGCGTGGACACCTTCCGCACCTTCGTGGAGTCCTGGTACGAGGGCGGCTTCCAGAACATCATCTTCCACCCGAACCCGTCCCCGGACGTGCGCCGGATGATCTCCGCCATCCTCGCCGGCTACGCGTGGGACAAGAACAACCCCTACGTCGCGGACAGCAAGCGGCGCCTGGGCGTCCTCGAGGCCCTGTGCGCGGCCTGATTCCCGCCCTGCTCGTCGCGGGCCTCGTGGCCTGCACCACCACGCCCCGGCCGAAGCCCGCCGCCCCCGGCGAGCCCCTGCCGGAGCTGCGCCTGGCCCCCGCCGCCTTCGGCGCGTCCGTGAGCCTGGCGCAGCAGCTGGTGTTCGCGCACGAGCAGGACCCCGGCGGCCCCCGCTCCCTGGAGGCCCTCATGGAGGTGGACCCGGCCCGGATGCAGTTGGCCGGGCTGGCCATGGGGCAGCGCATCCTCACCTTGCGCTGGGACGGCAACACCCTGGACGAGGAGCGGGACCCCCGCCTGCCTGCCCAGTTCAACTCCGGGCTGGTGCTCCGGGACGTGCAGCTCGTCTACTGGCCAGCCGACGCCGTTCGCGCCGCCCTGCCCGCTGGCTGGACGCTGGAGGATGGGCCCGGGCAGCGGACCCTGTCGAAGAACGGCAGGGAATGGGTGACGGTGCGCTACGATGGGCAGCCGCGCTGGGAAGGGCGCACGCAGCTCACCAACCTGTCCGAGCACTACCAGCTCACCATCGAATCGCACGTCGCGGACGAGTGACTCCCCATGCCTCCTGTCTTCCTCAACCAGCTGGGCCTCGTCTGCGCGTTGGGCTCCGGGAAGCAGGAGGTGGCCCGGGCCCTGTTCGCGGACACCGTCTCCGGCGTCGCCGAACATGACGGCTTCGCGGACCGCCCACTGCACCTGGGCGTCGTCACGGCGAAGCTCGCGGCCCAGGACGCCCTGCCCCCTTCGCAGCACAGCCGCAACAACGCGCTGCTGCTCACCGCGCTGGAGCAGGTGCGCCCCGCAGTGGACGCCGCCATCGCCCGGTTCGGCCCCGCGCGCGTGGCGGTGGTGTTGGGCACCAGCACCTCCGGCATCGGTGAGAGCGAGGGCGCCATCGCCGGCCACCTGGCCACGGGACAGCTGCCCTCCCGCTTCCACCTGAATCAGCAGGAGCTGGGCTCCCCCGCGCTGGCGCTCACGCAGGTGCTGGGCCTGGGCGGTCCTGCCTACGTCATCTCCACCGCGTGCTCCTCCAGCGCCAAGGCCCTGGCCAGCGCGGCGCGGATGCTGCGCGCGGGCACCGTGGACGCGGTGCTGACGGGCGGCGTGGATTCGCTGTGCCGCTTCACCGTCGCGGGCTTCCGCTCGCTGGACTCCGTGAGTGAAGAGCGCTGCAACCCGATGAGCGCCCACCGCCACGGCATCAACATCGGCGAGGCCGCGGCGCTGTTCCTGATGACGCGCGAGCCGGGGCCGGTGCGCCTGTCCGGCTGGGGCGAGTCCTCCGACGCGCACCACATCTCCGCGCCGGAGCCCGGCGGCAAGGGCGCCATGGCCGCCATCCAGGAGGCCCTGAAGCGCGCGGGGCTCGCACCGGAGCAGGTGGACTACGTGAACCTGCACGGCACCGCGACGGTGCAGAACGACGCCATGGAGAGCCGAGCGGTGCACGCGCTGTTGGGGCCAGCCGTGAAGGCCAGCTCCACCAAGCCGCTCACCGGCCACACATTGGGGGCCGCGGGCGCGCTGGAGGCGGCCTTCGCGTACCTCACGCTGGTGGACAACCCGGAGGGACATCTGCCCGGGCACTTCTGGGACGGGGCCGTGGACGCCTCGCTGCCCGCGTTGTCGCTGGTGAAGCCGGGAGAGGTGCTGGGGCGTCCGGTGAAGAGCGTGCTGAGCAACTCATTCGCCTTCGGGGGCAGCAACGCCGCCCTCGTGCTGGAGCGCGCCTGATGCGCATCGTGATTGATCAGCCCGTCGAGGACCTGGTGCCCCACGAGGGGCGCATGCGGCTGCTCGACCGCGTCCTGGAGGGCGACGCGGACTCCCTGCTCGCGGAGGTCACCGTGCGCGAGGACAGCCTCTTCTACGCCGACGGCGTCGTGGGCGGCTGGGTGGGCATCGAGTACATGGCGCAGGCCGTGGCCGCCTGGGCCGGATGGCATGCGCGCAAGCGCGGCGGCACGCCCCGGGTGGGCTTCCTGCTGGGCACGCGCCGCTACGAGTGCAGCCGCCCCGTCTTCAAGCTGGGCGAGTGCCTGCGCATCGAGGTCCACCGCCAGTTCTCCGCGGACAACGGGCTGGGCCAGTTCGACTGCACCCTCACGGTGGGCACGGAGAAGGTGGCCACGGCGGCGCTGACGGTCTACGAGCCGCAACCGGGGCAGGACCTGGGAAGGGGCAACACAGATGGGTGACAAGACGGTGCTGGTGACGGGCTCCAGCCGGGGCATCGGCCGCGCCATCGCGCTGCGCCTGGCCCGCGACGGCTACGACGTCGTGGTGCACTGCAAGAGCCGGCGCGACGAAGCGGACGCCGTGGCCGCGCAGGTGCGCGCGGCGGGCCGCGAGGCGCGCGTGCTCCAGTTCGACGTGGCGGACCGCGCTGGCACGCAGGCCGCGCTGCTTCAGGATGTGGAAGCCCACGGCTGCTACTACGGCGTGGTGTGCAACGCGGGCATCGCGCGCGACAACGCCTTCCCCGCCATGACCGCGGACGAGTGGGACAGCGTCATCCACACCAACCTGGACGCCTTCTACAACGTGCTCAACCCGCTCACGATGCCGCTGGTGCGCCGCAAGAAGCCGGGCCGCATCGTCACGCTGGCGTCCGTGTCCGGGCTCATGGGCAACCGCGGCCAGGTGAACTACAGCGCCGCCAAGGCGGGCATCATCGGCGCGACGAAGGCGCTGGCGGTGGAGCTGGCCAAGCGCGACATCACCGTCAACTGCGTGGCGCCGGGCCTCATCGACACGGAGATGGTGCCTCCCGAAGTGTTGGAGGAAGCCATGAAGATCATTCCCGCCCGCCGGGTGGGCAAGCCCGAGGAGGTCGCCGCCGCGGTGAGCTTCCTCATGGCGGAGGACGCCGGGTACATCACGCGGCAGGTGATTTCGGTGAACGGGGGGATGATCGGATGAAGCGCGTGGTGGTCACCGGAGTGGGTGCGCTGAGCCCCCTGGGACACGACTGGACGACCGTCGAGGCGCGGCTGCGTGCGCGCCAGAACGCCGTCCAGGTGATGGAGCCCTGGAAGGCTTACGAAGGCCTCAACACGCGGCTGGGCGCGCCTGCCCTGCCGTTCGAACTGCCGTCGTCCACGTACTCGCGCAAGGCCACGCGCACCATGGGCCGCGTGGCGCTGATGGCGACGCGGGCCAGCGAGCTGGCGCTCCAGGACGCGGGCCTGTTGGGCAGCCCCCTGGTGAAGGGGGGGAAGATGGGCATCGCCTACGGCTCCTCCGCGGGGACGCCGGAGAACATGGGCGACTTCGGGAAGATGATCACCCACAAGACGACGGAGGGCATCACCGCGACGACGTACCTGCGGATGATGTCCCATACGGCGGCGGTGAACATCGGCGTCTTCTTCGGCATCACCGGCCGCATCGTCACCACGTCCAGCGCGTGCACCTCCGGCAGCCAGGGCATCGGCTACGCGTACGAGGCCATCAAGCTGGGCCGTCAGGTGGCGATGCTCGCGGGCGGCGCGGAGGAGCTGGACGCCACGGGCGCGGCGGTGTTCGACACCCTCTTCGCCACCAGCACGAAGCACAACGAGGCGCCGCACCAGTCCCCCCGCCCCTTCCACGCCGAGCGCGACGGACTGGTGCTGGGCGAGGGCGCGTGCACGCTGGTGCTGGAGGAGCTGGAGCACGCGAAGGCGCGCGGCGCGACCATCCACGCGGAGCTGCTGGGCTACGGCACCAACAGCGACGGCCGCCACGTGACGCAGCCCAACGCGGACACCATGGCGGAGGCCATGCGGCTGGCGCTGGAGGACGCGGGCGTGCCGGCGTCCGCCATCCCCTACGTCAACGCGCACGGCACGGCGACGGACACGGGCGACGTGGCGGAGAGCGCGGCGACGAAGGCCGTCTTCGGGGAGAAGGTCGCAATCTCCAGCCTCAAGAGCTACATGGGCCACACGCTGGGGGCCTGCGGCGCGCTGGAGGCGTGGATGAGCATCCAGATGATGCGCTCGGACTGGTTCGCGCCCACGCTGCACCTGACGGCGGGCTCCGTGGATCCCAAGTGCGCGCCCCTGGACTACGTCATGGGCGAGGGACGGGCCTTGCAGACAGACCTGGTGATGAGCAACAACTTTGCCTTCGGCGGCATCAACACGTCGTTGATCTTCCGCCGCTGGCCTTGATGCCTGGAGATCCCGCGATGAAGAAAGCCCTCCTGTTGCTGGCCCTGACCGCCGCGAGCCCCGCCCTGGCGCGCGACACCGTGACGAAGGTGAAGCTGGCGGATGTGATGGCCCTGCCCGAAGCCAAGGAGAAGCTGGACGGCTCGGTGAAGTTCTTCCTGGAAGGCGCGAAGACGCCCAACGTGCTGAAGACGCTGGGCAGCGACACCACGAACAAGAAGACCAACGGAGTGGGCAAGTCGGACGACTACGCCTGCAAGTGGGCCGCCCTCTCCGCGCTCATCGCCCTGCAGGAGGGCGCGAAGAAGAACGGCGCCAACGCGGTGGTCCACATCGTGAGCTACTACAAGAAGGTGGAGGGCAAGAGCGCCACCGAAATCGAGTGCCACGCCGGCAGCTTCGTCACGGGCGTCGCGCTCAAGGGCGACTACGTCACGATCGCGAAGTAGTCCGGTGCCCGCGCGCGGCGGCGCCTACCGCCGCGCCGGCATCTCGATGCGGCAGACGCTCGCGGGCGCCAGGTTCCGCGAGCGCATCCAGGCCTCCAGGTCGCGGTCGATGCGCGCCGAGGCCTCCGCGTTGAAGCGGCGGTTGTCCTGGAGCTTCCAGCCCTGCGGGTAGTTGCCCGAGTAGCCATTCACCGTGGGCACGCCGTGCTCCCCGGATGCCCACACGGCGTCCAGGTTGTACTTCCACTCCTGGGCCTCGCCGGACGTCGGCGCGTAGAAGAACGTCGTACAGCCGGGCGGGATGCGCGCGGCCACCGCCTCCACGTCCGCGCGGGCTTCGTGCCGGTCATAGAAGGGGCCGGTGAGCCCCTGCTCCAGCAGGCACAGCGCGCCCAGGCCCACCGCCAGCGCCGCGCGCCCGGAGTCCCACTGCCGCTGGAGGAACAGGGCCAGCCCCACGCCCGCGGGCACCAGCAGCCACATGCCGATGCGGGCCAGGGCCCGGATGGCCGCCGCGCCGGGCACGCCGTGGAACACGAGCCACCAGGGCGTGAAGCCGCCGGTGTAGCGCGAGGCGAGCACCAGCGTGGCCACCGCCACGACGAGCAGCAGCCGCACGGCGGGCCGCGAGCGCGCCTGCCACAGGCCGATGCCCGCCAGCACCGGAGTCAGGAAGCCGAAGCCCAGCCGGTGCTCCCACGCCACGGGCATGCGCTGGAACTTGGAGAAGCCATTCGTCCACCCGTACAGCCAGCTGTCCTGCCCCACGAAGAACCAGCTCCAGAAGCGCGGCACCATCGGTGAGACTTCAGAGAAGGTGCGCAGGCCCACCGTGCCAATGGCCTGACGCGAATGCAGGACGAGCGGCGCGAGCAGCGCCAGCCCCACGACGCCAAAGCCCACCAGCGCCGGGAGGTGGCGGCGCAGCGCCGTCAGCAGCGGACCGCGCGTGTCCTGGAAGGCGAGCCCGGCGATGAAAGCCAGCAGCAGGAAGAAGAAGAGGAACCAGCCCCAGTAGAAACCCGCGTAGAGCTGGGCCACGAACGCGCCCACGAGCAGCGCGGCCCAGGCAATCCCGCGCCGCCGGTCCGTCTCCGGCCGCGTCAGTACGATCACCGCGCCCACGGCGAGGAGCGCGAAGAACTGCCCTTCCAGCTGCGGGTGGTTGAGCTGGTTGATGCGCGGAGCGCCGGCCGTGAAGAGCACCGCGCCCACCACCGCTGGAAAGACACGCAGGCCGAACCCGCGCCGGAGCAGCCACACCGCCGCCGCGTAGTTGAGCGCCGCCATGGTGAGCGCCCATGCCTGCCACGACAGGTCCGCGCCCAGCCCCAGCGCTCGCCACACCCAGTAGAATGGCGCCACGCCCAGCAGCACGTCGGAGTACGCGGCGACGTTGGTCTCCGGGTGGAACATCGGCGGATCCCAGAAGCGCGCGTGCGCCGGGTCGCCGGACACGAAGCGCCAGCCGTGCTCCAGGATGTAGTGGTTGAAGCGAACGTCGCCCTCGTCGCCCTGCACCAGGCGCAGCCCGGACAGGATGGCGGGGTGGTGCGACAGCAGCAGGGCCAGCACGCCGCCAGCGAGGACGAGCAGGGCGACGCGGGTGCGTTCCGAGGCGGCGGTTCCCATGGACGCCGGGAGCGTTAACACAGAGGACACGCCCCCTGGAACGACGGAGGGCGCCCGGAAGCGCCCTCCATCACGGGGGTGCTGGACTCAGCGCACCGGCAGATCCAACCAGGACGGTCCGCCGAGCGACACCGTCGCGCCAGTGGTGTTGGCGTCCAGGTAGAGCGGGTCCTCCGTGTCGACGACGAGCGCCAGCCGGTGCAACACGGGCACGTCGTACGCCGTCGCGGGGAACGTCAGGTCCAGGTCCAGCGGCACGCCCGGCGTGGCGCCCTTCCAGGTGAGGGGCACGTGGGTGATGAGACCGCCGTAGTCACCGAGCAGATCATACAGGTAGGCGACGACCGTCCCCGACGCGGTGGAAGGCGTGATGCGCACGCGCAGGGCCGCCGAGCCACGGATGGAGATACCGCTCGTGGTGACGGACGACGTCCAGACTCCGGCGTTGAGGCGGTTGACGCCCGGCAGCCAGACCACGGGAGGAATGCCCGTCAGCGCCTGGAGCCCGTTGGTCAGGAGCGCCACGCCCGCGTCGGCGGAGGTGTCGAAGCCGGACCAGACGACCCGCGAACCACCCGACGTGGGCGCGCCGCCCAGGGTGCCGGTGCCATCCAGCACGCGGATGGCGCCCAGGCCGTAGCGCTGCGTGCTCCTGGCGACCGCGGCCCACGACGCATAGCCCTCCACGTCGCCGTCGTAGGTGCGCAGCACGACGGGCGCCTCGCGGGAGATGCCGGTGTCCACGCCCGCGACGTACTGGTCCATCCAGCGGCCGAAGCTGGTCCAGACGTGGTTGGGCAGTCCCAGGAGGCCCGTGGCCTCCACGACGGCGTGGTCGCCCGGGGCGAACTCCAGCCGCTTGGGCCCGGAGAGCTGGCCATAGAACGACACCAGCTGGTTGGGCGGGAAGAGGCTGTCGCCGTACGAATTGGCCATCAGGATGGCGGGCTTGTTCGTGTTGATCCGGCTGATGTACGTGGCCGCCGAGCGCACGCGCCCCCAGGTCTTGATGGACTCGATGTTCTGGTTGGCGAAGTAGTTGTCGATGGTCGTGCTGAGCTCGGGGCTGGGCCGGCCCAGCAGCGTCGCGGCCAGGTCGAGCAGCGCCACCGCCTGCGGACGCCGCGTCTCTCCGCCGAACAGCGAAGCCACCAGGTCCGACCAGCCGGAGAGCGCCGCCACCGCCTTCACGCGCGGGTCGAAGCCCGAGGCGATGAGCGCGATGCCCGCGCCATACGAAACACCCGCGAGCCCGATACGGGAGGAATTCGCGGTTGTGTTGGCAATCATCCAATCAATGACGCGCGTGGTGTCCGCGATGTCCGCCGGACCGGCCGTATCAATGCCACCGCCGGAGGCCCAGAAGCCGCGCGGCGTGTAGGAGAGCGCCACGTAGCCCTTCTGTGCCAGCGCATTGGCCTGGGCCAGATACTCCAGGTCGTTGAGCCCCCAGCTGGAGATGAAGATCACCGCCGGATGGGGCCCGGGCGTCGTGGGCGCGATGTAGTTCGCCTTGAGCACCGTGCCGTCGCTCGCGGTGATGTCGACGAACCGGAAGCCCGTCGTCGGAACAGCGGCCAGCACCGCGCTGGAGGCCGTGGCCCGGACCGGGAGGGCCGAGCCCGTGAGCGGCAGCAACAGGGACACCAAGACCACCGGTAGACGCATGCACCACGCAGGGAGTTTCAACGTCATTGAGACACCTCGGGGGCGGCAGGGGAGTGAAGCGCGGCCATCCTGAGACCCGTTGATTCCCGAGTCAATACATAGACAGGAATAAACTGCATTCCATACCAAATGCGATGTTTGTTATCTCAAAGCAGCTTCTGTTCCAGCACGTCGAAGGCCTCGACGACGGTCGCGGCGGCACGGCTGGCGGGGTACTCGCCGGAGAGCAACGTCCAGATCATCGTGTCCCGAAGCGCGCCGTCGGGCGCGACGAGCCGCTGTCGCAACGTGGCTTCATGGGTGAAACCCAGCCTCCGGGCGACCGCGGCGCTGCGGACGTTGCGGGGGTCGCAATGGATCTCCACCCGGCGCACGCCCTCCAGTTCGAACGCGACGCGGGTGAGCGCTCCGGCGATCTCCGTCGCGAGCCCCCGGCCGGTGTGGCGCTCCGCGATCCAGTATCCAATCTCCAGTGCACCCTCCCCCACCCGGGGATGCAGGCCCGTGCCGCCGAGGACCTCGGTGCCGTCGCGGCTGAACACGCCATAGGCGAAGTCCTGCCCCAGGTCGAAGAGTCCGCGCATCCGGCGAAGCTGCCCCGCCTGCTGCGACACGTTCATCGGGTAGCGCTTCGCCCATTCCATCCAGGGACGCAGGTGCTCCAGGCTGGCTTCGATGGCTCGGAGTGCCAGTGGGGCGTCGGCCGGTGACCAGCAGCGGAGGACGGTGTGCCCGGTCTGGACTGTGTATGCAGGACGGAATGCGGACGGAGTCATGCGTCCCCCTTGAATGGCTCAATCCCTGACCGTAACCGATCCCTGGGGGACAGATGGCCAGGGGGAACTGAAGTGCCAGCTTCCCGCATCCCGGACGCTCCCGCACTGGAGGGACGCTTTCATGCTGTCACTGCGACGCTGTCCGCCGTTCCTCGCTGTCCTGTTCGCGCTGTGTCTGGGAGGGTGGCCAGGGGCCGGAGCCCAGCCCCTGGCGCCCCTCACCCTGCCAGCAGGCTTCTCCTCCGAGCCCGTGGTCACGGGCCTGCAATACCCGACGACGTTCGCGAGCCTTCCCGATGGGAGCCTCCTCATCGCGGAGAAGGCAGGGGTGGTCCGGCTCTTCAAGCACGGCGTCCTCCAGCCCGTGGCTTTCCTCGACATCCGCGGGCGGGTGAACTCGCACCATGATCGCGGGCTGCTGGGGCTCGCGGTGGATCCCGACTTCGCCACCAATGGCTTCGTCTACCTGCTCTACACCTACGACGACGATGACACGGATGACGCCGGGCCCAAGACGGCGCGGCTGGCGCGCTACACCGCCCAGGGGGACATGGCTTCGCCCGCGAGCGAGGTCGTGCTGCTCGGCACCGTGGTGGGCAACTCCTGCAATGACTTTCCCGCGGGCGCGGATTGCATTCCCTCGGACAGCGAGTCGCACTCCGTGGGCACCCTCCGCTTCGCGCCGGACGGCACCCTCTTCGTGACGTCAGGAGACGGCGCCCGCTTCGACGCGGTCGACGACGACGCCCTGCGGGCGCAGAGTCTGGACTCGCTCGCGGGCAAGGTGCTGCACATCACCCGCTCCGGCGAGGGCGTGGCCTCGAACCCGTTCTGGAACGGGGATGCCCGGGCCAACCGCTCCAAGGTGTGGGCGCTGGGGCTGCGCAATCCCTATCGCTTCAGCCTGCGCCCGGGCACCTCCACGCCCTACCTGGGCGACGTCGGCTGGAACACCTACGAGGAGATCAACGTCGCGCTCCCGGGGGCGAACCTGGGCTGGCCCTGCTACGAGGGCCCCTTCCGCCAGAGCGGCTATGAACCCAAAGCCGTCTGCCAGGCCCTCTATGCACGAGGGCCCGGCGCGGTGCGGCCTCCGCTGTACGTCTGGGACCACGGCGTGGGCCAGACGGCCACGGGCGGCGGCTTCTACACGGGCATGGCGTACCCAGAGACGTGGCGGGGCGCCTACTTCTTCGGCGACTACAGCCAGCAGTGGATCCGCTCCCTGCGGGTGGATGCGAATGATCAGCTCGTGCCCGACAGCGTGACGTCGTTCGCGACCGGGGTGGGCGGGCTGGTGGAGCTCGGCATCGGGCCGGACTCCAACCTCTTCTTCGTGGACATCCTCGCGGGTGAGCTGCGCCGCATCCGCTACACGGAGGGCAACACGCCGCCCGTGGCCGTGGCGTCGGCGACACCTCGCAGGGGTCAGCCGCCCCTGCTCGTGCGCTTCTCCAGCGCGGGCTCGAACGACGCGGACGGTGACGCGCTCCAGTACCGCTGGGACTTCGGGGACGGCACCCCCGTGTCGACGCTGCCCGGCCCGGAGCACACGTATGCCGTGACCGGCTTCTACGTGGCCCGGCTGACCGTCAGCGATGGGCGCGGCGGCAGCCACTCCGCCGCCGTAAGCGTCACCGTGGGCAACGCGCTGCCGGTCGTGACCATCCACTCGCCCTCGCAGACGTACCGCTTCAAGGTCGGCGACGTGGTGACCTACTCGGGCTCGGCGGTCGACCCCAACGAGGGCCCCATTCCTGGCGACCGGCTGAGGTGGACCATCACCCTGCGCCACTGCACCTCGGGCAGCTGCCATACCCATCCGTACTCCACGAGCACGGGTGCGACCGGGTCCTTCACCGTCCCGGACCATGGTGACGAGGTGCACTTCGACATCAAGCTGACCGCGATGAACTCGACGGGGCTGACGAGCAGTTGGATGATCACCCTGGACCCGCAGCTCGTGCAGGTGACCCTCCAGACGTCACCGCCGGGGCTGGAGCTGGTGTTCGACGGCACGAGCGGGCCGTCGCCCCGGGTCCGCCCGGTCATCGTCGGCTCCACGCACACCCTGATCGCTCCGTCGCCCCAAGGTGTCTTCGAGTTCCGCGAGTGGTCGGACGGCGGGGCCGCGGCGCACGTCATCCAGGCCGGTTCGAGCGACGCCAGCTACACGGCGTTCTTCGAGGCCGTCGCCCCCACGGAGTGCCCGGTTGGACAGTACCGGGCGGAGTACTTCGGCAACCGGGACCTGGAGGGCTCCCCGGCGCGGGTGCGCTGCGAAGGGGCGCCGCTCAATAACTTCTGGGCCACGGGCAGCCCCGTGCCGGAGGTGGGGCCCGACGACTTCTCCGTGCGCTGGACGGGGCGGTTCTACTTCGCGTCGAGCCTGTACTTCTTCCTCGCCCAGGCGGATGACGGCGTCCGCGTGTTCGTGGACGGCTCTCGCATCATCGATGAGTGGAGGGACCAGTCGGCCATGAGCTTCGTCGTGGGCCGCTGGATGACCGCCGGAGAGCACACCGTGGTCATGGAGTACTACGAACACGGGGGCGATGCCGTGGCCGGGCTCCGCTGGACCCGCTGAGCCCGGAGGACAGCGCGGCGCGCCATTGTCCCGGGGCTCTACCCCGGACCCAGCGTCTGGAACGCAATGGCTGGGATGAAACCGCCGTTTGCGCTGTTGGCGATGCGCCCGCGTGCGCCAGAGTGCGCCACCCCGTTCGGGCACATCCAGGAGCTTCCATGTCGTTCCGTTCCAGACCGCCGTTTGGCGCCGCGCGCATGACGCTCGGCGTCTGCGCGTCCGCGCTCATCACCGCGTGCGCCTCCACTTCGCCCGCGGAGAAGTCCCCGCCGCCGGCGCAGGCCGCCGCCACCCCTGCCCCGGCGCCCACGGCCCCCGCCGCGCCCAAGCCGCACTACGGGAGCTTTGGCGTCGACACGCCGGGCATGGACACCTCCGTGGCCCCCGGCGACGACTTCTATCGCTACGTCAACGGCAAGTGGGCGGACACCACGGAGATTCCTCCGGACCGCTCCTCCTACGGCATGTTCTCGCGGCTGTCCGACGACGCCTCGCAGCAGACGCGCGAGTTGCTGGAGGCCGCCGCGAAGTCGGACGCCCCCGCCGGCAGCGAGGAGCGCAAGCTGGGGGACTACTACGCCAGCTTCATCGACGAGGCCGCCATCGAGGCCCGCGGCGCCACGCCGCTCAAGCCGGAGCTGGACCGCATCGCGGCCGTCGCCAACCGCAAGGACCTGGCCTCGTTGCTGGGCACCACGCTGCGCAGTGACGTGGATCCGCTCAACACCGGGCAGGCCACCACGGAGCGCCTGCTGGGCCTGTGGGTGGCGGAGGACCTGAACGACCCCAGCCGCTACGCCGCCTACCTCCTCCAGGGCGGCCTGGGCCTGCCGGACCGCGACTTCTATCTGAAGGACACGCCGCGCTTCAAAGAGGTGCGGGAGAAGTATCAGCAGCACATCGCCACCCAGCTGAAGAACGCCGGCATCCCCGGCGCGGAAGCCAAGGCGGGCGCCATCTTCGGACTGGAGAAGAAGATCGCCCAGGCCCACTGGGCGGCCCAGGACACGCAGGACGTGGCCAAGGTGAACAACCCCTGGAAGCAGGCGGACTTCGCGAAGAAGGCGCCCGGGATGGACTGGGCCGCGTACTTCGCGAGCGCGGGCCTGACGTCCCAGAAGGACTTCATCGCCTGGCAGCCCAGCGCCATCACCGGCATCGCGAAGCTCGTGGGCAGCGAGCCCCTCCAGACCTGGAAGGACTACCTGGCCTTCCACGCCATCCTGCGCGGCGCCTCGGTCCTGTCCAAGCCCTTCGTGGACGCGAGCTTCGACTTCAACGGCCGCACCATGTCCGGCGCGCAGCAGCTGCGCCCGCGCTGGAAGCGCGGCGTGGACTTCACCAACGGCGCCATGGGCGAGGCCGTGGGCAAGCGCTACGTGGACAAGCACTTCCCGCCGGCCGCCAAGGCCGAGGCGGACGTGATGGTGCGCAACATCCTGGCCGCGCTGGGCCGCCACATCGACGCGCTCGCGTGGATGTCGCCGGAGACCAAGGCCCGCGCCAAGGAGAAGCTGGGCACGGTGCAGGTGGGCATCGGCCACCCGGACACCTGGCGTGACTACTCCGGCCTGGAGATCGTCAAGGGAGACGCCTTCGGCAACGAGGAGCGCTCGGAGCTCTTCGAGCACAAGCGCAACCTGGCCAAGCTGGGCAAGCCCGTGGACCGCAAGGAGTGGTTCATGGCGCCCCAGGAGGTCAACGCGCTCAATTCGCCGCAGCAGAACTCCATCATCTTCCCGGCCGCCATCCTCCAGCCGCCCTTCTTCGACCCGAACGCGGACCCCGCCGTGAACTACGCGGGCATCGGCTCCGTCATCGGCCACGAAATCGTCCACAGCTTCGACGACGTGGGCGCGCAGTTCGACGCGAAGGGCAAGCTGTCCAACTGGTGGACGCCCAAGGACCTGGAGCAGTTCAAGGCCGCGGGCAAGGCGCTGGCCGCCCAGTACGACGCGTACAAGCCCCTGCCCGACATGAACGTGAACGGCGAGCTGACGCTGGGCGAGAACATCGCCGACGTGGCCGGCGTCTCCATCGCGCATGACGCCTACGTGATGTCCCTGGAGGGCCAGCCCGCGCCCACGCTGGACGGCTTCACGGGCGAGCAGCGCTTCTTCCTGGGCTTCGCGCAGGCGTGGCGCAACAAGTTCCGCGAGCCGCTGCTGCGCCGGCTGCTCGTGACGGATGGCCACTCGCCCGGCATGTTCCGCGCGGCCACCGTGCGCAACCTGGACGCGTGGTACCCGGCGTTCGACGTGAAGCCCGGCCAGGGCCTCTACCTGAAGCCGGAGCAGCGCGTGAAGGTCTGGTAGTCGAAGCCCCACCTGCGCCGGGCGCACGAAGGCCGTGCGTCCGGTGCACTGGTGCCAGGCGGGGCGCGGGCGCACGGTGGGGGCATGACCACGACCCTTCATTCGCCCCCTGTCGCCTCGCTGCTCGCCCACCTCTTCGCGGACGCACGGAAGACGGACGCCGCCGTGCTCGCGCCCTTCAGCGCCCTTCCTCCCGAACAGCGCAGGGCCACGCTGAACCACGACCCGCGCGCCTTCTACGCGAGCGTCGCGGAGGCGTACCTGCCGGTGTCGGAGGAGCTGGGCCGGCTGCTCTACGCGCTCGCCCGCGCGCGCCGCGCCCGCACGGTGGTGGAGTTCGGTACGTCCTTCGGCATCTCCACGGTGCACCTGGCGGCGGCGCTGCGCGACGGCGGCGGCGGCCGGATCATCACCACGGAGTACGAGGCCTCCAAGGTGCGCCGGGCGAAGGAGCACCTCACGCAGGCGGGGCTGGTGGACCTGGTGGAGTTCCGCGTGGGCGACGCGCTGGAGACGCTGCGCACGGACGTGCCGGACGGCATCGACCTGGTGCTCTTCGACGGCGCGAAGCCGCTGTACCTGCCGCTCTTGCGGCTGCTGGAGCCGAAGCTCGCGCCCGGCGCCATCCTGGTCGCGGACAACGTGAAGATGAGCCCGGAGTTCGCGGCGCACCTGGCGCGGCCGGAGCACGGCTACGTCACCATTCCCCTGCCCTGGGAGGACGACGACTGCCTCTTCGCCGTGCGCGCCGCCTGACGGCCCGTAGCTGGGAGGCGGCCCGCGGCTAGGATGGCCCGGATGGCGGACCTGGATCTGAACCTGCTCGTGGCGCTCGACGCCCTCCTGCGCGAGGGCAGCGTGGCGCGCGCCGCGGACCGGCTGGGCCTGAGCGCGCCGGCCATGAGCCGCACGCTCACCCGCATCCGGACCGCCATGGGGGACCCGGTGCTGGTGCGCGCCGGACGCGGGCTGGTCCCCACGCCCCGGGCCCTGGCGCTCCAGGCGCAGGTGCGCGCCGTGGTGCGGGATGCCACCGCGCTGCTCGCGCCGGGAACGCCCACCGCGCCGGAGCAGCTGACGCGCACGCTGACGCTGCGGGTGAACGACGGCGTCATCCCGCTGCTGGGCACCGCGCTCCACCAGCGGGCTCGCGCCGAGGCCCCCGGCGTGACGCTGCGCTTCGTGCCCGAGGGGACGGAGGACGTGGAGTCCCTGCGCGACGGCGAGGTGGACCTGGACATCGGCGTGCAGGGCGCGCTGGGTCCGGAGATCCGCGTGCAGCGGCTGGGCGAGGAGTCCTTCATGTGTCTCGTGGGGCGGGCCTCCCCGCTCTCCCGGGGACGGCTGACGCTGGAGCGCTTCGCCCGCGCCGACCATGTCGGCGTGTCGCGGCGGGGCAAGCTGCGCACCCCGCTGGACGACGTGCTGGAGAAGCACGGCCATACGCGCCGGGTGACGGCGGTGGTGCCCAACATGCTCGCCGCGGCGGCGCTCGTCGCGGGGACGGACGCCGTCACGGTGGTGAACGGCGGGTTTGCTCGCACGGTGGCCGCGCTGATGCCCGTCAAGGAGCGCCCCGTGCCGCTGCCCCTGCCACGCGTCGCCGTCGCGCAGGCGTGGCACCCGCGCTTCGACCGCGACCCCGCGCACGTCTGGCTGCGGCGCACGGTGAAGGCGCTCTGCGAGGCGCCCACCCTGGGTGCTATTCCGGGTCGCCCGTGACGAGCGCGAGGGCGAAGCCGTCGTACCCCTTACTGCCCACCGTCTGCACGGCGGTGGCGCTCACGCGAGGCTCGGCGGCCACGGCCTCATAGAAGCGGCGCATGCCCTGGACGTTCGCGTCGGGGCTGTCCGCGTCCACGATGCCGCCCTTGCGCACGACGTTGTCCGTGAGGATGACGCTGCCCTTGCGCGACAGCTTGAGCGCCCACGCGAAGTACTCCGCCGTGCGCACCTTGTCCGCGTCGATGAAGGTCAGGTCGAACGGCGCCTGCCCCTCCTTCTCCAGCTGGGCGAGCGTGTCCACCGCGTTGCCCAGCCGCACCTCCACCACGCCGGACAGGCCCGCGCGGGCGATGTTCTCCCGCGCCACCTCCGCGTGCTTCGGCACCGCCTCCAGCGTGATGATGCGGCCTCCCGGCGGCAGCGCCCGCGCGAGCCACAGCGTGCTGTAGCCCCCCAGCGTGCCCACCTCCAGGATGCGCTTCGCGCCATGCAGCTGGGCCAGGAGCATCAGCAGCTTGCCCTGGTTCGGCGCCACGTTGATGGCGGGCAGCCCCGCCTTCGCGCTCGCCTCCAGGGCCGCGTCCAGCGCGGCGTCCGGCGCCACCATGTGGTCGGTGATGTAGCGGTCGACAGCGGTCCACTGCTCCTGGCTCATGCGTCCTCCCAAAAAACCATTGAGGCGAAACTTAAAATAGCGCGATGCGACAATGTAGGAGTCAGTAGGCATCTCCGCCTTCCCCCACGGAGGAACACCATGGAAATCAACCGCAAGTCGCCCGCCTCCATCGCCCCCACGGCCCGCACGGAGACCTCTCGCGCCCAGGGGCCGAAGGCGAAGCCCCTGACGGTGCGTGACGGCTTCGACACCCAGGGTGCGCGGCCGACCAACTTCGTGGACCGCCCGACGGGCCGCCCCACGACTCCGGGCGCCAGCGTGCCGGCGTCGGCCTTCACGTTCGGCGGCGCCAACGTCGCGGTGAAGCCGGGCGCGAACAAGGTCGTCGACGCGAAGCAGGTGGATCCGTCGCAGCCGAAGCCCAAGCTCACGGGCGAGCCGGTCATCGCGGTCATCGACGGCGGCGTGGACTTCAAGCACACCGACCTGGACGACGCGATGTGGACGAACCCCGGTGAAATCGACGGGGACGGCATCGACAACGACAAGAACGGCATCGCGGACGACATCCACGGCTTCAACGTGGGCACCGGCAAGGGCGACCCGTTCAAGGGCGAGGGCACGGACCACGGCACGCACGTGGCGGGCATCATCGCCGCCGAGGACAACGGCGAGGGCAACACCGGCATCGCCGCGGGCAAGGCGAAGATCTTGAGCGTGGGCGGCCTGTACGACGGCGCGGACCTGCTCACCAACTTCGAGCGCTCGGTGGACTACCTGGTGAAGATGAAGACCGAGCACGGCGTGAACATCCGCGCCGCGAACGCGAGCTTCGGGGATTCCTACCGCGACGCCGCGTCCCAGAAGCGCTGGGAGGCCGCCATCCAGAAGCTGGCGGACGCGGACATCCTGCTCGTCGCCGCGACGGCCAACGGCAACGGCAGCAACATGAACAACGTGCCGGACATGCCGGCCAACGTGGACCTGCCCAACGTCCTCACCGTGGCGTCCATGGACCGCAACAACGACAAGCTGGCCCGCTTCTCGTCGCACGGCGACAAGGTGGTGGACCTGGCCGCCGTGGGCGAGGACGTGCTCAGCACCGTGCCCGGCAATGACTGGGAGGAGATGAGCGGCACCTCCATGGCCACGCCCACCGTGGCCGCCACCGCCGCGCGCATGTTCGCGGAGAACCCGGACCTGACGGCCGTGCAGGTGCGCGACCTCATCCTCAAGACGGTGGAGCAGGACCCGGACCTCAAGGGCAAGGTCATCACCGGCGGCAAGCTGGACATCCAGGCCGCCATCGACGCCGCCAAGGCCACCGTGGAGCCCAAGCCGCAGACGCAGGCCGTCGCCTCGCGCTGAAGCCTCTCCGAAGACCGCATGCCTTCTTCCGGGCCGGGTGCGCTGCGTGCGCGCCCGGCCCGTTGTCTTTCATCGCTTCAGGGGGTGAAGACCTCCGTGACGCGCGAAATCCCGTCGCCGCCCGTCACCAGCACCCGGCCCGTCGGCAGCAGTGTCGCCGCGTGGCCGCTGCGGACCACCTCCAGCCCGCCGGTGGCTCGCCAGACGCGCAGGTCCGGGTCATAGACCTCCGCGGTGGCCAGGGGGACCTGGCTCCCACCGCCGCCCCCCGTCACCAGCACCCGGCCGGACGGAAGCAGCGTGGCCGTATGGGAGCCGCGAGCCTCGGACATCCGTCCGGTGGACGCCCAGGTGCCCGTGCCGGGGTCGAACAGCTCCGCCGTGGCGAGCAGGACTGAACCGTCCGAGCCCCCCGTCACCAACACCCGGCCCGTCGGGAGCAGCGTCGCCGTATGTCCCGAGCGGGCGGACGCCATGCTCCCGGTGGAGGACCAGGTGCCCGCCGCCGGGTCATACAGTTCCGCCGTGGTGACGGGACCGATGCTCCCGTCTCCGCCCGTCACCAGCACCCGGCCCGACGGCAACAGCGTCGCAGTGTGCCCCGAACGGGCGGTGGACAGGCTTCCGCTGGTGGACCAGACACCGGTCGCGGGGTCGTACAGCTCCGTGGCGCGGAGGGTGTCACTGCCGCCCACCACCAGCACCCGGCCCGACGGCAGCAGCGTCGCAGTGTGCCCCGAACGAGCCGCGGAGAGGCGCTCCGTGGTGGACCATGTGCCGGTCGTGGGGTCGTACAGCTCCGTCGTGGCCGACGGTCCCTTGTCGGTACTCCCGCCTGTCACCAGCACCTGGCCCGACGGCAGCAACGTGGCCACGAACAACGAGCGGGAGACGCTCATCCCCCCCGTGGGCATCCAGCTTTCGTTCTTCAGGCTGAACCGCTCCGCCGTGGCCACGGGGGCCGTGCCCGAGAAGCCCCCCGCGACGAGAACGTCTCCCGAAGGCAGCAACGTGGCCGAATGTGAGGCGCGGCCCGTGGCCAGCGCGCCCGTGGCGCTCCAGGCACCCGTGCCCGGCGAGTAGACCTCCGCGGTGGCGAGGTCCGACGTCAAGCCATCCGTGCCTCCCGTCACCAGCACCCGGCCAGACCTGAGCAGGACGGCAACGTGATTGTAGCGCTGCGCGGTCAGCCCGACCGTGGAGGTCCAGGTCCCGGTCGCCGGGTCGTAGAGCCGCGCCGTGACGTCGGTCTTCCCTCCCGCCAGACCTCCAGCGAGCAGCACCTTGCCCGACAACAGCAACGTCGCGGTGGCGTTGACGAGGGTCGTGTCCAGACCGCCCGTCGCCGTCCACGTGCCCTTCGCCGGGTCGTAGAGTTCCGCGTTGGCGAGCGCGGCGCCGAAGCTGCGGCCTCCCACGGTCAGCACCTTGCCGGACGGCAGCAGCGTGACCGTGTGGAGATAGCGATCCGAGGCCAGGCTGCCCGTAACGCTCCAGGTGCCCGTCGCCGGGTCGTAGAGCTCGGACACCGCACGGGAGCCGCTCATGGTGAAGCCCCCCGTCACCAGCACCTTGCCCGACGGCAGCACCGTAAGCGCGTGCAGGGAGCGGCCCCCCGCCATGCTGCCAGTGGCGCTCCAGGTTTCCGTGGCGGGGTCATACACCTCCGCCGTGGCGATGCCCGCTCCCGAGGCGTAGCCGCCCGACACCAGCACCTTGCCCGACGGCAGCAGGACCGCCGCGTGATTGAAGCGGACGGTGGACATGGAGCCCGTGGCGCTCCAGGTGCCCGTGCTGGGGTCGTACAGCTCCGCCGAGGCGGTAGAGGAGCCGCCCCCGTCGCCTCCCGTCACCAGCACCTTGCCTGATGGCAGAAGTGTCGCGGTGTGCGACTGGCGAGCCCGGGTCATGGTCCATGTGGAGAGCCACGTCCGTGTCACGGGATCGAACAACTCCGTGACGGTGCTACTCGAATGTCCCGTCACCAGCACCTGGCCCGACAACAGCACCGTGGCGGTGTGGGACGATCGGCCCCTCGACAGAGTTCCCGTCGGTCGCCACGTAGGGCAGTCCGGCATGCCGACGGCGACGAACGACGCCACGGCCGACAGGTCCAGGGCATTGGTGACGGTCACGGTGAACGACGCGACGACCCCGGGCTCCAGGCACTGCGGCGCCGTCCAGACAATCTGGCTGGTGGTGGCCGTCTCCTGCGCGGCGCCCTGCGTCCCGACGTTCGCGGTCCAGGAGAAGCGCAGCGCGCTGCCCTGCGGGTCCTGCGCGGCAACGCGGAAGGTGAGCCGTCCCCCGCCCTCCACGTAGTGGGAGGCCGCGGGAGCCTCCAGGAACAGCGGAGGCCGCGACGTCCCCGCGTCACCGGTTCCTGCGTCGTCGGTGCCCGCGTCCTGACCGTCTCCCGCGTCGCCATTTCCCCCCGCGTCGGGCGCCTGCGCGCCGCAGCGCTCCGGATTGCGCAGGCAGAACTCACGTCCCTCCTGATCGAAGTCGGTGCAGCCGCAGAGCGCGGCCAGCAGCCCGCCCACCCAGAGGATGCGAAGTGCGCGCGAGTTCACGGCCACCTCCCGGACACGAAGGCGGACGTCCCATCCGTCCCCAGTTGGATGCCCACCTTCTCTGGAGGCCCGCCCAGCAGGTACATGCCCGCGGAGAGCCCCAGCCCCGCCACGCCCGCCCCCGCGAGAACCAGGCCCACCGTCTGGAATGCCTTCCCCCGCGACACGCTCCGGTCCACGTCCTGGGAGGTCGCGAGGCTGACGTCGTCACTTCGCAACCGGGAGCGCTCACCACGGGCCTGGAGATAGGACACCCCACCGCCCACCAGCAGCACCCCGCCCACCGTCGCGGGAATCCACGCGCGGCCGCGAACGCTCGACCGCGTGGAGACCTCCGGCGCGGGAGCCACGGCCGGAGCCTGCGACTCCACCACCGCGACGGGCCCTGGAGGCGCGGTGGACACGGGAGGAGGAGGCACTCGCGCCACGTCGCCGCGAACCTCCTGCTTCGCCAGCTCGCGCAACACCTGCTGGCGCACGGTCTCGAAGCGCTGCTCCACCTTGGGCGAGACCTTCAACGGCAGCTCCGCCCCGGGCTGGAGCAGGAGCCCCACCCGGAAGGCCGCGCTGGACGACTCCGTCCTGCCCAGGTCCGCCAGGATGACGCCTTCGTAGAGCGACAGGAGCACGTCGTCCGCCTCCCCCGACGAATACCGCCTGGCGCGGGACAGCTCCGCCAGCGCGCGTTCGTATTCGAGCTCGTCGTAGAGCTGACGCGCCGCAATCACATACGTCTGGAAGGGCCCCGGCTCCTGGGCCCGCGCACCGGAGGGAACCAGCACGAAGCCCGCCACCAGCAGCCAGCAGCCCACGGCCGCACGCACACCTCTTCGTACCTGGAGCCTGAAGCCCCGTTCCTGATCGCGCATGAAGTCCCCCGGTCGTCGCGAACCCCGACTCTACAGGCGCTGACACGCACTGTTCGTGAATCCCTGTCCCCTCCGGGTAGGCCTTCAACACACACAGGGAAAGAGGTTTTTTCCGCTTCAGACGCAACTTCCCCGGGGTGCCGTGAGACAATCCGGGAGCCATTGCTTCACGTTGAGGGGGAAGTCCGTGACCGTCCGCATTCCGTCCGCTGGTGTCCCGCAGACGCGCCTGCCCGATGCGCAGCCCGTCGCGCCGCGCGCGCCCATTGCTCCGGCGCGGGGCTACGCCACCAACGACACCTTCCAGGCGGACGCCGGTGAGATTGGACGCCGGGGCGGGGCGCAGCGCGCGACGCCTCCCGCCACCACGCAGCCGGCCGCGCGCGCCGCCAGCACGCGCGCGGAGCCGCTGCAGCCGGAGACCAACACCGCCCTCCAGGCCCGCCTCTCCACGATGCCCGCGCCCGAGCGCGCGCGCGCCACGCAGTTCCTGAACCAGCACGTCCTCAACACGCCCAACGCGGACCGCGCCACGCGCACGTACCTGGACCTGTCCGCGATGCAGGCCGCGCGTCCGGCCCGGCTGAGCGTGGACACAGTGGAGACGCTGACGCGCGGTGTGGCGGAGCCTCGCGGCACCGGCGCCGCCGGCCAGGAAGGCATCCTGGGCCCGGCCCAGGCACGGGCCGCGGCGAGCGCCATCGTGGGCATGACGGGCGAGGACTTCACCGCGCTCCAGGGCACCCTGCGCAACGCGGGCACGCGCGACGGCCAGCCGGTGCCCAACGCGGACGTGCAGACGGAGCGCGCGCTCATCCTCAAGGCCGTGGGTGCGCGCAACCAGGAGCTGGCGTCGCCCGGCGTCCTGGACCGCGTGCGCAACGCCTTCGGGGACACGACCCGGGAGATGGACGACGTGGCGCGCTTCGGGCGGGACATCGCGGGCACCCCGCGACAGACGCTCATCGACCAGTCCACCGCCATCGACGTGAACGCGGGCTCGCGCGCGCTCCAGCAGCGCTTCGACGACTCGTGCGCCCCCACGGCGGCGCAGATCGCCCACGCGGACGCGGACCCCATCTACGCGCGCCGGATGCACCGCGAGCCCATCCACAGCCTGGATGCGAACACGAACATCGGCCGCGAGCAGCGGCGCGTGCTGGAGCGCGGGAACGGCATCGCGCGGCCCCGCCAGGGCGGCACCGGAGACAGCCTGGGCGTCTCTCCGGACGCCATGCGGGACATGTTCAACCGGGGCGTCAGCCCCAACAGCAACCGCACCTACGCCACCCAGACGATCGCCGACACGCCCCAGGCGCGGCAGGGCGCGCTGGACCGCGCGGACCGGCTGCTGCGCGACGGCGTGGACGTGCCCTTCGCCGTCCTCTGGAACGGCGGCGGCGGCCACGCGATGGTGATGTCCGACGCGCGCGGCCAGGGTGCCAACCGCGAGTACCTGGTCACCGACCCCATGGACGGCAGGACGGGCTGGGTGCGCGGCAGCGACATCGCGGCCGGCAACACCCGCATCGGCCCGGGCCAGGGCCGCCTCGCCTGGACCTTCGAATAGCCCTTCGCCTCGCTGCATCCGTCCGGGCCCCCTCGCCATGCACATGGCGGGTGTGGGCCCGGAAGTCGTTCCAGGGCCCCTGGCCTCACGGCTGCTACGGTGGCCCATCCCCATTGCCCGTGAGTCCTCCATGCGCGCGCCTTCCGTGATGCGTCTCCTCGTGCTGTCCGTGCCCCTCTTCTCCGCGCCCGCGTGGGCCATCGAGCGCTGCTCGTTCCAGGGCCAGTCCATCAACCTGGACAACGGCAACTCCACCGCGAACCTCACCGGCACCGTGCGCTGCGTGGACGAGGACACGAAGAAGGAGACACACACCGTCTCGTTCAAGAACGGCAAGCAGGACGGCTGGGAGGTGCGCCGCTGGTCCGACGGCCGCGCCGTGGAGCAGGAGTACCGCGCCGGCAAGCGGCAGGGCGGCTTCAAGCGCTACGAGGAGGGCCGGCTGGTGGAGACCGCGCAGTATGCGGACGACAACCCGCGGGGCGAGGAGCTGCGCTACCACCCCAACGGCAAGGTGTCCCGGCGCGTGGACCGGCAGCCGGAGGACGACAAGAGCACCTTCGCGGACTACGACGAGACCGGGCGGCTCACCAAGGCGGGCTGCGGCCTGCAGTCGTCGTGGGAGGCGGGCCTGAAGGACTGTGTCTGGAAGGGGCCCTCGCCGCTCGTGTTCTTCCATTCGAACGGACAGAAGCGCTCCGTCATCCCGCTGAAGAACGGGCGGCGCGAAGGCGTGACGGAGAGCTTCGACAAGGACGGGCAGCGCACCGCGACGAACGCGTTCTCCGCGGGCGTGCTCGACGGCGTGAGCACGCAGTACGCCGACGGGAAGGCCCTCCGCTCCACCACCTGGGTCAAGGGCCAGAAGGAGGGCGACGAGACGGAGTTCTTCAAGGATGGCGGCAAGATGAACGTCGTCACCTGGAAGGACCGCAAGCAGGTGAAGCGCGTGGAGTACTTCCAGAACGGCGAGCGCAAGCACGAGTTCGTCGCGACGGGAGACCGCGCGGTGGACTCCACCTTCGAGGACGACGGCTCGCTGCGCGAGCGGCAGAACCTGGCCGCCATCGAAGGCCGCTACAGCTTCGTGCCCGACGGCGTGACGGAGAGCTTCCTGCCGGACGGCGGCACCTGGAGCCGCGAGCACTACATGAAGGGTGACGCGGAAGGCCGCCGCCAGGTGTGGGCGGAGAACGGCACCCTCATCGAGGACTCGCAGTGGTCCAAGGGCCGCGTCACCGAGCGCAAGCGCTGGGACCCCGACGGCGGGCTGGTGGAGGACGAGGCCTTCTACGAGGACGGCTCGCGCAAGAAGAAGAAGTAGGCCCCGGGCGGGCCGCCTTGACGGATGATGGTCGAAATATTACTACCATCATCCATCATGACCCAGAAGACGGAGCAGAAGCAGAAGTCGCACGACGCCATCCTCGCGTCCGCCGCCACGTTGCTGCTGGAGCGTGGCATCCAGGCGAGCTCCATCATGGACGTGATGAAGGGCGCCGGGCTCACGGTGGGCGGCTTCTACGGGCACTTCGATTCGAAGGAGCACCTGTTCACGGAGACCATCCGGGGGACCGCCCGCACGGTGTGGAACGCGCTCCTGCGCAAGGCGAAGGAGGACGCGCCGGAGGCGCCCGCGCTGAAGGTGCTGGAGCGCTACCTGTCGCGCAAGCACCGCGACGCCGTCACGCCCACCTGTCCCCTGCCCAGCATCACCGCGGAGGTGTCGCGCACGGGTGAGCCCTACCGGGGCGCGCTGGAGGCGGAGCTCCAGGAGTTCATCCAGTCATACGCGGAGCTGCTGCCTTCGGGGGCGCGGCGCCGGGAGAAGGCGCTGGCCGCCATCGCGCTCATGTACGGCGCGCTGTCGCTGTCGCGCGCCGTGCGTGGCACGAAGCTGGGCGACGAGTTCCTGGACGCGGCGAAGAAGCTGGGCGCGGAGCTGCTGACGAAGGAGGGCCCATGAGCGCCGTGGCCACCCTCCCCTCCGCTGACGCGCCCGCCGCGCCCGCCGTGAAGGAGCGCCGCCGCACGCCGCTGCTCATGGGTGGGCTGGCGGTGGGCGTGGGGCTCCTCGCTGGAGGCTGGACGCTCCTGCACCTGGGTCAGCAGACGACGGACGACGCGCAGGTGGAGGGCCGGGTGATGAACGTGGCCGCGCGCGTGGCCGGGCAGGTGCGCCGCGTGCCGGTGGTGGACAACCAGCGCGTGGCCGCGGGCGACGTGCTGGTGGAGCTGGATCCGGAGGACTTCGCCGCCCGGCTGGCCGCGGCGAAGGCGGACCTGATGGCCGCGCGAGCCTCCGCCGACAGCGCGAAGGCGGCGCTGGCCCTCACCGAAAGGACCGCGCCCGCGTCCCTCACCCAGGCGGAAGGCGGGCTCACGTCCGCCACGTCCACGCGGGAGGCCGCGAAGGCCGCCATCACCCAGGCGGACGCGGAGGTCGCCGCCGCCGTGTCGCGCCAGGCCTTCGCGGCCACGAACCTGGGCCGCGCCCGGTCCCTCTTCGAACAGCAGGCCCTGGCCCAGGCGGACGTGGACCTGCGCCAGACGGAGCTGGACGCGGCGGACGCACAGCTGGAGCAGGCCCGCGCGCGCCGGCTGTCCGCGACCGCGGCCCTCACGGGCTCCTCGGGCGGCGTGACGCTGGCGCAGGGGCGCCTGACGGCCGCGCGGACGACGGAGGAGCAGCTGGCCTCATCGCGCGCGGCGGTGGCCCTGGCGGAGGCCCGCGTGCAGCAGGCGGAGGCCTCGGTCCGGATGGCGGAGCTCAACCTCTCCTACACCACGGTGCGCGCGGCGCGGGCCGGGGTGGTGTCGCGCCGCTCGGTGGAGGAAGGCCAGACGGTGGGCCCGGAGCGGTCGCTGATGGCCATCGTCCCGCGCGACGACGTGTGGGTGGTGGCGAACTTCAAGGAGGACCAGCTGGAGCGCGTGCAGCCCGGCCAGCGGGCGCGGGTGCGCTTCGACATGTTCGGGCGGCGCGAGTTCGACGGGCACGTGGAGAGCTTGTCGCACGGCACCGGTTCCCGCTTCGCGCTGCTGCCGCCGGACAACGCCAGCGGCAACTTCGTGAAGGTCGTCCAGCGCGTGCCGGTGCTCATCCGCCTGGACGGCACGCCGGACGTGGAGCTGCGTCCGGGCATGAGCGCCGAGGCCACTGTCTACACGGACGCGCCATGAGCGCCGCCGCCAGACTCCCTGCTCCGGCCCCTGCTCCGGCCGGAGACGAGGCCACGCTGCTCCAGGGGAACAAGACCCTCATCACCGCGGGCGCGATGTTCGCCGGGCTGATGGCCTTCCTGGACATCTCCATCGTCAACGTGGCGCTCAACGACATCCGCGCGAGCTTCGGCACGCCGTTGGATCAGATCGCCTGGGTGTCCACCGCGTACGCGATGGCGAACATCACCATCATCCCGCTGTCGGGCTGGCTGCTGAAGCGCTTCGGCTTCCGGCGCTACTACACGGCGTCCATCCTCATCTTCACCGCGGCCAGCGTGCTGTGCGGCCTGTCCTGGAACCTGCTGTCGCTGGTGGTGTTCCGCATCCTCCAGGGCCTGGGCGGCGGCGCCATCATCCCCACGTCGCAGAGCGTGCTGTTCTCCCGCTATCCGGAGCGGCAGCACGGCATGGCCGGGGCGCTGTTCGGCCTGGGCGCCATCACCGGACCGCTCCTGGGGCCCACGCTGGGCGGCTACCTCATCGACCTGTCCAGCTGGCACTGGATCTTCCTCATCAACGTCCCCTTCGGCCTGTTCGCCGCGTGGGTGGCGTGGCGGCACATCCATCAGCCGGGCTTCGTGGCGGAGCGCGCGCCGGTGGACCGCCTGGGCATCGGACTGCTCGCGGTGGGCATGGTGTCGCTCCAGTACGTGCTGGAGGAGGGCAACCGCGAGGGCTGGTTCGAAAGCGCCACCATCACCCTGCTCGCGGCGGTGGCGGGCATCAGCCTGGTGGGCTTCGTCAGCCATGAACTGGAGACGCGCCACCCGGTGGTGGAGCTGCGCATCTTCCTCAACCGGGCCTACTCCGCGGCGACGGCGCTCAACTTCCTGGTGGGCACCGCCATCTTCGCGGGGTCGCTGCTGCTGTCGCTCTATTGCGGCACGGTGATGCACTACAAGGCGATCGACATCGGCCGGGTGTTCCTCTTCGGCAGTTGGATCCAACTGCTCATCTTCCCGCTGGCCGGCCGGCTGGTGACGCGGGTGGATCCGCGCCTGCTGCTGGTGGTGGCCAACACCGGCATCTTCACCAGCCTGTGGCTCAACGCCCACCTGACGCCCCAGGCGGACCTGCCCGCGCTGGTGACGCCGCTGTTCATCCGCGCGGTGGGAACGGGGTTCGGCTTCGTCCCGCTCACCTTCCTCGCCGTCACCGCCCTGCCCGCGTCCCAGCGGCCGGGCGGCACCGCCCTCTTCAGCCTCACCCGGGAACTGGGTGCCTCCATCGGCACCGCGTGGATGAGCACCCTGCTGGACCGCGAGTCCCACCGCGCCTACGCCGCCATCACGTCGCACGTGGACGCGTACAACCCCTGGGTCCAGGAACAGCTCGCCACGCTGAAGGGCGGCCCGGGCAGCCACCTCTTCGCGCCGGACTCCGCCGCGCTCGCGGTCCTCCAGCACCGCATCAGCGAACAGGCGTTGGTGAAGGCCTTCAACAGCGGCTTCCTGTTCCTGGCCCTCTCCTTCCTCGCCGCGTCCTTCCTCATCGTCTTCATGAAGAAGCCCGGCCCGTTGCCGGACCGGGCCGTGGACACGTCCCACTAGGCCATCATCAGTCGCGCTGGATGGCGCCCTTCGGGACCAGGATGACGACCTCCTTGCAGTCCGAGTAGATGATGGAGCTCATGTCCTGGTAGTTGTGGGTCGTCTTGCCACCGTTGCGCACGATGCCCATGTCGTTGCCCTTGGAGCCGCCGCTGTAGTCCCAGCCGTGGCGGGACTGGAAGATGATGGCGCCGTCCGGAACCTTCCCGTCCGCCACGAGCTTCCGGTACTGGTCCGCCGTCACCACGTTCGCGGTGGCGTTGCCGTAGGGGCTCTTGATGGCCTGCTGCTTGGCGCCCGGGAACGGGATGGACTCCCAGCCATTGCGCAGCATCTGCGCCATGCCGCCGCGCGGGTTGTTCGGGTCGTTGCCCGTCGCCGCCGGCGTGTTCGGGATGCCCAGCCGGCTCATGTTGTCCAGCGTGGTGCGCACGCAGTAGCCCGTCTGGCCGTTGTTCAGGCGCGAGGTGGCCAGCTTCTTCAGCGTGGGGTCGTTGGTGTTGATGCGGACGCCGTTGCCCAGCACCGCGCCGTTGTTGTTCGTCCCCTGGGTGTTGTTCGTCCCCGGGGTGTTGTTCGTCCCGTTGGTGGTGTTGGTGCTGCCGGGGCGCTTGCCCTGCAGCGCCTTGAACGTGTCGGGGCCCACCTGGCCCGCGTTGCTGCCCGCCCTCACGCCGTTCGCCCGCTGGAAGTCCTCCACGGCCTTCTTCGTCACGGGGCCGAACTTGCCGTCCGCCGGGACGCCCAGCATCTCCTGGATCTGCTTCACCGCCGGGCCCTGCATGCCTTCGCGCAGGTTGTTGCCGCCCGCCTTCACCTGGTCCATCGAGGGCGCGGCGCTCCACTTCGTCGCCGGCTTCTTGGTGCCCGCGGGCTCGAAGGTGTCGGCGGTCTGCGCCGGGCGCGTGGTGTTCTGGGTGTTGGTGTTGGTGCCGGTGTTGGTCGCGGCACCGCCGAAGTGCGGCGCCAGCGCCTGCGCGCGCGCCCACACGTCGTTGGAGTAGTCATTGCCCGTGGTGCCCACGTCCATGCCCGCCTGGGTGCGGACGTTGCCGGGGCCGGAGTTGTAGGCCGCCACCGCGCCACGAAGCTGCTGCGCCTCGGACCAGTCCGGGTGCGCCTTCTTCATGTCGTTGACGTAGCCCTTGAGGATGCCCGCCGCCTGGTCGATGTGCTCGGCGCTGGTGGGGCCGCCCTTGGTCGTGTGGAAGCGGTGATCCACCTGCATCACGCCAAAGCCGTTGCCGCCGTCGCCGTGGCCCGTGCGGTCCAACGCCGCGCCCGCGCGCGACTCACGGCTCGCGATGGCCGCCAGGAGCGCCGGGGGAAGGCCGTGCTTCGCGGCCGCCGCCTCGATGTTGCCCTTGAACTTCTGCAGCCGCGCCAGGTCCGTCTGCGCCATCTTCGTCGACGCAGCCACGCCCGGCTGCAGCCCGTCCTGCGCCGCCGTGCGCGCCGAGGCGCCCGTGGGCTTGTACTGCGACAAGATGGCGTTCGGGTTCGTGCTGCGAACCGCGCTCGTCGTCACAGCCTGGGAACGATTCGAGAAGACAGAGTTCGTGCGCTGGGACGTGGTCGCGTTCAGGCTCATGCGGGGATTCCTCGGTGGCGGCTGTGATTCCTGCCCCGATTATCCAGGCGTCTCCCAGCGAGTTGCGCGAGATCAGGAAATTAAGATCTCGCAGTTTAATCTGCTCGTAATTTTCCGCTCAAACTTGTCTTGGATGCAGGTCCTGTCACGAACGGGCAACAAATACTCCCTGGGTCCGTCTGGCTTCACGCGCGTGACGCACCGCGCTCGACGGAAAAGTCCAACCAGACGCCACGAACGCGAACGGGGCCTGTTCCCGTGAAGGAACAGACCCCGTTGGGCGCTACAGGCCTGTGACGTGGAGGACTAGATGCCCGGGATGCCGGGGATGTCGTCTGGGATGATGCTGTCGAAGAAGTCCTTCACCTTGCCGGCCACATCCCCGGCCAGCTCGCCCACTTCGCCGCCCAGGTCCGCCAGGGTCCCGAGCGCGTCCTTGGCGGCATCCACGCCCTTCTTCGCCATGTCGCCCAGGTGGTTGACGGCGGCCTCCGCCAGCTGACCGCCCGCGCCGGCCAGGTCCTTGAGCGCGTCCACGCCCGCGTCGCCCAGGTCCGCCACGGCGACGAGCAGCTCCTTGCCGCCCTCCGTGAGGTTGTCCTTCCAGGCCTTGGCGACGTTCTTGAAGGACTCCACGCCGTCCTTGAGCAGGTCCTTGGCGAAGTCCTTGGCCCACGTGACGCGGTTGTCGACGAAGTCCTTGATGGCACCCGCCGCCTTGGAGGCCAGCTCGCCGCCCTTGCGGGCCATGTCCGACAGCGCGCCGCCCACCCACTCGCCGGCCTTGGTGAGCGCCTCGCCGGGGTTGTTGGCGATGTACTTGAGCGTCTCCACGGCCTGCTCGCCCGCGTTGGCCAGGCCCTTCACCAGGCCCTCCGCCAGCTCGGCGCCCTTCGCGCCCAGGTCCTTCACGGACTCCCAGGCCTTCTTCGCCAGCTCGCCGCCCTTGGCCAGGGCGTCACCAAGGGCCTCCTTCGCCTTGGCCGCGGCCTCGCCCGGGTTCTGGGCCGTCCAGGCCAAGAGCTCCAGGCCCTTCTCGCCCAGCTCCTTGGCCTTGTTCACCGTGTTGGACACGAGCGTCGTCGCGCCGTCGATGAGCTCCTTGGCCTTCTCCTTCGCGGCGCCGGTGAGCTTGTCGTAGCCGGCCTTCAGGTCATTCAGCGTGGAGACGGCCTGCTTGTAGAGCGCCTTGCCGGCGTCCGTGGCCAGGTCCACGCCGGAGTCCACCACGCTCTTGATGCCGTCGAGCGCCTTCTTCGCGGCCTCGCCCGGGTTCTGCGCGATGTACTTGAGCGTCTCCAGGCCCTTCTCGCCCAGCTTCTTCGCCCCGTCGATGACGCCGTCGAGGACCTCCTTGGCCTCCTTCGCCAGCTCGCCGCCCTTCTCGATGGCGGTGTTGAAGGCCTCGGTGGCCGCCTTCACCGCGGCCTCGCCGTACTTGGACGGGTTGCGCACCACGTCCGCCAGCTTGTGGATGACCTTCGCGGCCCCCTTGAGGCCCTCGCCGGCCAGCTCCGCCTGGGACACGCCCACGAACTCGGCGGCCTTCACGGCGCCCTTGGCGGCCTTCTCCACGCCCCACTGGATGAGCTGCGCGGTGCCCTCCGGCCCGTAGTACGCGGCCATGTGCGCCAGGCCCGCGGGGCCCTGGGCCGCGGCGCCCGCCAGGTTCACGGCCTTCATCCAGTCCGGGGCCTTGTAGCCCTCGGGGTCGGCCTCGAACTTGGCCTTCTCCTGGCTGAAGCCGATGTCCATCGCCAGCTCGGCGGCGCCCAAGAGCACGCTGGCGCCCACGTCCGCGGCCACGCCCACGCCGGTGAGGTCCAACGCGATGCCAATGCCCGCGTCCGCGACGTTCAGCGCCGCGGCGGTGTGCGCGAAGTAGCCCAGGTCGTTGTTCTTGCCGTGCAGCTCCAGCGATTCCTTCTCGTACTTCGCCGCGTCGATGGCGTTGGGCAGCGCGCCCGCCACCGGGACGACCTTCGCCAGGTTCTTGAAGACCTTGCCGGCCACGTCAGCGGTGATCTCCACGCCGACCTTGCCCAGCACCTTCTCCATCACCTTGAGGCCCTGGCCGACGAGCTTGCTGCCCGCCTTGTCCAGCAGCGGGCCCAGGCCCTTCACGGTGGTGTTGAGCGCGTCCGCGCCGACGCCGTCCGTGAACTTGAGCAGCGCCTTGACCGCGCTCGGGTCCATGTCCGTGACGAGCTTGGACAGCACCTTGCCGGCTTCGTCGTCCAGCTTGCCCGCGAGCTTCGCGAACTGCTCCGTCGTCTTCGGATCCGACAGGACCTCGTTGAGGGCCTTGTGCTCCATGCCGCCCAGGGCGCTCACCAGCCGCTTGCCGGCCGCGGCGTCCGCCTTGCCCAGCTGGCCCACCAGGTTGTCCAGGGCCTTGGGGTCGGTGATGCCCTTGAGCGCGCCCTCCAGCGACTCCGGACCGCCCAGCTTGGTGGCGGCGGACTCCAGCTTCTTCAGCTGATCCGGCGTGAGCTTGGACGCGAGCTGCGGATCCAGCCCCTTCACCTTCACGTTGGCCAGCTGCGTGCCCTGCTGGGCCACGTCCGTCGCGTTCTTCACGCCCGCGTTCTTGAGGACGTCCGTGAAGGCCTTGAGGTCCTTCTTGAGGTCGGGCACCTCCGCCAGGAGCTGCGCGGCGGCCAGCGCCTTGTCCTGCGTGGACGCGTTGGGGTCCGCCAGGGTGATGGCGGAGCCCGCGGCGCGCAGCGACCCGTCCAGCTTGCGCAGGTCGTTGGCGAGCGCCGGGAACTTGTCCCCGGCGAAGTCCTTGAGCGCCTTGCCCAGCTCCAGCGTGGCGGTGGCCTTGTCGGTGGCGGAGGCGTTGGGGTCCGTCCACTTGCCAATGGCCCCCACCAGCTTGTCCGCGGCGGGCAGGCCCTTGAGCGCGGTGTCCAGCACGCCCTTCAGGTCCTCCGGCGCGAAGGCGTCGCCGGCGGCCTTCGCCAGGGTGAGGGCGGCCTGCGCCTTGTCGGTCTTGCTCGCCTTGGGGTCCGTCAGCTTGCCCAGCGAGGTGAGCGCGTCGGAGTTGGTGGCCAGCTTCGCCAGCTTGTCGTCCTTGAGGCCCAGGCGCTCCAGCGCGTTGGGGACCGTCTCCGGGAACTGCGAGGCCAGCTCGCCCAGGGCCGTGGCCTTCTCCGAGAAGGAGCCGGTGCCCAGCTTGTTGAGCGAGTCATAGGCCTTCTGCAGGTCCTCCTTCTTCTTGTCCTTCAGCTCCGGGAAGAGCTTGGGCAGGTCCTCCGCCTTGTCGGGCAGCGCCTCCGCGTGGGGCGGCTTCGGCTCCGCCGCCGGGGCGGCGACGTTCTGTCCCGCCGGGGCGTTGACCGGGCGCGCGTTGCCATTGGAGGAGAGCGGCGTGGCGAAGGGGTTGGTCGTCTCACCCGTCAGCCGGTTCACGCCGTTGCGGTTCTGCGGCCCCGCCGAGGAGAACTGATCGTTCTGGAACAGCTTCACCGTGGGCTGCTTCGTCTGCGGCTGCTGCTGTTGCTGCTTCGCGGCCTGCTCGGCGGCGGCCTTCGCGGCGGCCTCGGCGGCGGCGCGAGCAGCGGCCTCGGCGGCGGCGCGGGCGGCGGCTTCGGCGGCGGCACGGGCGGCAGCGGCGGCGCCGCCATCAATAGGGGTGGACATGAGCGGAACTCCTACCTTTTAGGAACCGAGAAAGTTCCCCGGATTCTCTACATTTCGCCGCGAATGTTGCCTGGGCTCCCGCGTTCGCGCGAGTCCCCGAGGGGACCGCCCCGATACGCAATGTCCCCTCGGCTGGTTTCAGGAAATGCGCGCGCCCCGCATGACGCGGGAAGGCATAGCGGACGCAATGGATGCCTCCCGGAGGCCCCCCTCTCGTCGCCCGGTCGCGTCATGCCCCCGAGGGTGATTGCGGCCCGCGCTCGGCGTTGAGCGCCCACTGCCCCAGGCAGATGCACCCGACGGAGGCGAGCAGCGTGAGTGCCGACACGGTGCTGAAAGGGACGTTCGCGGCCATGAGCAGCGGCAACGGCGCCCACCCCGCGAGGAACGACGCCGGGGTGAACAGCAGCGCCCTGGGACCGCGCGTGAGGGCCTGGACGAGGCCCAGGCCCAGGCCGGTGAGGGCGAAGCCGACGAGCATCGCCGGGGCGTACTGCTTGTTGAACATCAGCATGTAGACCCCCAGGAAGGGAAAGACATGCACGAGCCCGAAGCTCCAGAAGAGGAACGCGGTCAGCAGCCAGCGGCTCGACGACGGGGACGTGGACATGGGCACAATCCATCCCATGTCCTGCATCCTGGCCATTCCCCGGTAACAGACACTGTCCGGACGTGCTACCGCACCAGGACGCGCTGGGTGCCCAATCCATCGATGAGGGCGATGACGTCGTTGGGGGCGCGCTCGAAGAGGCCGGGGGTGTAGTTGCGCGAGGTGCCCGTCCAGATGGGGGTGGGCGCGGACCAGGACTCGAAGGTGCTCGTGGTCAGCACGAAGCCCACGTGGCAGTTGCGTTGATCCACCGGCGCGCTGGAGAGGTCAGGGGGACCGGCCTTGTCCTCGTCCGTGCAGAACGCGACGCCCACCGGGCCGTTACCCACGCGGATGGCATAGGGGACGTAGGCGTTGTAGCGGCGGCCGGAGCCCGGGTCGATGCGTGAGGCATACACCGTGCGGCGCAGCGAGTCGTCCCAGGTGCGGCCCCCGTCCCAGGACTGCACGGCGTTGATGACATTGGCGCGAGCCCCACCCGTGGGGAACGCCTCCACGCCCTCCACGACGGCCATGATGCGGTCTCCAGAGAGCTGCACCACCGTGGGCATGCCCTCGCGGCTGAGCGCGCCGGCCCGCTTGTCGCGCGACACCGTCACCGTTCCGTACGCGTTCCAGGCGCCGGTGGTGCCCTGCCGGCCCTGCATGGCGATCCACTGGTGGCCGGGGTAGCCGCCCTGCGCGGCCAGCAGCTCGGAGTCGTAATAGACCTGAAGGTCGCCGTTGCCGCGCTGGAAGAGGAAGGGCGCGCCCACGAAGCGCGTCGTGGGACCGGCGACGGTGCTGTCGTAGACCCAGCCGTCGCCGTCGTTGTCGCTGCGGGTGATGGTGACGCGCCACTGGCCGTTGGCGTACTCGCGGAAGGCACAGAAGACGGTGTGCGTGCCCGGGATGGCTCGCATCGTGACGTCGCCGAACTCCACGTTCGGGTTGTTGGCGACGGAGCCGTGCAGCGTCCAGCTCGCGCCCCCATTCGCGCTCGTCCACACGTCGATGCCGTGCCCCCAGCTGGCGCCGCCGATGAGCACGCCATCCGAGCGGCGGGTGATGCCCCGGATGGGCCCGCCTCCACCCGGCATCAGCACCCGCCAGCCTCCCGCCGGAAGCGTTGACTCCACCTGGGCCACGGACAGGGAATCCTCGACGGCCTCCTCCGGCGCACAGGCCCCGAACGAAACCGTGAGCAGCATCCCCGTCATGAAACGGCGGGCGGAGCGGGAACGAAGAGACCCGGCGGGAGCATTCATGCCCGCAAGCCTGCTCTCACCGGATTCCAAGCATCAAGCGCCAAGCCTGCAAATCAAGCCCTGGCGTCTACAGCTTGACCTGACAGGCCTTGAGGCCCGTGTTGCTGACGCCGTTGCAGGCGTAGCGCTCCCGGCAGTCGGACTGGGCGTCACGGACGGGCGAGCACATCAGCATGCGAAGTCCTTCCAATCACATGCGGGGCCGGCCCCCCCGCGCGGCCCAGCATGCGTGTTTCCGGAGCAGCACGTCCAGCCGCGCGTCTGTCTTTCCGTTGGGTCGAGAGCAGAGCGGTTCAGACAGGCTGGGTGCGCTGGAGCAGCCAGTCGCGCGCCGCGCCCTGGAGGTGGGGCTGGAGCCTTT
Organism: Corallococcus carmarthensis; assembly: GCF_003611695.1. Taxonomy (GTDB): domain Bacteria; phylum Myxococcota; class Myxococcia; order Myxococcales; family Myxococcaceae; genus Corallococcus; species Corallococcus carmarthensis. The sequence goes on along the minus strand of NZ_RAWE01000016.1, from coordinate 28,072 downwards.
CGCGCACGGTGGCGTGATAGGCATTGAGCCAGTCCGTCTCCTCCCGGGACAGCAGGGCCGGGTCCACCAGCCGCGTGTCGATGGGGCAGAGGCTCAGCGTTTCGAAGCGCAGGAAGTCGCCGAACTCCGTCTTCCGGTCGGGCACCGCGGCGATGAGGTTCTCGATGCGGATGCCCCAGCGGCCCGGGCGGTAGAGGCCGGGCTCGTTGGAGGTGATCATCCCCGGCTCCAGCGCCGTGGTGAGGTCATTGGGCATCGTCGGGGAGACGCCGTGCGGCCCTTCGTGGACGTTGAGGAAGAAGCCCACGCCGTGGCCCGTGCCGTGGCCATAGTCCAGGCCTTCCGCCCACAGCGGCGCTCGCGCCAGCGCGTCCAGGTTCGGTGAACGCGTGCCCCGGGGGAAACGGGCGCGGGACAGGTTGATCATCCCGCGCAGCACCAACGTGAAGTCGCGCCGCTGCTCGGCCGTGGGTTCGCCCACCGGCACCACCCGGGTGATGTCCGTGGTGCCGGACGTGTACTGCCCGCCGGAGTCGATGAGCAGCAGGCCTTGCGGCTTCTGCCCCGGCAGGCACACCGTCGCGTGCGAGGCTTCCGTCGCCCGGTAGTGCGGCATCGCGGCGTTCGCGTTGAACGCGGCGATGGTGGAGAAGCTGAGCGACACGAAGCCCGGACGCCGCGCCCGTTCGGCGGAGAGCCGCTCGTCCACGGTCAGCTCCGTGATGGGCTCGCGGCCCAGGGCGGACTCGAACCAGGCGAAGAACGCGCACAGCGCCGCGCCGTCCTGCTCCATCGCGTTGCGGAAGTGCCCCAACTCCGCGTCCGTCTTGCGCGACTTGGCCACGGTGGACGGGTTGAGCCCCTCCACGACCGTCACCCCCTTGGGCACCGCCTGCCGCAGGCCGTGGGTGATGCGCCGGGGGTCCACCAGCAGCCGCGTGCCGTCCGACAACGCCCCCAGCGCGCGGGCCGCCTCGTCGTACGGGTGGAGGGTGATGCCGTCCGCCTCCAGCTGCGCGCGCAGCGCGTCCGGCACCTTGCCCTCCCCGATGAACAGCCGGGCCCCACCGGGCTCCACCAGCAGGTGCGCGAGGAACACCGGGATGTAGTCCACGTCCGAGCCGCGCAGGTTCGTCAGCCACGCGACATCATCCAGCGTGGAGATGAAGTGGTGCGTCGCCCCCAGCACGCCCATCTCCGCGCGCACGGCCCGCAGCTTGTCGGTGCGAGGCACGGGTGACAGCGCGTGCGCGTAGACGGGCGCGGCGGGCAGGCGCGGCCGGTCCGCCCAGGCCTCCGCCACCACGTCCAGGTCCGTGCGCAACACCACCCCCGCCGCCGACAGCTGCGCGGCCGCCGAGCGCGCCAGGCCCAGGCCCAGCACCGCCCCGTCCACCGCCACCACCTGCCCTGGCGGCACGTTCGCGGCCAGCCAGTCCAGGTGCGACTGTCCGGGCGCGTTCGTCGTCCGCACCGTCGCGATGCCGCTGCCCTTCAACTGCGCGTCCGCCTGATCCCAGTACCGGCTGTCCACCCACAGGCCCGCGGAGTCCGCCGTCACCACCAGCGTGCCCAGGGAGCCGGTGAACCCAGACGCCCACTCCCGCCCCTTCCAGCGGCCGGGCAGGTAGGTGGACAGGTGCGGGTCGCTCGTCGTCACCCAGACCGCCGCCACACCGCGCTCCCGCATCACCTGCCGCAGCCGCGCGATGCGCTCGCGCGCCGCGGCCCCCTGCGTCTGCTCAAGGCCCATGGCTTCCTCCGTCGTTGCGCCGGGCGTCCTCATGCCGGAAACAGCGCGCCTTTTCGAGGCCCCTCCCGGGCCGGGTGTCACCTCTCCGGTCAAGACTTCTGGGAATACCGCTGTCACTCGGAAGACGCGGTGCAGCATCCCGTTGGGTCGCGGATTCGCGATCTGTTGTCCATTGAGGGGAAAGCGTCGCGGGACCCTGGGCCCCTTGCGCGCAGGTGCTTACCAAGCCGGTGGCCGCGGTGAGGAGCACGCGGCCGGCTCCACCCGTCTCCTGAAGCAGGCCTGGTTTCCCACCGTGCGACGCGTTCTCGCCATCCTTCCCTACGTTCCGCTGCCTTCGGATACGGGCGGCACCCTGCGCACGCTCGAGTTGGTGCGCGCCCTTGCCTCGCGCTTCGAGCTCGACGTGTTCGCGGTGCACCGGGCGGGCAACGACGCCGCGGGCTTCACGCGCTGGCTGGGAGCGCTGGGCGTCCCGGCCTCCAGGCTGCACCTAGTGGACCTGCCGCGCGTGGCGCCCCGGGAGACCCTCCACAGCACCCAGACCTTCCTGCGGGGCACGCCGCTCACCTACGTCCGCTTCGCGCGCCAGGGCCTGCGGGACGCCCTCCGCAAGGTGCTGGTGGAGCGCGGCCCCTTCGACATCATCCACTTCGACCACCTGCACATGGCGCAGCTGTTGCCGCTGGCGCGGCAGCTCAACCCGGCCGCGCACCTGGTCATCGACGAGCACAACGTGGAGAGCCAGGTGCTCGCGCGCATGGCGCCCCTGAGCGCGCCGCTGCTGCGGCCGTTCCTGAACTGGCAGTTCAAGCGGGTGGAGCAGTTGGAGCGCGAGTGCGTGCGCCAGGCGGACACCGTGCTGGCGTGCTCGGACGTGGACGCCCAGCAACTGCGCGCCATGGGAGCAAGGCACGTGCAGGTGGTGCCCAACGGCGTGAAGCTGGCGGACTTCGTGCCCCAGGAGGCCGCGCGCGACGACCTGGTCTTCGTGGGCTCCATGGACTGGTGGCCCAACGAGGACGCGGTACTGCGGCTGGCGCGCGAGGTGTGGCCGCTGGTTTCTTCGGAGTTGGCCACCAGCAAGCTGATGGTGGTGGGCCGCAGTCCTCCCGCATCCGTGCGCGCCCTGGAGAACGAGCGGTTGGTGGTGACGGGCTCGGTGCCGTCGGTGGCGCCGTACCTGGCGCGTGCGCTGGCGACGGCCATTCCGCTGCGCGCGGGCAGCGGGACTCGCCTCAAGGTCCTGGAGGCCGCGGCGGCGGGGGTGCCCGTGGTGGCCACGCGGCTCGCGGTGGAAGGGTTGCCGGTGGTGGAGGGCCAGCACGTGCTCCTCGCGGAGTCCGCCGAGGAGTTCGCCGCCGCGCTGCGCCGCCTGCGCAATGATCCAGACCTCTGCAGCCGGCTCGCGCAGAACGCTCGCCGCATGGCGGAGGCCTTCGCGTGGGACGGCATCGGGGCCGGTCTGGGCGAGCTCTACCAGAACGCGCCGACCGTGGGCGGCGACGCGAAGAAGCCCTCTGAGCCGGAAGCCACCTGAGCCATCCAGGCGTGCGGTGGGCTTCCGCCGCACGCCCGGTCCTTCGGACCTGAAGGCAGTCCCCATGGATGAGCAGGTGGGAACCCAGCCGGGTCGCCCCGTCCGGGGCGCACCGCACGAACCTGTCCGACGGTCGGACCCGTTGGGACGACCGCGGCCGGCGCCCCTGCCGTGAAGAACGCCCAGAAACCGGTCCGACTGTCGGACCAGCTGGGGCCGCGTCGGGCGGGAGGGGTCACGGCATGGCCGTGCCAATGCGGATTCCGGCAGGCGCTGATGCTTCGGCTGCCCTCTACCCGGCCGCGACTTGCGCTTCGCGCGGAGCCACGAGGGCGGGCAGGTAGAGGGATTCGATGTAACGCTCCGCCATCCGCTCCGGTGCGTGGTGGGCCACGACGTACTCGCGCGCGGCCTCCGCCATCCGCGTGCGCCAACCGGGAGCCGCCAGCAGTCCCGCGAGCGCCGAGGCCAGCGTGCCCGCGTCGCCCGGCGGCACCACGAGCCCACGCCCCGTGCCCAGCACGTGGGGCAGCTCTCCGACGCCGGACGCCACCAGCGGCCGTCCCAGCGCCATCGCCTCCAGCGCGACCAGCGGCATGCCTTCCCGCAGGGACGGCATCACCACCGCGTCCGCCGCCGCGTACACGCTGCGCACCTCGGAACGGAAACCCAGGAAGCGCACCGGCAGCCCCTGCGCCTGCGCCTCCAATGACTCGCGCAGCGGGCCATCGCCCACCAGCAGCAGCGTGGGCACCGTGGCGCCCGGCGTCCGGGCCAGCCGCTGCATCGCGTCCAGGAGCACCTGCGGGCCCTTCTCCACCGACAGGCGCCCGACCAGCGCGATGACGGACCCCTCCGGCGCGAGCCCCAGCGCCTCGCGGGCCTGGAGCCGTTCCTCCTCCGTGCACGCATCCGCGAGCGGCAGCGCGTTGGGGATGTAGACCACCGGCGAGCGGTGGACGTAGCGACGCAGGCGCGCGGTCAGCTCGCGCGACACCGCGGCCACCGCGCTCGTGCAGTTGCCCAGCACGCGCGCCAGCCCCTCGTAGGCGATCAACGCGGGCGTGGCACCGGTGTCCCCGTGGTACGTGGCCACCAGCGGCACTCCGGCGAGCGCGCTCGCGGCCGCGCCCAACGTGAGCGACTTGTAGTCATGCGCGTGCAGCAACCCCACGCCCCGCCGGCGGACCTCCGAGGCGAGCGTCGCCACGGCCATCGCGCTGAAGCGGCCGGGCACCTCCAGCGTCAGCGCGTCCAGTCCCTGCTCGCGCGCCGCGCCCGACAGCACGTCCACCCTTCCGGGCGAAACGAGGCTGCACACCTGCGCCCGCCACGGCGACGGCGTCGACGCGGCCAGCGACAGCAACGCCCGCTCCGCGCCATACAGGCCGCACGTGCTGCGCACATGGAGGATGGTGGAGTGCGGCACCCGTGAATCTCCCGTGCCGCTCACGCCTGGGCGCGAGCCGCGGCACCCCGGTAGAGCTTCGCGTACGTGTCCACCATGGTGGACAGCGAATAGCGCTGCGCCTCGCGCTTCGCGGCCTCACCCAGACGCGAACGCAGCTCCGAGTCGTGAGCCAGGCGCTTCACCGCGCCGCCGAGCGCATCCACGTCCCCGGACGGCACCAGGAGCGCGGTCTGGCCATCGCGGTGCACCTCGCGGATGGCCGGGATGGCATGCGACACCGTGGGCAGGCCCACGGCCATCGCCTCCAGCAGCGACAGCGAGCGGCCCTCGCGGCGGGACGGCTGAACGTAGACGTCGAACGCGGGCAGCAGCTTGCTTGCCTCCAACAGCGCGCCGGTGAAGTGCACCCGTCCGGCCAGCGGAGACGCGGCGGCGCGAGCGCGCAGCGAGGCCTCCATGGGGCCCGGGCCAATCATCACCAGGTGCGTGTCCTTCGCGTCCGCGAAGTGGCGCAGGAAGGCGTCCACCAGCAGGTCCGGGCCCTTCTCCTCGGAGAGGCGGCCCAGGTAGCCCACCACGGTGGCGTCCTGGGGAAGGCCCAGGCGCTCGCGTGCGCTCCGGCGGGCCGCTTCGCCCGTGGCGACCTCCAGCGGCACGCCGTTCTCGATGGTGACCACGTTGGAGAGCAGCTTCGGGCTCCAGCGCTCCAGGCTGGCGCGCACTTCACTGCCGCACGCGACCAGGGACTGGGTGAACATGGCGGCGGCCATCGCCGCGGGGCGCAGCTTGCCCTGCGGCTCCACCGTCTGATGGAAGGTGCCCATCACGGGCGTGCGCGGACGCAGCGTCCGGGTGGCGACGGCGTTGAGCCAGGGCCCCACGTCGTGACCGTGGACCACGTCGGCGCCAAAGGCGTCCACCTCCTGGGCCAGCCGGCGGATGGCCGTGGGCGTCATGCCCGCGAGGCCTCCCAGCCACACCGTGGGGACGTTGGCGCGCTGGAGCAGCTCGCGCACCGGACCGTCCGGCCCCAGGGCCAGCACCACGGATTCAATGCCCCGCTCGCGGCCATGCTGGGACAGCCGGACCACCAGCTGTTCCAGTCCGCCCATCTCCAGGCCATACATCACGTGAGCCACGCGCGTAGGCCGCGCCGTCGGGTGCATTTCGTTCGTCATGGACGCGGGCAAGCTAGGCACGCACCCCGGGCCCACAACCCCCCGCGGGCCGCCCACCGACTGGTGAATGTCGTGCAGTGGAACCTCCTTCGCGGAGCGTGAAGGCACGGTGCGTTCCCGAGGAAAAACGGCCGGTTTGCCCGGGGCTTGAGTCCTGCGGGAGACTCGTGTGCAGCCAACGCCTACAGGCCCCTGGGGGGCCCCCACCGGAGCGGAGCCCTTCTTGGGAATCCCCGATCACGACTTCCAGCTGCTCACGTCCTGCGGCGACGAATCCGAGGCCGCGCTCGTGCGGGGGCTGCTCGAAGCGAACGGCATCCCGTGCCTCGTCCAGGGCGAGCAGCACCGGTCGATGCTGGGCGTGGCCGGGGCCTTCATCGAGCTGAGGGTCCTGGTCCCGTCCGGGGAGCTGGAGCGCGCCCGCGAGTTGCTCCGGAGCGTGCCGCAAGAGGAGCCGTCCGGAAGCGGCCCCGGCGCGACGCCGGACCCCGATTCCGAGGACGCCCACTGCGCGGTGCATGGCCAGCGCGCCACGCGGACCTGTGAGCGGTGCGGCACCTTCCTGTGCGCCAGCTGCGATGGCGCCAGCACCGGTCTCTGTGAGGACTGCTCCGACCGCAAGGGTTCAGGCGCCCGGGTCCAGCGCGGCCGGAAGCGCAAGGTCGTCGCGTGGGTGATCCTGCTCTTCATGTTCGGGCCGCTCTTCGTGATCATGCTCGCGGGCGCGCTCAACGCGCTGCTGCGCTGAAGCCGTCCTGCCCTTCCGGGCGCGAGCCCCCGGTGGCGTGGCAGCCTTCCAGGAATGAAGCCCTGCCGCGCCCCCCTGCCTGCCCTCCTCGCCGTGGCCCTGGCCACCGCGTGCGCCTCCGTGGCCCCCGAGTCCCGCGCGCCCATGGAGCCGTCCACGCCGACGCGGACGGGCGCGCCCGCGAACGGCCTGCCCTACCGCCTCTTCGTCTCCGGACAGGCCACGCCGGAACACCCGCACCGGCTGGTGGTGTGGCTGCATCCGACGGGCACGGATGGCCTGACGCTGGTGGAACCCCTGGCCAGTTCCTTCGAGGCCCAAGGCTTCGCGCTGCTCACGTTCCCCTGTGAGCACGCGCAGGGCTGGAGTGGCGCGGACGCCAACCGGATGATGCTCGGCACGCTGCCGGAGGTGGCTCGCGTCCCTGGCGTGGATGCGGAACGGCCGGTGCTGCTGGGCTTCAGCGCGGGCGCGCAGATGGCGCTGGAGCTGTGGGCGGCGCGCCCCGAGTCCTTCGGCGCACTGGTCCTGATCGCCGGTGCCCCGCGCCTGTCACGCGGCGATGAACACACCCCGCCCACCAGCTCCGCTCACGCGCGAGTGCCCATCCTGTCATTCATCGGTGAAACAGATGGCAGCGCGCCCCTGTGGCGGACGGCGCGTGAATCCTGGCGTGCGGCAGGGCTGAGGCTGGACTCGCGCGAGGTGCCCGGCCTGGGCCACACGTGGCTGCTGGCACGGCCTCATGAACAAACGGCGCTGTTTCAATTCCTGGCGGAATTGTCCCGAACGCCCTGAGCTTTGCCGTCAGCCCTGCGAGAAATGTCAACCGTCCTTGGAACGCTTGAATTCCGGGTTGACGACATGCGAAGCCAACGCCGGTTTTCACAGACAAGGAGTCCGACGTGCTTCGACATGCATCACGATGGGTCACGACGTTCGTGCTGGGTTTCACCTGGATTCAGACGGGCTGTGCTCCCGCTGAACCGCCCACGCAAGAGACACCGGAGGCCACGTCGGCCGCGCAGCCGCTGCTGGCCGGTGAGCGTTCGCTGCTGGGCACCACCGCGCTCCCGGCCGTGGCGGCCGCGGACGACAGCGGCGCGGTGGAGCTGGGCGTGCGCTTCCGCAGCGACGCGCCCGGGCGGATCATGGGCCTGCGCTTCTACAAGGGCGCGGGCAACACGGGCACGCACACCGGCAACCTGTGGACGGCCTCCGGCTCCCTGCTGGCCACCGTCACCTTCCAGAGCGAGACAGCCTCCGGCTGGCAGGAGGCGCGGTTCGCCTCGCCGGTCACCATCGCCGCCGACACGAACTACGTCGTCTCGTACTACGCGCCCGCGGGGCACTACGCCGTGACGGGCAATGGGTTCGCGTCCGCGCTGGATGCGCCGCCCCTGCACGCCGAGGCCACCACCAATGGCCTCTACCGCTATGGCACCAGCGGCTTCCCCACCAGCACGTTCAACGCGAGCAACTACTGGGTGGACGTGGCCTTCCAGCCCAACGACACCACGGCGCCGCGCGCACCCACCAACGTCGCGGGAACGCCCAGCTCGTCCACCGCCATCGACCTGACCTGGTACGCATCCGTGGACGGCAGTGGCGAGACGCAGGGCAACGCCCGCGCGCACCTGGTGTACCGGAACAGCCAGCTCATCGCGGAGCTGCCCGGCACCACCGTGCGCTACCGCGACACCGGCCTGACGCCCTCCACCGCTTACAACTACACCGTGCGCGGCCGTGACGCCGCCGGCAACCTCAGCGCGGACTCCGCGGTCGTCACCGCCACCACGCTCGCGAACATGGCCTGCAACCCCTGCAGCCTGTGGAACAGCGTGACGGGGGACCCGCAGTACGAGAACGCCGACGCCACCCCCACGGAGGTCGGCGTGAAGTTCCGCACGGACGTCGCGGGCACGGTGACGAAGGTCCGCTACTACAAGGGCAGCACCGACACCGGCCCGCACGTGGGCCACCTGTGGAGCGCCACCGGCACGCTGCTGGCCACCACGGAGACGACGCCCGCGGAGACGGGCTTCGGCTGGCGCGAGCTGGCCTTCACCACGCCGGTGAGCCTCACCGCGAACACGACCTACGTCGTGTCGTACTTCGCCACCGGCGGGCGCTATGCCATCACCCCGTACTACTTCAGCACCGCGGGCGTGGACATGCCGCCGCTGCACGCGCCCTCCACCCTGGAGGCCCCTGGCAACGGCGTTCGCAACCTCAACGGCAGCGCGTTCCCCACGGAGGCGTGGCTCAACACCAACTTCTGGGTGGACGTGACGTTCGTCCCCTCGGAGCCTGGCGGTCCGTCGACGGTGGACCTGTCCGTGCAGCAGTCGTTCCCCGACGGCACGGGCGCCAACGGCGACGTGCTCTTCTACGACATCACCGTGACGAACCAGGGCCCGGCGACCGCCACCAACGTCGTGCTCGACGTCCCGATCCCCAGCGGCCTGAGCTACTTCTTCTACTCGGCGAACGCGCCGCCGGTGAACGGCGGGCACTGCGGGTTCTTCAGTGACCTGCAGTGTGGCGCCCCCACCCTGGCGCCGGGTGCGAGCTTCACCATCCACGTGCAGGCCATCCCCTTCAGCGCCGGGACGTTCACCAGCCAGGCCACCATCTCGTCATCGCAGACGGATTTCGTGCCGGGCAACAACACCCACGCGCTGTCCATCCCCGTGGGCCCGTCCACCAACCTCGTCACCTTCGACACCTTCCCCGGCCAGGACGAGACCTTCGACGGCCCGCATGGCCCCCTCCACTTCGGCACCAACCGCTGGTACATCGCCTCGCCCTGGGGCGGGTTCGACACGAAGAGCGTGTCGTTCAACGGCGGCGGCCTCACCCAGGCCGGCCTGTCCATCTTCGGCCAGCGGCGCATCCTGGGCCTGGATGCCTTCACGTGGGACACCGGCGCCACGGTCACGCTGAGCTGCCTCGACCTGCCCTCGCTCACCTTCCCGCTGACGGCGGGACAGGTGACGCACCTGGTGCCCAGCTGGACGACGCAATGCACGGTCTTCACCGTGGCGACGTCCAACGGCTGGGACACGAACTTCGACAACCTGGAGCTGTCGCCGCGCCCCTGAGCGCGTGACGCGAGGGAGGGCGGGTATGCTTCACGGATGCCCGCCGCTCCCCTGCTCCTGAGTGCCGCGACGTCCCTGTTCGCCATGACGTGGCTCCTGGCGGCGGAGCCGTTCTCCGTCACCGTGAAGCCCTCTGGATCGAGTCCGCGCACAGCACCGGCCGCCACAACTTCGACTACCGGATGAAGGACTCTGGCGTCATCCAGCTCGTCAACTGCCACAACCCCTAGCGCGCCGGACTACGACGGCCGCTCGCTCGAGCAGGCGGCGGCGCGTGCACGCAGCAGCGACTGTTCCTTCGCGTTGCGCGTGAGCGACGCCGCCCGTTCGAACTCCGCGCGGGCTTCCTTGAGCCGCCCCAGCTTCTGGAGCAGGTCGCCGCGCACGCTCGGCAGCAGGTGGTAGTGCTTGAGCGACGGCTCGGCCATGAGCTGATCCACCAGCTCCAGCCCCACCGCGGGACCGAACGCCATCGACAGGGCCACGGCGCGGTTCAGCTCCACCACCGGCGACGGCGCGAGCTGTGCGAGCAGCGCGTAGAGCGCCGCGATGCGCGGCCAGTCCGTCGCCTCCGGCGTGCGCGCCCGCGCGTGGCAGGCGGCGATGGCGGCCTGCACCGCGTAGGGCCCCGGCGCGCCTGCCTTCTCCGCGCGCTCCAGCGCCGCGAGTCCCCGGCGGATGAGGAGCTGATCCCACAGCGCGCGGTTCTGCTCCAGGAGCAGCACGGGCTCGCCCGAGGGCCCCACCCGCGCCCGGGCCCGCGACGCTTGAATCTCCATCAGCGCCACCAGCCCGTGCACCTCCGGTTCACCCGGCGCGAGCTCCGCGAGGATGCGGCCCAGGCGCAGCGCGTCCAGGCAGAGCTCCGGACGCATCCAGTCGCCGCCCGCGGTCGCGGCATAGCCCTCGTTGAAGATGAGGTAGATGACCTCCAGCACGGAGCCGAGCCGCGCGGCCAGCTCCTCGCCCCGGGGGACCTCGAAGGGAACACCCTTCTCCGCCAGCGTCCGCTTGGCCCGCACGATGCGCTGGGCCACCGTGGGCTCCGGCACCAGGAACGCGCGGGCAATCTCATCCGTCGTCAGGCCACCCAACAGCCGCAGCGTGAGCGCCACCCGCGCCTCCGGGGACAGCACCGGGTGACAGGAGGTGAAGATGAGGCGCAGCAGGTCGTCGCCGACGTCGTCGTCCAGGGCCGCGTCCAGGTCTGGAACCTCCGCCTCCTCCAGCCCGTGCCCCAGCTCCTCGTGCTTGCGCGCGAGCAGCTTGTGCCGGCGCATCTCGTCGATGGCGCGGCGCTTCGCGGTGGCCATGAGCCAGGCGCCCGGGTTCTCCGGCACGCCCGACACGGGCCACTTCTCCAACGCCGCCACCAGCGCGTCCTGCGCGAGCTCCTCCGCCTGCCCCACGTCGCGCACCATGCGCGCAAGCCCGGCGATGAGCCGGGCGGACTCGATTCTCCACACCGCGTGCACCGCGGCCTGCGCCTTGGAAGCCGTCACGGCGCGAACTCAATCAAATGCACGTCGAATGGGCGCCCCGGAAATCGACATGCGGGCGCGATTTTCCCCGCGGGGCACTCCACCCCTCCTCCCGGGGCAATGGAGGAGGCCGGCAGCCGACAAGACCTTCGGGGCTCTCTCGCAGTCGCGCATCTGGAGCCGCCCATGTCCCTGTCGATGTCTTCCCCGTCCAAGTCCTCCCAGGCCCGCCGGGGCCTGGTCCTCGCCGCCTTCCTGCTGGCCCCGCTGGGGCACGCCGTGGCCGCGCCCACCGGGCCCTCCGGCCAGCCCCAGGAGCTGCTGGACCTGCCCATCCCCACCGGCCCCCTGATGGTCCAGTGCCTCCTGGGGTCGAGCGTCACCACCTACAACCCTGGCCTGACGGACACGCCCCAGAACGTCACCCGCAACATCAACTCCACCTACACGCTGTGCGCGAACCTGCTGGGCACGCCCCTCTTCCTGACGGCCGGCAGCGGCACGGGCAACGTGCCCGTGGCGAACGCCTCCTGCCAGCAAGCCATCGAGCCCCCGGAGCCCATCCAGGAGAGCTTCTTCTGGGGCGACGGCGGCTTCACGACGGTGCTCTTCACGCAGATCGGCCTGCGGGCCAAGGGCACCGCCTCCGAAGCCGTCCTCATCGGCACGGTGACGTCGGGGCGGTTCCCCAACGCCGTCGCGATGAAGACCGTCACCTACGTGAACGGCGACCCGACGAACGGCTGCGGCCAGCCGGGCGGACTGCGGGAGCTCCGGGGCCCGTCGACGCTCTCGTTCTACCTCCCGACGAACTGACCACGGCCCCGGGCTTCCCCCTGTTACGGAAGGAAGCCCGGAGCCGTCACCTCACGCCCGCGCCTCGGCGCTGGAGGCGCTGGCCGGCTCCGGCACCGGCTCGTACGTCCCCAGGCGCATGCTGGCCTGGGCGCGTCCCTGCGTGCGGCCGCGCAGCGCCGTCACGTAGCCGAACAGGCGCGCCATGGGCACGCGCGCGGACACGCACCGCGCCGTCCCCTTCGCCTCCATCCCCAACACCCGTCCCCGCCGCGACGCCAGGTCACCCAGCACGTCGCCCAGGAACTCCTCCGGCGTCACCACCTCCACCTCCATCACCGGCTCCAGCCCCTGGATGCCCACGCGCCGCGCGGCCTCCTGGAGCGCCAGCGAGCCCGCCACCGCGAACGCCTGCGGCGTGCTGTCCTTCACGTGCGTGTCCCCATCCACCAGCCGCACCTCCACGTCCACCAGCGGCACGCCCTCGCGCACGCCCCGCGCCATCGCGCCGGCCACGCCCTTTTCAATCGCGGGCACCAGCTCACGGGGGATGGTGCCGCCCTTCGTGGCGTCCACGAAGACGAGCCCCGCCCCTCGCGGCGCCGGCCCCACGTCCAGCACCACGCGCGCGTACTGTCCGGGCCCGCCGGACTGGCGGACGTGGCGGTACTCCTGGCGCACCGCGCCCCTAAGCGTGTCGCGGTACGCCACCTTCGGCTGTCCCACGCGCGCCTCCACGCCGAACTCCGTCCTCAACCGGTCCACGACCACCTCCAGGTGCAGCTCACCCATGCCGGACAGCAGCACCTGGCCGCTCTCCGGATCCACGCCCAGGCGCAGCGACGGATCCTCCGCCGCCAGCCGTTGCAGGCCCTCCTCCAGCTTCGGAAGCTCCGCGGGGGAGCGCGCCTCCACGGCGAGTTGCACCACGGGCTCCATCACGTTCAACGCCTCCAGCACCACCGGCGCGTCCGGGTCGCACAGCGTGTCGCCCGTGCGAACGCCCTTGAGCCCCAGCGCCGCGCACAGGTCGCCCGCGTGCACCTCCGCCACCTCTTCACGGCGGTTGGCGTGCATGAACATCAGACGGCCCACCCGCTCCTTCCGTCCGGTGACGGGGTTGAGCAGGACGGTGCCCGCGCGCAGCGTGCCGGAGTACACCCGCAGGAACACGATGCCGCCCACGGCCTTGTCGCTCATCAGCTTGAACGCCAGGGCGCTTGGCGGACCCGAGTCCGACACGGGACGGCTGACGCGCTCGCCGGTGACGGGCGCAAAGCCCTCCACCACGGCCACGTCCGCGGGTGACGGCAGGTAGTTGACGACCGCATCCAAGAGCATCTGCACTCCCTTCTTCTTGAAGGCCGACCCGCACAGCACCGGCACCAGCGTCCGCGCGAGGGTGCCCGCGCGCAGCGCGCGCTCCAGGTCCTCCACGGTGATGTCCTCCACCCGCCCGTCCACGAACTTCTCCAGCACGCCTGGGTCCACGTCCGCGCAGACTTCAATGAGGCGCATGCGGTAAGGCATCACCGCCTCCAACAGCTCCGGCGGTACGGGCGCGTCGTCGTCGAAGCGGCCGTCCTCGCCCTGGAAGCGCACGAGCCGCATGCGCACCAGGTCCACGAGCCCCTGGAAGTCCGCGCCGTCGCCCACGGGCCACTGCACGGCCACCGGGCGCACGCCCAGCCTGTCCACCATGGACTGCACGCTCAGGGCGAAGTCCGCGCCCACCTTGTCCATCTTGTTGATGAACGCGATGCGCGGCACGCCGTAGCGGTCCGCCTGACGCCACACCGTCTCCGACTGCGGCTCCACGCCCTGGCTGGCGTCGAACACCGCCACCGCGCCGTCCAGCACGCGCAGCGAACGCTCCACCTCGATGGTGAAGTCCACGTGGCCCGGCGTGTCCAGGATGTTGATGCGGTGGGGAACGCCCGCCTCCCGCCCGTGCCGGGGCTGCCAGAAGGCCGTCGTCGCCGCGGAGGTGATGGTGATGCCGCGCTTCTTCTCCTGCTCCATCCAGTCCATCTCCGTGGAGCCCGTGTGCACCTCTCCCGTGGAGTGGATGCGCCCGGTGAAGAAGAGGACGCGCTCGGTGAGCGTCGTCTTGCCCGCGTCGATGTGGGCCATGATGCCGATGTTGCGGTACCGCTCGATGCGCGTGGTGCGAGACATGAAAGACTCCCGTTCCCGTCCGGGCAGCGAGGCCCGCGGGTGTGTATTGGATTGAGGACGCCGGTTGGATGAACTGAGAGGACCTGCCCGGTGGCGGTCTTCAGGCGCGCACGCGCACGCAGGCCTGGAGGGGCACGTCAGGCCCGCTCCAGCAACGCGCGAGGACACACGAAGACACCACCGGGACTATCGGGCGGAGACGGAACTCACGGCACGCGGGCAACCAGCCACGGCGCGCACCGGAGGACTCCGGTCCGCCTGCTCAAATATCGAGCAGGACCTCGTGACGGGGCGTGAGGCGCACGTCCGCCGCCGGCGCGAAGGCGCTCAGGGTCGGCAGGGCATGGAAGGAGACGGGCCTCATGACGACATAGGAGTAAGACAGACAGCACGGGCTGTCAACCCGAGGGGCTCCGCCGTGTGACGGGCCCGGAAATAAATCCCCCAGAGAATATCCGCCACACCCGCCGTAAATGTGGCGGTTGGCACGAGAAGCCAGCCCCTGATTCCTCCGAGGGGGATGTATGTCCACGTTTCACAAGAGCCTGCTGACGGCGTCCATGGCGCTCGTCGGCTTGAATGGGTGTGTCTACGGTTTCATCTATGACTCGGCGACGGGCAGCGCCGTGGAGGGCGTGACGGTCTACGTCGCCTCCGGCACCTGCTCTGGCACGGGCTGTGGCACCGGCCTCCCGACCCAGACGACGGACTCGTCGGGCCTCTTCGTCTTCGACGCGTACGGCAACCAAAACGGCGAGGACGACGTCCAGATCGTCATGCCGGCGTCCGGCGAGGAGGCGGTGCGGCTCGTCTATTCGCGCTCGGGCTACCGCTCCGTCACCGTCTACCACCGGCCCAAGTACGAGACGATGACGCAGAACGGGACCGACTATCAGGTCTCCGCCGTGCAGCCCGTGTACCTGTGCGCGCTCAACGCCGTGGACACCGACGGCGATGGCATCTGTGACGCGGCCGAGGCCCAGTACGGCACCAACCCCAACAACTCCGACACGGACGGGGACCGCATCAGCGACTTCGCGGAGCTGTACGGCTACGGCGGCGTGGACCTGCACTACTGGGGCGCGGATCCGCGCAAGAAGGACGTGTTCGTGGAGGTGGACTACTACGCGGACCGCAAGCCCACCCAGGCGGCGCTGGACCGCGTGACGACGTCCTTCGCCAACGCGCCGGTGTCCAACCCCAACGGCACCACGGGCATCGCGCTGCACCTGGTGCTGGATTCGCAGATCGCCGCCGCGGACGCGGACACGGACCTGACCCCGGTGTGGACGGACGTCGACGTCATCAAGGCGAAGTACTTCAAGTCGCGCCGCGCGCCCTTCTTCCACTACGCCCTGTTCGCGAACACCTACAACGGCGGCACCTCCAGCGGCATCTCCCGCGGCATCCCCGCACACGACTTCATCGTGACGCTGGGCGGCTGGTCCGTGCCGGGCGGCACGGAGCTGCAGCAGGCCGGCACCCTCATGCACGAGCTGGGTCACAACATCGGCCTGCGTCACGGCGGCACCGACGACAGCAACTACAAGGCCAACTACCTGAGCCAGATGAACTACGAGTACCAGATGTACGGCCTGCGCGTGGACGGCGTGGACAACGTGCTGGACTACTCGCGCGTGCGCGTCGCCTCCATCAGCGAGGCGTCCATCAACGAGGTCTCCGCCTTCGCGCCCATCGCCCCCACCACGGAGGCGGACCTGGCCCACATCGGCGTGCGCATCAACGGCGTGCAGCGCGCCGGCACCGCGAGCGCGAACCTGGACTTCAACGGCAACGGCACCATCCAGGCCGCGTCCTACGCCTACAGCCTCAACCACGACGCGGACACCACGGACCTCCTCCCGGCGTCGCAGCATGACTGGCTGGCGCTGGTGTACGACGGCGCCGGGCAGATTGGCGACGGCTGGCTGGGCACGACCCAGGGCCTGAGCCGTCAGCAGCCCTTCTTCGTCCTCCCGGAGAAGACCGAGGCCTGCCTCACCGCGGAGATGTTCCGCGCCCGGTAGTCCCTGGCTTCACCCCCTGGGAAGTCGTTCCCCGCCGGGTTCCTCCTCACGAGGGACCCGGCGGTCGTTTCTCCGCCGCATGCCCGCGTAGACTCCGGCGCATGCCGCATGTCGCACTCGTGGGATACGGACGTTTTGGACGCGCGCTGGGAACGCTGCTGGAGGCGGTGGGGGTGGAGCACCGCGCCCTGGACCCGGTGGCGGACATCCCGGAGCCGCTTCGCGCGCACTCGATGCCGGAGCTGCTGGAGGGCGCGGAGCTGGTGGTGGTGTCCGTCCCGGTGCCCCAGATGCGGGACGTGCTGAAGGCGCTGCGGCCCTTCCTCACGCCGGAGCACCTGGTGCTGGACGTGGGCAGCGTGAAGGTGAAGCCCGTGGAGGCGCTGACGGAGGTGCTGGGCGCGCAAGTGCCGTGGGTGGGGACGCATCCGCTCTTCGGCCCCTTGAGCCTGGCCATGGCCGAGCGCCCCATGCGCGTCGTGCTCTGTCCCAACCCGCTGCATCCGGAAGCGGCCCCGCGCGCCCGGCGCTTCTACGAGGCGCTGGGCTGCGAGGTGATTGAACAGTCACCGGAAGGCCATGACCAGGTGATGGCGCGCACGCACGCGCTCACGTTCTTCGTGGCCAAGGGGATGGTGGACTCAGGCGCGGCGGCGGACGTGCCCTTCGCGCCGGCAAGCTTCAAGGCGCTGTCGCGCACCATCGAAACCGTGCGCGCGGACGCGGGCCACCTCTTCAACGCCATCCAGCAGGAGAACCCCTTCGCCACGCAAGCGCGCGGCAGGCTGCTCGCGGCGCTCCAGGCCATCCACCGCGACCTGGAATCCGCTCCCGCCATGAAGCCGGAGCAGGCGCGAGAGACGGCGGGCCACGCCGTGCCCGGATTGGAACCGGCGGCGCCAGCGCCCCGGGAGCCGCGCGAGCACATCGATGAGCTCGACCGGGAGCTGGTGGAACTGCTCGCCCGCCGGGAGGAGCTGGTCCGCCGCCAGCGCCGCGCCCAGGCGCCCGGAAACGAGCCCGCGCGCACGGAGGCGCTGCTCGCCGTGCGCCGGGCATGGGCCCGGGAGGTGGGCGCGGACGCGCAGGAGGTGGAGGCCGTCTTCCGCGCCGTGTTGGGCAGCGGCCTGCGATGACGCGGCGGCCCTCTGGGCGCTACAGGTACTCGTCCAGCCAGTCGAACATCCGGTGGTTGGCGACGGCCTGCGCGGCCTCCTGGCAGTGCAGGAGCCCCGTGTCCTGGGCGGTGAAGAGCATGTAGTCCTTCGGGCACTCCAGCGCGTCGAAGAGCAGCCGGGCCTGCCCCTGTGAGAACGCCTCGGCCGTGCCGTCCATCACCAGCGTGCGGCAGCGGATGCGGTGGACGATGGGCTCGTTGTTGTACCGGCGCAGCTCGAAGAGCAGCGCGGACGGCGTGCTGACGCCGTGCTTGGACATCGAGTCCTTCATGTACCAGCGGTACAGGAACACCTGCTCCATCAGCTGGGCCATGGCCGCGTCGAAGGCCCGAGGGTCGCTGTCGAGCAGCGCCATCACGTCCGGGAAGTAGGTGTTGAACTGCTCGAAGGAGGAGTCGCCCCAGTTGAGGACGCCGGGGTTGGGGATGAGGATCTTGATGCGCCGCTCGAACGCGGCGGCGCGCGGCACCAGCGCCCCGCCCATGCTCCACCCCAAGAGCGCGATGCGCCGCGAGTCCACGCCCGCGATGCACAGGGCGAAGTCCACCACCGGCCGGATGACCTGTTCCCAGTCATGGCGGAAGGGCAGCCCCTGCTCGCGGATGGCCATGCCCTGGCCGGGCGCGTGCACGATGAGGCAGTGGTAGCCCCGCGCGAGCGCCGCGTCGATGACGTACTTGGACTCCTCCGGCCACGCGTCGCGGCCCTGCTGGAAGATGAGCAGCGGCGCGATGCTCCGGGCGCTCGGGGCGCGGAAGAAGTAGCCGGGCAGCGTGGTGCCCTCGTACGGGATGCGCACGGGGGTGCCCGGAATCTTCAGCAACGGGAGCGCCTTGTTGTACGCATCCACCGCCTTGCGCCCGGTGGCGACCACGCTCGGGTGCGTGGGTTCGGGGTGGTGGATGAGCGCGGCGCGGTAGTAATTGGCGGCGCGCAGGTAGGCATTGCCCGCGCTGATGGGATGGCGGCGCGACAGGCTGGCGGCGCCCATGGCGCGGATGCGGTCGGCGGTGTGGACCCATTCGTTGGGCCAGCTCCAGTCATCCCCCGCGACGATGCGGCTCGCCGTGTCCAGCACCTCGCTGATGTCCGCCTGGGCGCTGTAGGTCGCGGCCAGGAAGTGCAGCAGCTGGCTCTCCATGATGGGGTCCGCCATCAGGCCCAGCTCCCACCAGGGCCGGGGCTCCTCGGCGGAGGTGGAGGGCGTGGACGGCTGTCCGGCCGCCGCGGCCGGGGCGCCCCGGAGGAGCGCGAGCCCCCCGGTCAACCCCAGGCTGGCTTGAATGAGGGAGCGGCGGTCCAATGTGATGCCCATGGTCTGTGACCTCCAGCGAAGTGGATGCTGGCGGGTCGAACACCCGAGGCCTTCGTTTCTGTCACCCGGCCCTGCTCACCGCGTCGCCACCAGGGCGAACACGCGGTGGGGCACGGCGAGCGGCGCGTCCGGGAAGCGCTCCGCGAGCAGCTTCGCGTGCGCGGTGTCGAAGCGGGCCGCCTCCTCCGGGGAGAGCACCGGGCCCACCTTCGCGCTGGCACGCACCCGCCCCATCCACGCCTCATGCGAGTAGTGGACGACGGTGTCGAAGGAGAAGGACTCCAGGCCGGTGAAGCCCGCGGTGGCGGCGTCCAGGAACCAGCGCGGATAGATGCCTGCGTCGTGCCCGAAGCTCACGTAGGGCGCGACCTGCGAGGCATTGAAGGTGTCGATGAGGGAGTGGACGACCTCGACGACATTGCCCGGCAAGGGCAGCCAGTCGAAGTGCGCGATGACCAGCCGTCCCCCCGGCGCCAGCACCCGGAAGGCCTCGCGGGCCGCGGCGGCGCGGTCGAACCAATGCCAGCACGTGCCGGCGGTCACGAGCCCGAAGGACTCCGAAGGCAGTCCGGTCCGCTCCGCCGGAGCCACGCGGAAGTCGATGGACAGCCCTTCCTCCGTGGCGAGCCGCCGGGCCGAGTCCAGCATGGGCGCTGAGACATCGAGCGCCGTGACGGAGCCACCGCGCTTCGCCCATCCCCGCGCGAGCGTTCCCGTGCCCGCGCCCAGGTCCAGCACGCGCTGCCCGGGATGGAAGACGCCCTCGCGGCTGAGCCGTTCGAAGAAGGCATCCGGGAAGCCGGCGCGATGACGGGCGTAGTCCTCCGACGTGCGGCCAAAGTCCACCTGCATGGCATGTCCTCCTGGGTCCGGGGCTCCACGCGTCCAGGAGGAAAGACATATCGACAGCGCCTTCGCGCCGCGTCGACACTCTCCTCCCAGGAGGTGGATGGAGCATGGATAGACGCCGGGGTGGACGCTCTCAATCTCGATTCGACCATCGACCTGAGCGGGAAGAAGCCCTGGTGCCGGCGCGTGAGGCGGCGGCGCTGCTCGGCGTGAAACGTTCGACGCTGTACACCTACGTGAGCCGGGGGCTGGTGCGGTGCGTGCCCGTGCAGGGAACGAAGGAGAACCGCTACGCACGCGCGGACCTGGAGCGGCTGAAGGTCCGCCACGACGCGAGGGCGGGACACGCGGCGGTGGCGGCGGGAGCGCTGCGGTGGGGCGAGCCCGTCATCGACTCCGCCGTGTCGCGCGTGGAGGCACAAGGCCTGGCGTACCGGGGACGCCACTCGGCGGTGGTGCTGGCGACGGAAGGCCGCTCCTTCGAGGACGTGGCGGAGCTGCTGTGGTCCGGCGTGCTGCCGGAGCCTCGGGGCACGACGTGGCGTGTGCCGCGAGCGCCCTTCGCCCCTGCCGCGCTGGCGGCGCTCCTGCCCCGGAGCACGCCTCCGGCGGAGGTGCTGGTGACGCTGGTGTCCCTGCTGGGCGCGAGGGACGCGGTGCGCTTCGCGGCGCCACCGGACCGGGAGCTGGCACGGGCCCGGAGCCTGCTGCGGCACCTGGCGGCCTGGGTATGCGTGGCCCGTGCGCCGGACCGCGTGGGCCCTGCGTTGCGTGAGCGGACGGTGGCGGATTCACTGGCGCGTGCGTGGGCCGCCCGGTCGCCGCGCGCGCCCGCGGTGTTGAACCAGGCGCTGGTGCTCTGCGCGGACCATGAGCTCAACGTGTCTACCTTTGCCGCGCGGGTGACGGCGTCCTCCGGCGCGGACCTGTACGCCTGCGTGGGCGCGGCGATGGCGGCGCTCTCCGGCTCCAGACACGGAGGCGCGTGCGACCGCGTGGAGGCGCTCCTCGCGGAGGTGGGCCGTCCGGAGCGGGCGAAGGAGGTGGTGTCCACCTATCTGCGCCGGGGCGAGTCCGTGCCGGGCTTCGGCCACCGGCTCTATCCCCAAGGGGATCCACGCACGCCGGCCCTCATCCAGGCCGCGCTCGAACTGCGCCCGCAAGCGCGCGCGGTGCGAGTGGCCTCCGCGGTGCTGGAGGTGACGCGCGCCGCGGGCCACCCCGCACCGTCGATGGAGGTCGGGCTGGTGATGCTGGCGGAGGCGTTGGGTTTGCCGAAGGGCGCCGCGGCGACGGTGTTCGCGGTGGGGCGCTCGGCGGGTTGGGTGGCCCACGTGCTCGAGCAACGAGAGCAGGGGCATCTGCTGCGTCCCAGGGCCCGCTACGTCGGTCCCCCTCCCTGAATCAGCACGGATTGATTTCCCTGATGGGATTCAGGTTGGACACGGCGGTGTTGGTGGACCCTAAGCGCATGATCAACTTCTGGAGCCACTGCATGAAGAAGACCGCACTGCTGACCTGCCTGCTTGGACTGCTGGGTGCTCTCCCGGCCGCCGCCGCTGAACTCAAGGACGTGTTCGGCAAGGAAGTCCCCATCGGGCAGGGCCGCCCCACCCTGGTGCTGTACGCGAACAAGAGCACCCGGGAGGAGCTGCGCCAGCACGCTTCCCAGTTCCTCTATGACGTGCGCGAGAAGAAGCCCATCGTCGTCATCCACGTGGACCTGCGCGACGTTCCGGGCCTCTTCAAGGGGATGGCGCGCGGGGAACTCCGCAAGACCCACAATGAATCGCTCACCGCCATGAAGGAGCTCTTCCGCGAGAAGGGCGAAACGCCTCCGGCGGAGCTGGATACGTCGCTCTTCATGGTCGCGGACTCCAAGGGTGAACCCCACCAGTCCATGGGCCTGGAGAAGGGCTTCGACCGTGTGTTCGCCCAGGTGCTCAGCACCTCCGGGCAAGAGGTCGCACGAGGCGCCTTCTCGGACGGCGCCCGGAAGCTCAGCCAGGCCATGACCGCGGCACCCAGCGTGGCGTCCCGGAGCCCGTGACTTCACGGGGCGTGCAACCCACGCCCCCGCGCCCCGCGTGGGTGGACGACAAGGGATGAATGGATTTACCTTGCTGACGCGCTAGTCGCCTCTCACCTGGAACCCATGGAGATGCATGGGATTCAAGCGGTGGGGGGTGACAGCGCTTCAGGTCCATTCTCCCCCGAGACACTCCCCCATGTTCAAGTTCAAGACGTGCAGCCTCGCCGTGGTGGCCCTTGCGTTCAGCGCCTGTGGTCCCGCGCCGGAAGCGACGGAGCCGGCCCCCGCCGGCGGTGACATCGCGCAGGTCCAGTCCGAAGTGACGAAGGCCATCCCGGGCACGACGTGCGTGGTCGAAGCGACGACACCCTACACGTATGACGTGGGGGGCCCCATCAGCGCCCAGGCGTCTGTCTGGGATTGCGACCAGGACTACCCCATCATCTACGTCTGCTCCATCGTGGAGAAGAAGTCGGTGAGCAGCACGGGCACGGTCACCTGGACGGCGGTGGCGGGCAGCCGCAGCTGCTACCCGGAGACGAACACCGACTTCGGTGGCCAGACGGCGAACCCCACGCCCTACGCCGCGGGCGTCTACCGCCAGCGCGCGCAGTCGGCCATCAAGCTGAACGCCACCACGTGGACCCCGGCCCAGCCGTCCACCTGCGCCACGCTCTCCAGCAACATCCCCTGCAAGTTCACCGAGGTGGTGTCCGGCAACGTCACGCTGTGACGCATGAAGCCGTAGCGTGAAGCACCACGGACCCCAGGTGTGAAGAAGGGCAGGCGTTCGCTATCGTGGCGCCTCCCGTTCCACCTGGAGTCTTCCATGCACGTCGAATCCCCGCGCAGCGCCCGCACCCCGAAGGCCGTGACGTTCCTCCGCATCCCCGTGCTGCTCGCGGTGGGCATGATGACGATGGGCAGCGGCATGGGAAACCCGGGCTGTGGCGGAAGCTCGGTGAGCGTCTGTGAAGGCGGTTGCGCCATCGCGGGCACCTACACACTCCAGTTCGCGGACACATCGCCCCCTGGGGACGAGTGCGAGGCGTTGGGGCTGGGCCTGCCCAAGGGGCCGCTCGTGGTGAACCTGTCCGGAACCTACGCCACGGCGACGCTCGACGGCGCGAGCCTGTCGACCTACTACTACGGCGAGCCCTCGTGGGAGCTGAACCTCTTCGGCTCGCAGACCCTCACGGAGACGACCTGGTACAACACCGTTTTCACCGCGACGGTGGCCGCGCCCGCGCCCCAGTCAGACACCGACAGCTCCACAATTGAAGGCGAGTACAAGTTGGAGAGCTACTCCTCCGACAAGACCGCCTCCAAGTGCATCATCCGGCGGAACTTCACCGCGACGCGGTAGGGATTCTCCAGGTGGGGCCCCGGGCCCCATTTGGGGTGCGGTAGGTTCGGGGCCATGCGTACTCCCGTCATGGCCTCGCTGTTGTTCCTGATGATGGCGTCACCCGCCCGGGCCACGGTGCCCGCCGGCTTCGTGGAAACGAACTATTCCTCCAGCAGCCTGTCCGCCGCGACCGGCATGGCGTGGGCGCCGGATGGCTCAGGGCGCCTGTTCATCACGCTGAAGAACGGCGTCGTCCGCACGGTGGCCATGAAGGACGGGGCCCTGGAGACGCAGCCGGGCACCTCCACGCTGGTGACCCGTGAGTTCGCCAAGGAGCCCTCGGTCCACACCAACAGCGAGTGCGGCCTCATTGGCATCGCGTTCGACCCGAACTACGTGGTCAACCGGTACGTCTACTTCTTCGTCACCGTCTCCGCGTCCGAGCAGCGCATCGTGCGCTACACGGACTCCAACGGCACGGGCATCGCGCGCACGGAGGTCGTCACGCTGCTGCCCACGGCGGGCAACAACCATGACGGCGGCGGGCTGGGCTTCGGGCCGGACGGCAAGCTCTACTGGTCCATTGGCGACCTGGGCAACGGCACCGGCGTGGACGCGGACCTGACGTCCATGGCGGCCAAGGTGGGCCGCGCCAACCTGGACGGCACGCCCGCCAATGACAATCCGTTCAACGACGGCGTGGGCCCCAACAACGAATACATCTGGGCGCGCGGCCTGCGCAATCCGTTCACCTTCACGTTCCAGCCCACCAGCGGCCAGCTGTGGGTCAACGGCGTGGGCACCGGCTACGAGCAGGTCTTCGTCGTGAACAAGCGCAGCCACGCCGGCTACAACGACTACGAGAACAACCAGCCCCAGGGGAACGACTACATCACCCCCGTCATCAAGTACCGCACCAACAACGTCGACGCGCGCCCCCTCACCGCCACGGGCGCGGTGCGCAGCGGGGGCGTCACCACGTTCACCACCACGGGGTCGCACGGCTTCCGCAAGGGGGAGCGGCTCACCCTCGAAGGGGTGGGGAACACGAGCTTCAACGGCGAGTTCTACGTCGCCAGCGCCAACAACGCGCCGGGCACCACCACCTTCACGGTGGCCCAGCCGGGCCTGCCGGATGCGAGCAGCGGCGGCGGCACCGCGACGACGCAGGCCCTGGGCGGCTCCATCACCGGCGGCACCTTCTACGACGCCACCCTCTTCCCGCCGGAGTACCGCGGCAACTACTTCTTTGGCGACTACAACTCCGGCCAGGTGACGCGCGCCACGCTGGCGGCGGATGACTCGGTGGCGACGGTGGATGAATGGGGGACGGGCTTCTCCTCCAGCGTGGACATGAGCGTGGGGCCGGACGGTGCGCTCTACGCCATCGGGCACACCGCCAACGTCGTGCGGCGGGTGGCTCCGGTGGCTTCCGGCCAGAAGCTGGTCGTGTCCGGGCTCAACCTGCGCCTGATGGAAGGGGGCCGCGCGACCTTCACCGTGCGGCTGGCCCAGGCGCCTGCCGCGCCCGTGACGGTGCGGGTGACGCGCGCCCTGGGCGGCTCCGAGGACCTGGGAGTCATCAGCGGCGGCACCCTCACCTTCTCTCCGGCCGATTGGAGCGTGCCCCAGGTCGTCGTGCTCGAGGCGGTGGAGGACGCGGACGCGGTCGCGGACACCGCCACCTTCACCGTGTCCTCCGAGGGCCTGACGGACGAGGCGGTGGTGGCCACCACCATCGACAACAACTCGCCCCGGCTGGTGGTGTCCACCGCCCGGGTCTCCGTGCCCGAGGGCGGCACCGCCACCTTCGACGTGTCGCTCTCCCTGAAGCCCACGTCGAACGTCACCGTCACCGTCGCGCCCACCCAGGGGGATGCGGACATCACCGTGGCCTCCGGGGCCACGCTCGCGTTCACGACGGCCAACTGGAACACGCCGAAGACCGTCACGCTCCAGGCCGCGCAGGACGCGGACAACGTGGACGGCGTGGCCACCATCACGGTCGCCATGCCGGGACTGGACGCGCGCACGCTGGAGGCCGTGGAGGCGGACGACGAGGTGCTCCCGCCCGCCATCTCCTCCACGCCCGTCACCACCGCCGTGGTGGGGGGCGCGTACCGCTATGACGTGGAGGCGGTGGGCCGGCCGCAGCCCACGTATTCGCTGGAGGGCACGGTGCCGCAGGGCATGAGCATCGACGCGGCCACCGGTCTCATCACCTGGACGCCTTCGGCGGTGGGCCCCGTGGACGTGCGCGTGCGCGCGGCCAACGGCGTGCCGCCGGACGCGGAGCAGACCTTCACCATCACCACGAAGGCGGATGAGCCGCCGCGCGCCGTCCTCACCCGGCCCACCCAGGGCGAGCGCGTGTCCGGCGCCATGGCGGAGTTCTTCGGCGACTGCGTGGACGACGTGGGCTGCACCGCCGCCGGCTTCTACGTGGACGGCACGCTGGAATACACGGACATCCGTTCGGACAATCACTTCCACTTCGGTGGCGAGCACAACCGCTGGGACACCACGGGCCTGGCGCCGGGCCCGCACACGGTGCGCCTCGTGGTGGTGGACACGGCGGGAGTCCCGGCCGAGGCCACGGTGACGGTCTGCGTCGGGGACGGGAGCTGCGAGGCGGAGCAGCCGGATGCGGGCACCGACGCCGGCACGGGCACCCCGGACGCGGGCACGAGCAAGCCCTCGACCGAAGACGACTCCGGCTGCGGCTGCGGCGCGGCCCCGGTGGCGCCGCTCGCGTGGTTGGCGCTCGTCGCGCTGGCCACCCGGCGCAAGCGGTCGCGCGCGGAATGAGTCCTCGCTGAAACATGAACGGGAGGGCGCCCCTGGGTGGAACGCCCTCCCATCATTTCGGACCCGGGATGCATTCGAGCCCGCTTGCGTGTCCGGAAACGGGATGTGGATTCCCAGCGCCGGTCAGCGGGTGGCGCGTGCCTTTCCGCCTACCGCCAGGGAGTGACTGTCCCGCCTCCGTGGCATGCGCCATGCTCAAGCGCGTCCGACATGGCCTCCCTCTTCCAGGACCTCCGGCTCGCGCTGCGGCGGCTGCGTCGCAGCCCCACCTTCACCTTCGTGGCGGTGGCCACGCTGGCGCTGGGCATTGGCGCCAACGTCGCCATCTTCAGCGTGGTGCACGCGGTGCTGCTGCGGCCGTTGCCCATGCACGACGACGCGCGGCTCGTGCGGCTGTTCAGCGTGGGGAGGCAGGGCGCGGGGCCGACCTCGCCGCCGGACCTGCGGGACCTGCGCGAACAGACGCGGGCCTTCGAGGGGCTCGCCGGCGTGGCGCCCGTGAGGGTGACGCTCGGGGCGGATCGCACGGAGGCCTCGCCCATGAAGGTGCAGTCCGGGATGGTGACGGCCGGGTTCTTCCAGGTGCTGGGGCCCCGAGTGCAGTTGGGCCGCGCGCTCCAGCCCGGGGATGACGCGCCGGGGGCGCTCCAGGTCGCGGTGCTGTCGCATGCACTCTGGCAGCGCCGCTTTGGAGGCAGCCCCGACGTGCTGGGCCGTACGCTGCACCTTGGCGGCCCCCTTCCGTGGACGGTGGTGGGCGTGATGGCGCCGGGGTTCGACTTCCCCTCGCGCGCGGAGCTGTGGACGCCCCTCGTGCAGGACGAGTCCATGACGAAGCCGGAGGCGCGCGGCGCGCACTGGCTGGAGGTGTATGGGCGGCTGGCGCCGGGGGTGAGCCTCGCGCGGGCGAAGGCCGACGCCACGGCGGTCGCGCGAAGCCTGGCGGCGCGGTACCCGGCGACGAACGCGGACATGGGCGCGAGCGTGGAGCCGCTGCGCGACGTGCTGCTGGGCCAGGTGCGCCCCTCGTTGCTGCTGATGCTGGGCGCGGTGGGGCTGGTGCTGCTCATCGCGTGCGCCAACCTCATGCACCTGCTGCTGGCGCGGGCCGCGTCGCGTGAGGGAGAGACGTCCGTGCGTCTGGCGCTGGGCGCCAGCCGGGGGCGCATCGCGAGGGAGCTGCTGGTGGAGAGCGCGCTCCTGTCGGTGCTGGGCGGGGTGGCCGGGCTGCTCGCGGCCATGTGGGCGCTGGATGCGCTGGCGGCGTTCGGGCCTCGGGACATTCCGCGCATCGAGGAGGTGTCGCTCGACGGCACGGTGCTGGCGTTCACCGCCGGCCTGTCGGTGTTCACCACGCTCCTCTTCGGGCTGGTGCCCGCGTGGCAGACATCGCGGGTGGAGCTGGCGCGCGTGCTGCGGACCACGGGCGAGGGCGCGGGAGGCGCCGCGCACCACCACCGCACTCGCGCGGCGCTCATCGTGGCGGAGACGGCGCTGGCGGTGCTGCTGCTGGTGAGCGCGGGCCTGCTCCTGCGCAGCTTCGTGCACCTGCGGCGAATCGACCCGGGCTTCCAGCCCGAGGGCGTGCTGACGGTGAAGCTCGACCTGCCGCCCATCCGCTACGCGTTTGGCAGCGCGGCGCCCGCGGCGTTCTACGACGGGCTCCTCGAACGGTTGCGGGCCCTGCCCGGCGTGAAAGCAGCGGGCGCGGTGAATGCGCTGCCCATGGAGGGGCAGCGCTGGACGCTCGCGGTGCGCGACCCACAGCGGCCGGTAGCACCGGGCACGGAGCCCTGGCAGGCCAGCATCCGCATCGTCACGCCGGGGGCGCTGGAGGCATTGCGCGCGCCCGTGCTTCGCGGCCGGGGGCTGTTGCCAGAGGACCGGGGCGCGGGTGGGCGCGCGGTGTTGATCAACGCGGAGGCGGCGCGGCGCTTCTGGCCGGGAGAGGACCCGCTGGGCCGCACCGTGGACACGGACATGGACCTGGGCAACGGCGCCTTCGGTGGCCGGGTGGTGGGGGTGGTGGCGAACCTGGCCACGGAGGGGCTGGCCGCGCCCGCCGCGCCGGAGGTGTACGTACCCTATGAGCAGACGCGGACCACGGAGATGACGCTGGTGTTGCGCACTTCAGGAGAGCCGCTCGCGCTGGCCAGGGTGGTGCGGACGGAGGTCCGGGCGCTCGACGCGAACCTCGCGGTGGGCAGCGTGCGGACGCTGGCGTCGGTGGTGGATGGAACGGTGGCGCCGCTGCGCTTCTATCTCCTGCTGGCGAGCCTCTTCGCGGGGGTGGCGCTGGTGCTGGCGGCGGTGGGGCTCTACGGGGT
>NZ_RAWE01000169.1 GCF_003611695.1 Corallococcus carmarthensis | reverse complement strand
GGGTGACGCGGGGCGGCAGGGGACGAGGGGACTGGTCTGGACGGGAATGACGTACGCCGGATGGGTTTCGGCGGGCGTGGTGCGGTCAGCGGAGCGGATGTCAGGCGGGTCCGGACTGGACCGCGACCCGCGAATGCGCGGTTCGGTGGCGTGCGGTGTGCTCGCTCGGGCGCCGCCGTGCGCCGACTTCTGGAGGGACGCGGATGGAACTGGGACTCGCCAACAAGGTCGCGCTCATCGCTGGAGGCTCCAGCGGGCTGGGACTCGCCGTCGCTGAGGAACTGGCGAAGGAAGGCGCGCATGTCGCCATCGGTGCTCGGGACACGGACCGGCTGGCCCAGGCCGAAGCGCGGCTCAAGTCCGTGGCGCGCGGTGGCCGCGTGCTGGCGACGCGCGTGGACGTGAAGGACGACGCGGAGGTGCGCCGCTGGGTGGACGACGTGGTCGCGAAGCTGGGCGCGCTGCACGTCGTCGTCACCAACAGTGGTGGCCCGCCTCCGGGCCCGGCCTCCACCTTCGGCGTGGACGCGTACCGGAGCGCGGCGGACGCGGTGCTCCTGCCGCCCATCTCCCTGGCGCTCGCGGCGCTGCCCCACCTCAAGGCGGCCGGGTGGGGACGCGTGCTGTTCATCACCTCGGAGACGGTCCACCGGCCGGTGGCCCGCTTCGCGCTGTCTGGCTTCGCGCGCATGGGCATCGTCGGCTTCTCCGCCGCGCTGGTGCAGGAGCTGGGCGACAGCGGCATCACCGTCAACGTGCTGGCGCCGGGCTACATGCGCACGCCGCCCGTGGAGCGCACCGCCGGTGGCGCGGGTGACGTCGAGGCCGGGCTTCGCGCCATGGGCGCGCACATCCCGCTCAAGCGCGTGGGCCTCCCGGAGGAGTTCGCCGCCGCGGCGGTGTTCCTCGCCAGTGAACGCGCGTCCTTCATCACCGGCACCGTGCAACTCGTGGACGGTGGCGCGAGCGTCATCGGATGAGCGCGAGTCCCGCCACTCCGGCTGGCCGTCCCGTCGTCGTGAAGATTGGCGGCGCGGCGGGCGTGGACCTGGAGAACGTCTGCGCGGACGTGGTGGAGCTCGTCCGCCAGGGCGAGCGCGTCGTCGTCGTCAACGGCGGCTCGGAGGCCGGTGATCGGCTCCTGGGCTCGCTGGGCCTGGAGCGCCCGGAGGCGACCACCGCGAACGGCAACGTCGTGCGTCTCACCTATGCGTCCACGCTTCGCGCGCTCACCATGGCGTGGGTGGGTGAGGTGAACAAGGCGGTGGTGCTGGCGCTGCTCGCGAAGGGCATCCCCGCGCTGGGGCTGTGCGGCGCGGACGGCCGCGTGCTCACCGCGCGCAGGCGCCCGCCGCTCAAGTTGCAGGATGCGGACGGACGGATGCGCATCGACCGCGAGCACCTGGCCGGAGAGGTCTCGTCGGTGAACTCGGCGCTCCTGGGGATGCTCCTGGATGGCGGCTACGTGCCGGTCGTGTGCCCTCCGGCGGTGACGGAGGACGGCGTGCTCGTGAACGTGGACGCGGACCACGTGGCTTCGTCCATCGCGGCGGCGCTGGGCGCGAAGGCCCTGATCATCCTCTCCAACGTGCCGGGGCTGCTCGCGGATCCGAAAGACCCCTCGACGCTGGTGCGTTCGAGCGACGACGTCGAGGGCTGCATGCCGCTCGCGGGTGGCCGCATGCGCTACAAGCTGGAGGCCGTGCGCCGGGCGCTGCAGGGCGGAGTCCCTGCCGCGTACGTGAGCGCGTCGCGCGTGGCGCGGCCGGTGTTCTCCGCGCTGGAGGAGGCGGGCGGTACGAAGTTCACCCTTCGCGAAAAAGGCGGGGCGGATGCGGGCGCGTGAGCCGGGCGTCGACTTGTTGCGGTGGATGGTGGAGCAGTACAGCCCCAGCCACCAGGAGGCCTCCTTCGCCGGAGCGCTGGTGGAGCGGTTGGGCGCGCGCGGCTGGCGGGCGCACACCGACGCCGTGGGCAACGCCGTCGCCCGTTACGGAGACGGGGACACCGTCATCGCGTTCCTGGGCCACATCGACACCGTGCCCGGCGAAGTGCCCGTGCGGCTGGAGGGCCAGAAGCTCTACGGCCGCGGCGCGGTGGACGCCAAGGGGCCGTTGTGCGCGTTCATCGAAGCCGTGGAGTTGCTGGACGACGCGGAGCGCGCCGGCAAGCAGTTCCTGCTGCTGGGTTGCGTGGAGGAGGAGGTCGCCATCACGCGCGGTGCCCTGCACGTGCGCGAGCAGTACGCACCGGACTTCGTCATCAACGGCGAGCCCAGTGGCGCGCACGCGGTGACCATTGGTTACAAGGGACTCCTGCGCCTGGACCTGGAGCACCGCGCCAGCCGCCGTCACACCGCGAGCCGCGACTACCGCGCCGCCGCTGAACACGTCATCGACGCGTGGAACGCGCTCAAGCGCCTGTGTGACGACTGGAACCGCGAGCGTCCGTCCCTCTTCGAGCAGAACCTGCCCTCCCTCAACGCCTTCCACACCGGCGCCACGGAGACGGAGGAGTGGGCCACGGCCGCGGTGAGCATCCGCACCGGCCCGTCCACGGACATTGATGCCCTGCTCGCGGCCCTGGCCACCGCGCCCACCGTGACGGTGCGCACCGTGGCGAAGAAGGACGCTGTTTCCACGAACGGCAACGACGCGCTCTCCCGCGTCTTCAAGCAGGCCATCCGCGAGCGCGGCGTGAAGCCCACGCTGCGCCTGAAGACGGGCACGTCCGACTGGAACACCGTGGCCTCCGCGTGGAGCGTGCCCACGGTGGCGTACGGCCCAGGCGATGCGGCGTTGGACCACACGCCGAACGAGCACATCGACCTTCCGGAGTACGAGGAGGGTGTCGCGGTGCTCGCGCGCGTGCTGGCGCTGCTGCCGGTGAAGGCGCCCGCGGGGAGCTGACGCTTCAGGTGCCCAGCGCGGCCAGACCCCGCGAGCGCAGGGTCCGCATCCCCACCACGATGCCGAAGAAGAGCAGGGCGCAGCCGGCGGTGATGGGCCGCACGCCCACGCGGTCCGACAGCGCGCCCTGTCCCCAGACGCCCAGGATGTAGCCCGCGTTCACCAGCAGCAGGAACAGGCTGCTCACTCGCGCCTGCAGCTCCGGCGGCGTGCGCGCCTGACACACCGTCTTCAGGCCGGTGAAGGCGACGAGGTACACGGCGCCCAGGATGAACAGCGTCACCAGGGCCACCGGCAGCGTGGGGGACAGCCAGTAGGCGGCGGAGCACAGCCCCACGAGCAGCAGCGCGGCCTCCAGGAAGGTCTGCCGTCCCATCCTCGCGACGAGGGCGCCCGAGCCGAACGCCGCGATGACCGCGCCCGTCCCCTGAGCGGTGAGCAGCATGGACGTGGTCGTCGCATTTCCGCCCAGCACCTTCAGCGCGAACACCGGCACCAGGCCCACGAAGGGAGAGATGAGCAGGCCCACCAGCGCCCCGGAGCCCAGCGCGAGCGCGATGCCCGGGTCCGTCCACGCAAGGCGCACGCCCCGCATGATGCCGGCCCACAGCGCCTCCACCTTCGAGGGCAGGGCGTTCGCCGCCGCGCCGCGCATCGCCGCGAGCGCGAGCAGCACGGCGAGGAAGGACAGGGTGTTGACGAAGAGCGCCCCGGCGATGCCCACCTTCGTCAGCACGAGCGCGGCCAGCACCGGGCCGATGATGCGGCCCAGGTTGAACTGCGCCGAGTCCAGGCTGAGCGCGTTGTGCAGGTCCTCCGGGGGCACGACGGCCACGGTGAGCGCCGTGGCGCAGGGGATGACCAGCGTGCTGAAGGCGCCGTTGAGCAGCGAGATGGCCGCCACCCACGGCACCGACAGGTGCCCGGTGCCGGCCAGCACCGTGAGCAACGCGGCCAGCAGCGCCTGCACGCACACGCACACGGCCATGAAGGTGCGCCGGTCGAAGCGGTCCGCGAGCGCGCCACCCAGGGGCGCGAGCACCAGCGAGGGCAGGTGCGTCAGCGCGGCGACGCCGCCCGTCCAGGCCGCCTGGCCCGTCACCTCCGTGACGTAGACTCCCAGGGCGACGGACTCCATCCACGTGCCGATGTTCGACACGAGCGTGCCCAGCCAGAGCAGGGTGAAGTCGCGGTGGGACAGGGCCCGGGCGGAGCCCGAACGGGAGAACAGGGAGGTGGCCACGGGGGCCCCTTTCTACTGCGCACCCCTGACGCATGCTCGGTGGGTGCACGCCTACACGGTGGTTGACTCCCTGCCTGCCTTGGGAGACGGGGAAAGGCATGACGCGGCACAAGGTTCTCGTGGTTCCCCGGGAGATTGCTGGCGAGCGGCTCGACCGCTTCCTGACGAAGCACGTCCCGGGCCTCACGCCGGAGCGGGCGCGCGCGCTGCTGGACGCGGGAAGGGTGCGCATCCGGGGCAAGAAGGCGCAGGCCACGCGCAAGTTGTGGGGCGGCGAGGAGCTCACGCTGGAGACGCCGGAGCCCCGGCCGTCGCCGCATGCTTCCGTGGA
This sequence comes from Corallococcus carmarthensis, assembly GCF_003611695.1. Taxonomy (GTDB): domain Bacteria; phylum Myxococcota; class Myxococcia; order Myxococcales; family Myxococcaceae; genus Corallococcus; species Corallococcus carmarthensis. Next base: position 18,201 of record NZ_RAWE01000169.1, on the reverse strand, counting down.
AGGGCCGGAGCTGCCGGTGCTGTACGACGACGCGGCGCTCGTCATCGTGGCCAAGCCGCCGGGGCTGGTGGTGGAGCCGGAGGGGCGGGCGGCGTCGGTGGTGGGGCTGCTCGCGGCGCGGTGCCCACCGTTCGACGTGGAGGGCGTGGCGCAGCCGGGCGTGGTGCACCGGTTGGACCGCGAGACGAGCGGATGTCTGGCATTGGCCAGGACGGATGACGCGGTGGCGGCGCTCCTGAAGGCGTTCCAGGAGAAGCGCGTGGACAAGCGCTACCAGACGCTGGTGCTGGGCCGTCCGCCGGACACCGGGAGGCTGGAAGGGCCGTACGCGAGGGACCCGAAGGACCCGCGCCGCTTCACCACCCGTGTGCCCTCCGCCAGGCGGGCGGCGCTGACGTTCACGGTGCGCGAGCGGTTCCGCGAGGGGGCGCTCCTGGACATCGACCTGGACACGGGGCGCACGCACCAGATCCGTGTGCAGTTGTCCGAAGCGGGCTTCCCGGTGCTGGGGGATTCGCTCTACGGCACGGAGGAGGCGCGCAAGCACCCGGCGGCGCTCGCGGTGGGTCGTCAGGCCCTGCACGCGTGGCGCCTGGAGTCGCCGTCCTCCGCGACGGGCCAGGTCGTCCAGGTGGAGTCACCGCTGCCGGAGGACTTCCTGCGTGGGCTGGCGGTGCTGCGCGGGTGAGAGTGATAGGCTTCGACCTGGTCGCGAACGACAGCGGGGGCGCCGTGGCGCAACTCTTCGTCGCCCAGCACCCGGAGCGCGTCCGGACCCTGCTCCTGACCAACTGTGATGTGGAGAGTGAATGCCCACCTCCCGCCGTCCTGCCCGTCATCGAGCTGGCCCGCGCCGGTGCCTACGTGGACAACTGGCTCGCGCCGTGGCTCGTGGACAAGGCGCTGGCCCGGTCTGAGACAGGCATTGGGGGAATGACATACACCCATCCCTCCCAGCCCACCGACGAGGCCATTGAATACTACTTCGCGCCGCTGGTCCGCTCGGCGCGGGAGAACTCGCTCGCGGGCATCGAGCCCGCGCTCAAGCGCTGTCGCGTGCCGGCCCGCATCGTCTGGGGCATGGGCGATACGATCTTCTCGCCCTCCAGCGCCGACTACCTGGACCGCACGCTGGGCAACTCCCGGGGCGTGCGGCGGGTGCCGGACGCCCGGCTCTTCTTCCCCGAGGAGTATCCCGGCCTCATCGCGAAAGAAGCGCGCCAGCTGTGGGGTGTGGGCTCTCGCTGAGGACCGCTACTCGCGGCGCAGTCCGGAGTCGTCTTCGTCCTCGGACTGGGGCTCGGCGGGCTCCAACCGGGCCTGCCGCTCACTGGCCTCCCAGGAGGCCTCGGCGTCACCGGCGTGCACGCGGGCCGCGGCCTCATCGTCCTGGTCGCCGGTCCACGTGGTGTGGCCTCCCGCGAAGCCTTCCAGGGGACGCGCGCCGCGATGAGCCTCCACCTCCAGGTCCTTCTTCTCCTCCTCGCGCAGTCGATCCAACGCCTGTTGCCGCTCGAGGTCGTGCTGCTTCTCGGTCATCCGGTCCGCCATGGTGATGTCACCTCCTGCCTCAAGGTGGGGGCCGGCCTGGCGATACGGCAGGGGGAGGCGAGCGTTCATGCACGGCTGCATGCCTGGCGGACGGTCGGCGGCACGGGCGTCCCACGGGGTACGCTCCAGCAACCCTGCTGGCGGGGCCTGAGGAGGAGCGCGACGCATGAATCCGGGTGTCTCCATCGTGGCGGATGACACCCGGAGCTGGGGGCTGGAGACCCCGGGTCCCGGACTGCTGCTGCACGTGCCCGCCGCGGGCCGCTGGGCGCCGCGGCCCGCCCTGCACCTGGAGGCCGCTCCGGACTACCGGATCCGCTTGCGCGGCGCGGGGCAGACGCTGCTCTGGACCCGCATCGATTCCTACTGGGACCGCGCCGTCTTCCTCCGGGGAACGGCCCATGCCCCCTGGGTCCTGCCTCAGCTGTCCGCACCCGAGGTCCGCGCCGTGGAGGCGCCCTCCGGTTCCGAGGTCTGGTGGGACGCCTGGGGATGGCGGCTGGCACGTGCGCTCGTGGAGGCCCCGCTGCCGGTGCTCCACGCCGGGCACTGGTGTCTGCGCCCCGTGCGCGCCATCCCCGCGGAGAAGGCGGAGCGGCATCCCGTCTCCCCCATGGAGTGGGGCTTCGGTCAGCCTCCCCAGCCGCCGCACTCGCTGGCCGCCCTGACGCAGTTCCTGTTCGCGTGGAAGGAGGACTGGTGGGAGACGCTGCCCGCACAACGGCCAGGCGCCGTGCTCGCGCTGCGTGCGCTCTCCTCGCCTGAAGATGGGCGCGTGAAGAGCTGGCGCAAGCGCGCGAGGGACGGGACGTTGCCACCCGTGGTGCTGCTCTACGTGGACATCCTGGCGAAGTGGCTGGTGCTGGATGGCCATGACCGGCTGCACGCGGCGCTGCTCGAGGGCGTGGAGCCACCGCTCCTGGGCTTGTGGCCGTTCATCGACCGGCCCCGCCCCGAGAACGCCGTCCGCGAGGAGGGCGCCCTGTTCAGCGCGGAGTTCCAGCTGCGCGCCGGGGCCACGCCGGAGGTCGTCGACCGCGTCAACCGCATGCTGCTCCTCAACTTCACCCCCGACCCGCGAGGAACCGTCTCGCGCGCCTGGCCGCTCCCAGGGGGACGGGACGCGTGGCGCGAGGAGGTCTCCGCGCGGCGACGCAGGGGATCGCTCCCGCTCCTGGACGCCCTGGATTGGAACTGGCTCACGTAGACTGCCCGGCATGATCCAGGACTTCGAACGCACGACCACCGACCGGCTGCTGCTCCGCGCCATCCGTGAGAGCGACCTGGACGCGGTCTTCGCACTCCACTCGGATCCGGCGACGAACCGCTTCAGCCGCCGCGGCTTCATGCAGACGCTGGACGACGCGCGGAAGACCCTGGGCCTCTGGCTGGAGGACTGGGCGCGCGACGGCGTGGGCTACTGGCTGGTGGAGCGGCTGGAAGCGCCCGGCGTCGTCGTGGGCCTGGGCGGTGTGCGCCACAAGGAGCTGGATGGCCAGCGCGTGCTCAACCTCGCCTACCGGTTCACACCCCAGACGTGGGGTTCCGGGTACGCGACGGAGGTGTCCCGTGCCGCCCTGGCGCTGGCGGCGCGGCACCTGCCACACGTTCCCCTGGTGGCCATCATCCACCCGGAGAACACCGCGTCCCTCCGCGTGGCGGAGCGGCTCGGGATGCGCCTGGATCGCCATGTCACCGAGGACGGCATCCCGAACCGCGTGTATGTGATTGGCTGAAGCGCGCTCAGCGCGGGTCGAACGAAGCACAGACGCGCACGCCGCTGCGGACGTCCCGCGCGGTCGCGTCACCGGGGGAGAGGTCGGCGCTGGCCGCGACGAAGGAGTCGTAATACCAGGAGCCTCCCCGGAGCACGACGCTGCCGAACTCCGGCGTCACGGAGCGCGTGAGCTCATAGGCATTGCCCGCCATGTCCCGCAGGCCGAACGGGCTCACCGACGCGGGATGCGTTCCCACCGCGTCTGGTCCGAAGGCCAGGGGCCGCCGGTCATACGTCGCGTCGATGTTGGCGTCGTCGGGCTGGAGCTGGTCGCCATGCGGATAGCGGCGGCCGTCCGCGCCCCGGGCCGCGTATTCCCATTCGTGCTGGCCGCACAGGCGCGCTCCCGGCAGCCGCTTCGTCCGGTGCAGCCAGTAGAAGTAGCCCTCCAGGTCCTGCGCGGAGACACCGGACAGTGGGAGCTGTTTCCAGTCGACGCTCGCGTGCCGGGTGCGCTCCGCGTAGAGCAGGGGTTCGCCTTCCTTCGCGGTGCGGAACTCCTCGCGCGTGCGATGGAAGGTGAAGATCCAGCCCGTGCCCTGTTTCCACCGCAGCGTGATGGTGCCCCCGTCGCCGAAGTGCGGCTGTTCGAGGATCCGCCTCGCGGGTGCATCCGGTGGCAGGTCCTCCAGATAGGTCAGCCAGTCTCCGAACGTCACCTCGTCGCGGCCCACCAGGTAGCCGCCGGTGAGGCAGTAGCGATGCATGGGCGGGCTGAAGGTGAAGCGGCGCACCACCTCCGGTTCGGCGCTGCCCAGGAGGAAGCACCCCGGCGGGATGTAGACGTACCCTTCGGGCACCTGCGTGGGGAGCGCGAGGCGCAACGCTTCCCGGGCGCCGTGCGTGAGGAATACCGGAACGTCCACGGGCACCCGTCCTGGCTGCGTGAAGTGGAGCATGTACGAGCCCTCCGACAGGACGAAGCGCGAGGTCCCGGCGCCGGCAACGGCTTCGCGGCGGAACGGCCCCTCGCTCCGGATGACGCGCGCGATGGACACGCGAGCCCCCGGTGGCGTGCTTTCCACCGTCAGCTCCGCTGGCTCATGGAACCGCCGCAGGGACGCTGCGCCCTCCTTCGCGGAGTCCACCTCCTGCTCCAGGCGTTGCAGCCAGGCGTCGCGCTCGTGGCTCTGGTGGAACGCCTCCGCGAGGAGCACCCGCTCGGACAGGACCTCGGCGATGAGCCGGCGCGTGTCGGGATGGTGGCGATCGCGGTCCAGGCCGCGCTCCAGGCTCCGGCTGGCGCGGGTGAAGGCGGCTTCCGCCTGGTCGCGCAGGGCGAGCGTCTCCGTCCACCGCTTCTCCGCGGCGCTGCGGAGGCCCGTGGCATCCGTCGCGGTCTCCGGGCCCAACGACGAGGGCGGCCGGCCGTCGAACATCGCCAGCGACTCCTCGCGGCTCGCGAGCGCCTTCGCGACGAGGGTACGGCCGGAGCCCAGCGCTTCCCTCGCGGTGCCCAGCTCCGCGGCGATGAAGCGCGAGTCCTCCAGGTACGCCTGGAGCCGCAGGCCTCCGTAGGACGCGAGGACGGCGAGCGCGAGCACGAGCGCGGTGAGCCCCCGTCCCCAGCGCGCGCGTCGCACGGCCCGGTGGGACGCCTGCAGGAAGGACTGCTCCCGGGAGGCCAGGGTGGTGGGGTCCAGCAGCCGCACCTCGTCCAGCTGACGCTGACCCCAGAGGGCTTCGTTGGCTCGGTGCAGGCGGTCCCACTCCGTGCTCGCCGCCTCCACGCGCTTGCGCAGCACGCGGTGCCCGATGTCGTCGTCCAGCCAGTCGCGCAGCGTGCCCCAGCTCCGGATGAGCGACTCGTGGGCGATCTCCCAGCGCGGCAGGCCATTCACGGTGCGCGTGTGCAACAGCCGGCCTTCGACGAGCATGCCCAGCGCCGCGCGGGAGGTGGCATCCGAGGCGTCGGCGAGGTCCTCCGCGCCACGCTCGATGCGCGTGCCTTCCGCCGTCACCAGTTGGAGCAACAGTCGCCGCGCCGCCGCGTGCTCCGCCGGGCTCATGCGCGCGAGCACGCCGTCGGCATGCCGGGACAGCGCTCCCGCCACGCCGCCCATCGCCTCCAGCGCGGAACCCGTGATGCGGCCCCTGGCGGAGTCGCGGCGCTCCCACAACTCGGCGAGCGCGAACTGGAGCAGCGGGAGGCTGCCCACGCCGTGCGCCGTGGAAGCGACCAGCGTCTGCACCAGTTCCGGTGATTCGAAGGCCACGCCCCGCGCGCGGGCCGGGCCGACGATGGCCTCGCGGACTCCTTCAGGTGACAGCGGCCGGAGGATGTAGAGCGCCCGCTCCGCCTCTTCTCCCAGGCCCGGCAGCGCGCAGAGGCGGGTGAGGAAGTCGCCGCGCACCGCCAGCAGCACGTGCACTCCCGCCGACGGCAGGGCCAGCTCTCCCAGGAGGCGGGCGAAGTGCGCCGCCTGTCCGGGGTCGGAGAGGGTGAGCAGCTCCTCCAGCTGATCAATGAAGAGCAGCAGCCCGCGTCCGCGCCCATGCGTCTCGCGCAGCGCCTGTCCCAGCCAGGCCGGCGTGTCCGTGAGGGCGGTGACGAGCTCGGCCTCCCTGCGTCCCAGCACCGGCGCGAGCGCGGCGGCCAGCGCTTCGAGCGGGCGGTGGCCGGGCCACAGCGTGATGACGTGCGGCTCCCGTCCGTCGCCCAGGTCTCCGGCCGCCACCCGGGGCAGCACCCCCGCGCGGCACAGCGAGGACTTGCCTGTTCCGGAGTCGCCCGCGACGAGGACCAGCGGCCGCGTGCGCAGACGCTCCAGCACGGCGCGGATGTCTCCCTCGCGTCCGAAGAAGAGCGCCCGGTGCTCCGCCGCGAACGGCGCCAGTCCGCGATAGGGATTGCCGGCGGCCAGCGGCGCGGGCGCGATGGAGCGCTCCAACTGCTCCAGCGCTTCGCTCAGCGCCTCCGCCGAACCGAAGCGTTCCAGCGGATCCCCCGCGAGACAGCGCAGGATCATCGCGGCGAAGTCGGGGTCCACCTCCGGGCCCAGCGCGGCGCGCGTTGGCGTGTCCTCGGGTTTGCGCGAGGCGCGGCGGGGCACCTGTCCCGTGCACAGCTCATGGAGGATGAGCCCCAGCGCGTACAGGTCACTGCGGGCGGACGCCGGTCCTCCGGCGAGCACCTCCGGCGCCAGATAGGGCAGGGTGCCCACGAGCAACGGCGTGCCGGACGCCAGCTCCGCGCCCACCTCGAAGCGCTCGGCGAGGCCGAAGTCGAGCAGCTTCACCTCGCCCTCGCGCGTGACGAGCGCGTTGGAGGGCTTGAGGTCGCGGTGGAGGACGCCCTGGCGGTGCGCCGCCGACAGCCCCCGCGCCAGGCCCACGCCCAGTGACAGCACCCGGCGCCACGGCACCGGCAGGGGCAGCTCCGCGAGCGTCTCCCCGACGACGTACTCGGAGACGATGTACGGATGGCCGTCCACCGCGCCCACGCTGAACACGCTGACGATGTTCGCGTGCTGCAGCCGCGCGAGCGCCCGGGCCTCCGTCGTGAACAGGTCGCGGAAGCGTTCATCCGGCTGCGCCGCCGCCATGAACTTCACCGCCACGCGCCGGTCCAGCGACGTGTCGTGCGCCAGGTAGACGATGCCCATCCCGCCCCGGCCCAGCGGGCGCTCCAGGCGGAACGCGTCGAACGACGGCGGCGGTGTCCAGGGCTCCGGCTCCGGCGGGAGGCTGTCCGTGTCCCGGTCTCCGGAGGACTCCAAGTCATCCACGGACGAACGCTGGATGCCGGGGGTGAGCGTGGCGAGCAGGCTCCGGCATTCGCCGCAGCCGGCGGCATGGCGGTGCACCTGCGCCAGCGCCTCGTCCGTCAGCTGGTCCTCGAGGAGCTCGACCAGGATCTCGTCGGTCAGGCAGCTGGAAGGGGGCGCGCTCACGGAGTCCGTGCCTTCACGCTAGCCACGCGGCGCGCGGCGTTCAATGACACACGCGGACAGGGCGCCCCGCACCGGGCGGACGACGCGCGTGAGGGCGGGCCGGGGCGCGTCATGGTATGGCCATGCGCATGTCCCAGGTGCCCGCACTGGCCGCGACCTTCCTCGCGCACACGAAGACGCGTTTCGTGTCCCCCTCTCCGGAGGACCTCGCGGCACTCGACGCCCTGCTGTCGCGCGCCTGGGAGGACGCACAGGCCCGCTGGCCGGCCGTCTCGCTGCCCGCCGCGCGCTTCGTGACCCACGTCGCTGAACGGCTCCCCCAGGCGACCCCCACCACTCCCATCGCGCCGCTCGTCTCCGGCCTGTCCCTGGCGGAGCTGTACCTCGCCTGCGCCTGCCTTCAGGGCAACTCCGCCGCGCACGAGGCCTTCGAACGCAACTACCTGGCCCGGCTGCCGGAGCGGCTGCGCAGCCTCCGCCAACCCGACGCGATGATCGACGAGGTCCGCCAGCGGGTGGGCGTGAAGCTCCTGGTGGCCAACGCCGGCCACGCGCCCGCCATCGCGGACTACACGGGGCGCGGTGGCCTGCTGAGCTGGGTGGTCGTCATCGCCAGCCGCATCACCAACAAGCTGCGGGGCCAGGAGAAGCCTTCGACGGGAGACGACGCGGAGGAGCTGTTCCAGGCGCTGCCCGCGCAGGGCCTGGATCCGGAGCTGGACGTGATGAAGCGCCGCCACCACGCGGCCTTCCGTCAGGCCGTGCGTGAGGCCGCCGCCACGTTGTCGGCCGAGGACCGTCATCTGCTCCGCCTCCACTTCGCGGACCGGCTCTCCACGTATGAGATGGCGCCGCTCTTCCGCGTCAACCAGTCCACCATCTCCCGCTGGCTGAAGCGGGTGCAGCAGCAGGTCTACGCGGAGACCCGGAAGCGCCTGCAGGAACAGCTGGGCCTCTCCACGGAGGACTTCCAGAGCTTCATCGCCTTCGTCGACAGCCAGCTGGACCTGACCCTCAGCCAGCTCCTCGACGAGAAGCGCGAACCGCCTTCCGAAGGCTGAGCTACGGTGCCTTCGCGGGGCCGTAGGACAGGTTGCGCAGCAGCGCGGCCCCGGGCTTCACGTCGCCGCGGCGCACCGTGCAGGTGCCTCCCTCGTCGCGTGCGTCACCCGTGTCCGCCTGGAACCGGCCGGGGCACTCCTGGAGGATGAGGTCCAGCGCGCGCCCGTCCCTCGTGCGGGACAGACAGGTGGCGCCGTCGGGGGCCCAGGCGGCCTCGAAGGACCCCTTCGCCGGGTCCCACTCGCGGGTCACCTCGGTCGCGCGCTCCAGCACGCCCAGCCGGTCATAGATGTCGATGGTGGTGTCCTGGCGCGTGTGGCTCCGGCCGTTGCCGCAGTAGTCCGCGCGGGCCAGCCGGGTGCACGCCTGGTGGAGGCCGGCCAGCGACTTTCCGTCGCGGGAGGCCCAGGGCGCGTAACCCCAGAGGATGCACTTGGAGATGGCGCCGTTCTCACACGCGAAGGTGAACCGGTCCGCCGCGTCCGCGTGGGCGCCGCTCGCGTCCCACACCCCGCCCACCGCGAGCGCCCGGGGCGCGGGGGAACGGTCCAGCGCGACGCAGGGGTTCTCCCATTCGCGCGCCACCGCGTTCCAGGCCTCGATGCGGTAGAAGACCCGGCCCGGATCATCCGCCGCGGGCTCCGCGCCGCAGATGGCCACCTCCACCGGCTTGCCGTCGCTGGACGTACCCTGGAGCACGGTGCCCACCACGTCGCTGGCCGTCGCACCCTTCTCCGGTGCGGGGACCGCCCACAGGCGGCCATCCTCGAAGCGCAGGGCCGTCACCCCGGCCTCCGCCTGCCGCGGGGCGTCCAGCGCCACGGAGACGAGCACGCTGGTGCGCTCCTCCGTCGGCTTCTCCGGGTCCCAGCCCCGCTTGGTGCCCCACAGCATCGTGCCCTGGGGCCTGGCGATGCGCTGGGCCGTCTGGGACTGGCACCGGCGCGCGTAGCGCTCGGCGTCGGACGGGGCGCTCACGGAGCGGGTGGGCGCGGGCTTCGGGGCCGCGGGCGGTGCGGCCTGCACTCGCGCGCTCAGGAGCAGGAACAGGCACACCGGCAGGGTTTTGAAGGTCGCGTTCACATTTCCGATGAGCCCCCGGACCGGAAATCGATGCACGGAATCCGTCCGTCCGCTCAATCCCAGCCCCGCAGCTGGACCCGCACGCGCCGCAGCAGCAGGTCCCACTCCTGGCGCTTGAGGGTCGCCATCACGCGCCCCGTGACGATGGTGAGCCCGGTGAGGGTCATCACCAGGAAGCCGATGCGGTGGTCCCGCAGCCCCGCGTTCAGCAGGTTGGACACCACGTCCAGCAGGAGGAACAGCGTCCCCAGCGCCAGGTAGGCGCGGATCCGCAGGGCCATTCCCACCGCCACCCCCAGAAGACAGACGGCGCCAAAGACAATCGCATACGTCCCGTCCTCGGATTCGCCCATCCGGGCCGCCAGCTTCGCCGCCGCGGGCACGTACAACAGCAGTCCGCCCAGGATGCGCACCGCGTTGCGCGCCGCGTGCGGCAGGCTCGACGTGAAGAGCTGCCCCATCATCAGGAGCAGCAGCCCCAGCGGCGCCAGGTACACCTCCAGCCCCTCCAGGCCGAACGCGAGCGCGGCGAGCAGCAGCGCCAGGTTGCAGGCGGCCGCCGCGAACGCGCCGAACATCCGGCTGCGCTCCACCGCGCCCAGCGCCGCGTACAAGAGGCCCGAGCCTCCCGCGAACAGGGCGGCATCGCCCGTCGCATCGCTGGGAAGGATGATCGCCACCGCGATGGGCAGGAGCGCCGCGAACCGCCGCGTCGCCTGCTCCACGGGGCGCACGCCCGCCCTGCGCGCCAGCACCGTCACCCCCACCAGGACGAAGCCCAGCGACAGCGCGAAGAGGGCGTCATGTTCGGGGCGGAGGCCCTGCGCGTACAGCCCGCGCACCAGCGCGTAGACGCCCACCACCGCCATCTGCACGAAGTACACATGGCGGCCCGTGTGCTCGCGCCACGCGGCGTGCAGGGACACGCCCACGGCCAGCCCGATGGCAGCGAGGGCCACGGGCAGGACGTCCTCCGAAGCGCGGCCTCCCACGGCGACGGCCGCGAGCAGCGCCGCGCTCCCAAGGAGCCACAGGTCGCGGCCCCAGCCCATGCCTCCCGCGACGTCGCTCCGGCGGCGCGCGGTCGTGCGGCGGGCGACGTGAAGGACCAGCGCGCTCCCCGCGGCGGCCAGCGCCAGCGCGGCACCGGACCGGGTGAAGAGGTCCAGGTACGCCGGCGCCGACGGTCCCAGGCTTCGCGCGAGGAACACCATCCCCGTGGCGACGACGGCGCCTCCCGCCACCATCGTCCCGAGCCCCGCGATGAACCCGGCGAGTGCCCCGCGCCACTGGAACGCCGCGATGAGCATTGTCGCCGCGAGGAGCCCGAGCGTCAGGGGGAACGCGGCGGAGACCATCCACGTTCCGCCCAAGCCCTGAAGCATCCGCCACGCGAGGACGGGAACGGCCACCGTCGGCGACGTGTCACCCGTCACGGCCAGCGCATACAGCATCGCCGCCGCGAAGTAGGGCAGCACGGACAGTTGAGCGCGCAGCCGCGTGCGGCCCTCGTCGTGGCCCCGGCGCTTCGCCAGCCACGGCGCGACGACCACCACCGCGAGCCCCAGCAGCGCCAGCGTGGGCCCCGGCCACGCCTCGAAGCTCGGCGCCAGGTGGGCCTGGGCATGGACGAACAGCAGCAGGCCCACGCCCAGGACGCCGCGTCCCGGCCCGCGCGCACCGCCCACGAACAGCACGGCGCCGGTGGCGAGGACGAGCTCCGCCGCGGTCACACCGGGCTGGAAGAAGGCCGCCGCCGCCACGAGCGCCACGGCCGTGAGGGCTTCCCTGTGCAGGGCCTCGAGGAACGGGCCCGGACCCTCATCCGTCCGCAGGGACAACAGCCGCCGGAAGAACGCGCGGCCCGCATCCACCCGTGCCACCACGACCGACAGCCCGGCGTAGACGAGCCCGGCCGCGGCGACGCCCGCGAACGCTCGCTGCCACAGAAGGAAGGAGGTTGCGCCCGGAGGCATCCAGGCCACCGGGTTGAGCCAGCCCAGCGCCGGGTTGAAGAGCTGCGCCGCCGTGGCGCGGATCCATTGCCCGTCTGGAGGCAGCAGGGCCACCAGGGCGCTTCCAACCAGCGACTGCTGCGCCGCCCAGAGCGCGGCGCCGGGAAGCCCCAGCAGCAGCCCTACGTGCGCCAGGAACCGCGAGCGGAACGAGGCCGCGAGCAGGACCGTCAACAGCGCCGGCCCCAGCACCAGGAGCGGAGGCACCAGGCCCAGCGCGCGAGACGGATCCGGCAGGCCCACGGCGACGGCGGAGCGCAGGAGCAACAGGGCCAGCACGGCCACGCCCACGTGGGGCACCTGGTGGTACAGCGGCCCGTGCCGAGGCCTCTCCAGGCGCTGGCCCACCCACGGACCCACGCGCCGCAAGACAAGCGCCAGCGCCCACAGCGCGATGCCGATGAGCGGCAGCCGCCAGGCGGACACGTCGGGCGGAAGCGGCCGGCCCGCGCGATTGACGACTCCCGTGAGCGCGATGAACCCGCCGCCCAGGGCGAGCGTCACCACCGAGCCCCGCAGCTGGAACGCCACGAAGCCGCGCGACACGAACGCCAGGAGCGCGCCCGCCGTGATCAGGACTCCCGCGAGCAGGGCCTCTGGCCGCTCGGCGCTGGTCGGCAGGGCGACCCAGTTGAGGAGCGTGGCGACCGTGAAGCCGGCCTGCACGAGCGCCGCGAACGCGAAGCCATCCGTGAACAGCGGCCATCCCCGTGCGCCGAGCGGCAGGGGGAGGACGTCCAGCAGCCGCCGGCCCTTCGCCGCCGGCACCTTGCCAGCGCCAGCGTCACGGCCGCGAAGCAACGCGAAGATCGCGAAGCCGAACCCCAGGGCGGAGGCCACGAGGGCGGCCCGCGCCGAGCCGAAGTCGGAGACCGTGCCCAGGGCTTGGGACACCGTGAGCGCGAGCCCCGTGGCCGCGAGGAAGCTCACGAGCCGGCTGCCGTCGCGCCGGACGCGGAGCAGCAGCACCGCCGTCACCAGCGCCGTGGGCACGCAGGCGAGCACCGCCGCCTGGGACCCCGCGACCCATGCGAGCGCGTCTGGCAACGCGGGCGCGACCCCCAGCGCCCGCACCACCCCGAGCGCGGCGATGCCCAGCGACACGTCCTCCAGGGGCTGGAAGGCGCCATGCAGCCCCTTGCGCTCCGCCCACGCGGCCTGCGCGAGCCCGCCGAGGCCGTAGAGCACCGCCGCGAGCGAGAAGACCCCCAGCCTCGCCGCGCTGGACGCGAGCCACGGAGTTCCATCCACGGCCGAGAGCGCCCCGAAGAGCAGCGCGACACCACCCAGATAGTGGAGACCCCGCCACCTCCACCGTCCCGCGAGGTGGGCCGCGAACGCGATGACCGCGCCCGTGCACGCCTGGGGCCAGGGCGCGTCCGTCCCCTGGGTCCACGCCAGCACCGAGAAGGCCGGCATCGTCGCCAGGCACGCGACGACACCCCAGGCGAGGATCCGGTTGCGCAGCCCTCCCGAACTCGTCACGCGCGCCAGGAGCAACAGCCCGGCCGCCACCGCCGCGACGCCGAAGCACCACCACGCCGGAGCGTCAGGCGCCTGTACGCGCGCCACCAGCGCCCCCGCGAGCAGCGAGGCCATGACGGCCGGATGCACCAAGGCCCGCCGGCGGAACTCCAACAGGAAGAACACGAGCGCGGCCAGCACGGGCGCGCAGACGGAGGCGGTGTCCACCCAGGTGTCCTCGCCCGGGAAGCGCGAGAAGGCGCCGAGCGCCCCCGCGAGCGCGCCGCTGGCGACCACCGCGTGCGCCAGCGTCTCGGCCACCGGAGCCGCGCGAGGATACGCCGCCCGGACAGCCTCCGTGGACGAGGCCACGGCCACCACCGCGCCGAGCGCCACCGCCCACAGCACGAGGCCCGCGAACAGGGGCCCCCCAGGTTCCAGCGCATCGAAGCCGGAGGGACCGCTCGCCACGCTGAAGACCGCCAGCCAGAGCGCGCCGTACATCGCCGCGCCCACCCCGACGAACGAGGCCCTGCCGGCCTCCGCCGTCCGGGCCCGCCACACCGAAGCCCCCAGCGCCACCACGCCCGCGAACGCGCACAGCACGCGCAGCCACGGCGCGTCGTCCCAGCCCATCAGCGGCAGCCCCGCCAGGAGGGAAGGGAACAGCGCCACCGCGAGCGACGTGGCGGAGGTCCCGTGCCACAGCCGCCCCGCGGCCCGCAGCGGAAGGAGCGCGACGGCGGCGACGCCGAATGCCGTGGGAACGCCGACAACGGGCGCCAGCGCCACCAGGGCCGACAGCGCGATGAACACCACCGGCAGCAAGGCAAGCCCGATGCCCGCGAGCACGCGCCCCGCAGACCGTGAGCGCTTCGCCAGGAACGTGCCCAGGCCGATGAATGCCGCGTGGTAGCCCAGGAGCGCGCCCGTGACGATCAACTGCCGGGGCACGCCACCGAGCGCCCGCCACGCCTCGCGGACCCCCATGAGCGAGCCGCCCAGCACCAGCACCGCGCCGAGGAACCACCAGATGTACTCATGAAGGCGCGGAGGGTTGTCGCCCTCGTCCAGCGCGATGACCGCCTCCAGGCCACTGCCGCCCATCGAGTCCAGGTGCCCCCGCGCGAACAGCGCCTGCCCCGACCCCAGCGCCGACCCCAGGTCCTCCTCGCCGGAGGACTCCCCGTCGTCGTTGGCCACCACCCGCCGCCGTGCCGCCTGCTCCCGCTCCGCCCGGGCCGTCTCGTCCAGCGAGTGCGCGAGCGACGCAAGCCACCCCGGACGCCACCCGCCCGCGCGACGAAGCGAGCCGGCCACGTCATCCGCCCAGGCCTCCACCCGCGCCGCGGAGTCGAGCGGAGGCGCCTCCGGGACCGCGACGGCCGGAAGCTCGGGCACGGCTGGAACCACCACGGCCTCTTCGGGGGGGGCCAGGAGCGAGGTCTCCAGCCGGTCCGCCGTGGCGGCATCCAGCAACCCATCGAAGCGCCAACGGTCGATGCGCCGCCGCATCAACGCCAGCACGAAGTCATCCAGGTGCCGCCCGGAGGCGGGCACGAGGGCGGCACCGCACTCCGGGCACAGGGGCCCGGATCCAGACGCACGCGGTTCCGTACAGGCAGGGCAGAGCATGCGCACCAGCATACCGGGCCGCCCTCACACCGCGCTCCGTCCCTGGTGACATTGTCACCAGGGATGGCCCCGGAGCCGCCCGGCCATGACCTTCCATGGCCGGGCTCCCTGGCAAAACAGGTCCTACAGACCGTCGTGGTAGCACCAGCCGGTGGTGCGGTCGTAGCCGCCACCGGCCAGCGGGTAGTTGATGAAGCCCAGCTCCTCGCCCGGGCCGCACTCCGACCGGGCGCGCTTGTAGGGCTGGCACCGGGTCACTCCGCCCAGGCTCACGCAGGCGCCGCGCGCGCCTTCCGTGCCGCAGAACTCGGCGTAGCTCAGGGTGCACGTCTCACCAATCAGGGCCGGGTCGAACGCGAAGCCGATGGGCTCCAGGACGGACTGCTCGATGCACAGGCCGTAGACGCCGCAGACCGTGCCCGTGGGGCAGCCGGGGACCACCGCCATCGGGTCGCACGTCTTCAGGCACTGCCGGTCATCCGTGAACAGGTCCGTGCACGCGAAGCCCTCCGCGCAGTCCGTCGTCGCCGGGTGATGGGCCTCCGCCGCGGGCGTGGAGGTGCACGCCGCGCCCTGCGTCCCCGGGCCCTGCGACTTCTCCAGCGTGCCGTCATCCGCCAGGTAGTTGTCCGCCACGCAGGTGTGACCCGGCACGTTCGCCGTCCACGAACCCTGGCGCGGGTCGCAGCCCGAAGGCCGCACGGTGCTCCACGTCCCGTAGCGGATCCACTTGCACGCCCCGCCAGGGACGACCGCGCTGCCCTTGTAGGGCGCGCTGAGCGGCGCCGCGTTCACCGACTCGCGCAGCGTCACGTTGTAGAGCACGCCCACCGTCTGCTGCGGCGACACCTTGAGCGCCAGCACCAGCGAACCGGAGTCCGCCACGAACAGCTTCTGGCCCGTCGTGCCCGCGTCCTGATAGCCGTAGACGCACTGCTCGCAGGTGAAGAGGTTGGCGCCGCCCGCCGCCAGGTCATGCACGCCGGGCGCCGTGTTCACGTCCAGCCGGACGAACGCCGTGTCCTTCAGCGCCGGGTCGCCCAGTCCATTGAAGGTGCCCTGATAGGTCGGCTGGCCGCCGTACATCACGGGCGTCAGCTGCACGCCGTTCGCCAGGGCGTTCATGGTGATTTCGGTACACCCGGCCGGTGGGGTGAGCGATTGCGCCTGCTGCTGGAGGGCCTGCTGCTGCTCCTGCGCGGAGGACTCCTCCGGCTGCGGCTCCACGGCACAGCCCGTCAGCGCCATGCACAGCACCGCGTTCCAACGCCACGAACGAAACCCGAGGCTTCGAGTCGTCATTGTCATTCTCTTGGATTGTGATTGAGGCTGTCAGGGGGGAGACAGCCCCTCCGGAAGAACCCGGATGGCGTATTGATTACGTGAGGTTGTCTTGGATTGACAATCCGATTCGACATCGCGGCGCAACTGTTGTTGTCGTGGATTCCATTGTGTCTGGGATGGAATCAGGCTGGGAGAATCTCAAGACATGAGTCTCGGAATGCCAGGGACGCGACAAGGCCCGCCAATGGGTTTTCGTTGGCGGGCCTTCGAGGATGCTCAGAAAGAATGGGACGTCTCCAATCTCGATGGGCACGTGAATGAAACGAATCGGAGGAGGCTGTGGCACCGCGCACCACCCGGTGCCGCCATTTCACGTACCACCGGGGTCTGACACCCATGCGGCTACGGCTTCTTGTTGCGCTCCCGCAACGCCTTGCACGGGTCGTCCTCCGGCATCGCGGGCGTGAACCAGACGTAGTCGTAGGGCAGGGCGGAGGCCTCCGCGTAGTCCTGGGGATTCAGCGCCTCCGGCGACACCTCCAGCAGTGCCACGCTCAAGACCGTGACGTCCTTCGCGCGGCGCTCCAGGTGCGCGGGGACGCCCCGGTCCTTGCGGACATGTCCGTTGCCGGTGATGAGCACCGCTCCGTCCGCGGGCACGGTCTCCAGCAGCCGGTCCGCCATCATCGCGTCGCGAGCCCGCTGGGCCAGCGCCATGGGCTCCAGCATCTCCTGGGGCAGCTGTCCGCAGTGCGAGCGGTCCAGCTCCTCGCGCACTGCCTTCGCCTCCGCTTCGGGGACGGGCGCCTCCAGGCCCAGGCGCGAGGCCAGACCCGGGGGAAGCGCCTCCGGCCCCTTCATCACCAGCTCGCGGACCTGCGCGCGGGGCAGGTTGGCGGCGACGATGGGCAGGTGTGCCTGGAGCCCCGCGCTGAACACGGGTTCGTAGAGGCTGAAGGCGGGCCAGCCGCTGTTCGCCCAGTCCACCGCCTTCGCCAGGCCCTCCACATCGTCCGGATGGGCCTTCAGCGCCGCGTCCACGGCGGGCTGCTGCGTGATGTCCAGCATCTCGAAGGCGAGCGCGGGACGCAGGCCTCCGTGTGTCCTCGCGCGCACCAGCTCCGCCTGGAGCCGGTGGTGATCCGGGTGGTCATGCCGTTCGCCCAGGAGCACGAAGCGCGCGGGCACCACCGCCGCGCGCAGGGCGCTCTCGTCCACGAAGCGGCCCGCGGCCACGTCCCAGATGCGCCCCACCAGCGGGTGGTCCCGGTACAGCGTCGTGGCCCACGCCCGCGCGGGAGGAGGGGAGGACACCTGCTGCTTGCTGGCACAGCCCAGGGACAGCGCGAGGACGAGGACGAAAGGGAGTCGCGTCATCCCGTCATCTCACCCGTCCCGCACCGGGATTGCCCGCTGGAAAACGACAGGGCCCGCAAGAATCAGCAGAGGCGGCCGCGAAGTAGCTTCAGCCCGGAGTTCGAAGCCGGGGCGGTGAAGCGGATCCTGGTGGAGGGCAAGGCCGTCTCGGAGGCGGCGGAAGACCTGGACCTGACCGAGACGGCCTTCCGCAGAGTGGAGGTGACCTGCCTGGCTCGCTACGTCGAACCCAGCCGCATGAGGACTTCGGCGACTCCACCCGGGGGATGCGGGTTCTCGTTGACGACGAGGCGGAAGCCACACTTCTCGAGGACGCGGATCGACGCCAGGTTGTGGAGCGCGGCCCACGCATGAAGCGGCCGGGTGGGCTTGAGCACGAGAAACTCAGAGAGGGCCCGAGTGGCGATGCCTTTGCCCCAATGCTCGCGACCTATCCAGTAGCCGACGAGGTGCATGGCGTCCTGTTCCCAACTGCCGATGTTCCCAACGACCACGCCGCCCATGACGATGGTGCGGTTGACGTTTTCAGGGCGGAGAACGTTTGTGCGCCAGTGGGTCATGAACGCATCGCGCTCCCGCGATGGGAATGCGGCCATGCGCAGCGCTTCTGGGTCGCGCTGGTGTTCGAAGAAGATGGGGAGGTCCTCATCTGTCACGTCGCGGAGGATCATTCTGAAAAGGCTCCGTCAATCCTGCGCCGCGAGGGCGGTCGGGAGGCGAGTGGAGGAAGGGTTCTATCTTGTTCGGGCATGACGAAGCGCGGGATTGGGACCGGTCTCGCGTGGGGCGCGACAAGTCCGATCCGAGATGAGGGTTCAGGCATCGCACGTCTTGTTTTTCCATGCCGTGGCGTCGTGCGCGGGTAAGCGTTCACGGGGTCTGGCGACCGCGAGCGTGAATCAGGTCCCGGGCAGCAGCGATGGTGCGGGAGTGCCGTGGAGATGGGCTTCAAGGGACGCAGTGAGAGCGTCGAGCACGTTGCGCTCCTGCTTCCTGAGGCTCATCACGGCCGTGAGGATGCGCTCGACGAAGCGGCTGCCGTCCTCGCTCTGGGTGCCAA
>NZ_RAWE01000168.1 GCF_003611695.1 Corallococcus carmarthensis | reverse complement strand
CCCCCATGCGCCGCCCTCACCGGGCCGTCCGCCCCAACCAGCAATCAGGTGCGCCTCGAAGCCCGGCCGCACCACCACCACGGAGGTGCCGTCCACGTGCGCCAGCGTCACCGGGGACGCGCGCCCTCCGGCCCGCCCCCAGTCATGAACGGCGGAGAGGGCCAGCGAGTAGCGGCCCGGCTCGCGAGGCTGGCCGAAGAGGACGTGCTGCACGTCCAGCGCGACTTCCGCCCCCATGAGGCGCGCGCCCAACACGTCCGAGGCGAACGCCTGCGTATAGAGGGGCCCCAGCGTGCCCGTGATGAAGCCGCCCGCCGGGTGGTAGTCGGGATTGCTTCGGTTGGAGTAGCGCCGCACGAGGTGCGCGGACAGCAGGCTGTAGGACTCCAGTGCGCCGAACCAGACGCCCACGGGCGCGTCGTTCGAGCCCAGCTTGAGGCCGCGCACGAGCTGGCCCCAATCCGAGAGGCTGTCCCAGTCCTCGCGTCGCACGAAGCCCGCATCCCCTCCACTTCCCCAGAGGCGCAACCGTACCGACGTGCCCAGGTTGAGGCCGAACTCCGCGCCTCCGTCGAGAACGAGGGTGGGCTCCACCTGGAGGAAGCCCTCGTCCGCGCCCCTCCCCGCGCGCGGCAGGAAGGACAACGTCGTCGCCTCCACGCGCAGCAGGTTGCTCCAGGCCTCGTCCAGTAGGAGCCGCCGTTCCTCCTCTACGGGCGGCACTTCCGGGACGTCCTCGGCCCATGCGGCCACCGGCAACAGTAGCCACAGCCAGACAGCCCCACTTTGCGTCATTCGCATCCACGCCCCCTGGGAGTGACACCTCCGAGGAGAGCAAAGGACACACGTCTGACATTCAGCCCGGCACCCACCGGACATGCACCACTGCCCAGGGGTGAAGGTCGGCTGCGTCGAGCCGGCGACTGTTACCGCCGTGACAGGCGCAAGGCGCCCGGTCCCGGCTCTGTCGTCGTCTCGTCCGCACTGCGCAGCGGGCGCGGCTCCGTGCGGATGGCGTCCTGACTCCGCAGCGGAAAGGCCGGGACGATGCCCCCTCGTCCTCCAGCAGGTTCAACTCCGCCATGGCCTCGCCGCCTTCAAAAAGGGCTGTCTCTACTTCCTTCACTGCATACGCTGCGCTGTACGGCCCCAGCCGCGCGATCTGCCCGCGCAACTCCAACTCCAGCGCCCCTGCTGTCGGGTAGCGAGACGCGTGCTCCTGGCGCCGCAGCCGGAGGAAGACGGAGCGCAGCGAGCCTGACAGCGCGAACGCAGCCTCTTTCACGTCCTTGCCAGTGAACACCATGGCGCGCTGGACGGCGTCCTCCACAAAGGGCAGCAAGTGCATGTCCATCGTCGTAGCCAGCGCCGCGAGCACGCGTTGACTCTGCTCCCGCGAGAGCTGTGGAGCCTCGTCTTCCTTCTTGAGATTCCCGGGTAGTAGAGATGTCGTCCCGTGGCGAACTCCAGCAGCACCAGCATCAGGGAGAAGAGGTCTGGGCGCGCGTTCGCCACCTCTCCCGCCACTGCCTTCGGTGAGGTGTAGATGACTTCCCCCGGAGGGAGCGGCAGCGTCGTGGCAAGGCGCCCTTGCAACTTGGAGCAAGCGACGCCAGGTCCAGGTCTCGGGCCACCATGGGGATGGACTTGCCCTCTTCCTCCACTAGCTTCACCGTTTGGGCCTTGTACTCGACCGAGAACTCTCGGCGCGGCCTGCGGGGCTTCTTTGGCTTCTCCTCTTTCGTGGACATTCCGTGCTCCTTCCTGCACATCTCGGGTGTTCACGGAACTGGGCTACTCCCACTCGGAGGCATCGAGCGCCTTCTGGACACTGCCCCACAGATGGGGCGTGGCGGAGAGGTCGGTCTGGTTGCGAAAGACGTCGATCGCGCGCAACGCATAGTACGGCCGGGCAAACTGCTGCAGGGCGCCCTGGAGCGCGGGCGCGAGCATCCCGTCCGCGGCATGGCTATAGGAGATGAAAGCTTTGTGCCGCCGATTGGGCTTGGGCGAGGTCTCAGAGATTGCCATTGGTTGAGGCTGAGCCGGTCGTGGTGCGATGATCGCTCCATCTGCGATTCAACGTGTGGGCCCTCCCTCCCGTTTCGTGTCCCCTCGGAGAAGCCGAGCCACCATGGGAGTCGCTGTCAGGGCAATTTCCAGGTGCCCCACCATCCGCAGGAACAGCTCGCGGGGAACGGCCAGGGACAGGTCCCGCACATGCCCCTTCAATCGCTGTGATGGATCAAAGCTCCCCAGCACCGCCCGACCTTCTCCGTGCAGTTCCTTCAGGGGGAGGGAGTAGAGAGAGTTGCAAGCAGCACCCCAGGGCGAAATCACCCGGTCCCCCTCCGCGCTTTCGAAGTTCGCGAGGGTATGGATGACGCTGAGTTGGTCGGCATCCACCCAGAACAGCACCAGGTCAGGAGTCTCATCCGGCCTGAGGTCTGCCAGCACCCGAAAGACGAGGGGGCCCTGCTGTCTGGGAGCTGTGAC
Source organism: Corallococcus carmarthensis (assembly GCF_003611695.1). Taxonomy (GTDB): domain Bacteria; phylum Myxococcota; class Myxococcia; order Myxococcales; family Myxococcaceae; genus Corallococcus; species Corallococcus carmarthensis. The sequence continues at coordinate 20,308 of NZ_RAWE01000168.1, read as the reverse complement.
GTGGCGGACCGACGCCATGAAGGTCGCGGCATCCCTGACATAGCGCTCGGTCTCGACGACGTAGTCGCAACAACGCTCCGGGAGTGCATCGCTCAAGCCTGAATAGAAGGCCCCACAGTCCATGGGTGGGTGCGCCTCATCAAGCAGCAGCGGTCTGCCTGGCTCGACCTGGTTGATCATCGCCACCATGCACGGCAGCCGGGGATCAGTCGGCCCCGCGGGCCAGATGTTTGCCCCAGCCTCCGGCGGCAGCCCCCCATGCGTGACCGCGACAGGAAGGCGTACCAGCGCCAGATGCTCGACGAAGCGCGCCTGGATTTCGGACCAGCTCATGCTGCCTCCATGACAAGGAAATCCTGCATGACTCGGTGGAAGGCCTCGCCGTGTTTCTCTCGCATGACCTTGAGCACCCAGTAGGGATTGTTCACGGAGTCGAGGCACCGCGACAGGGCCGGAACCCGCCGCCAATGGCCAACGATTTCGAGCAGGGGAATGGAGTAGAGGGCCCGCAGCATCGGGTCTGCGAGGAGTGCGTCGAGGATCCTCCCCCGGTCCAGCCCGGGCTCATCCAGGCTCCAGGTCCGTTCCTGCTCCAGTCCGTACAACAACACCTGGCCATTGTGCTTCACAGTGACGTCCGGGCCCGCGAAGCGCCTCGGAGACTCAAGGTTGCCGAAGGTAAAGGGGCGCCCGGTCACCCGCTCGATGGCGTGGAGGTATTCCTCCAACGGGAGCGGGTCGGCCGTACCGGTCTGCTCGGGGTGGACGAGGTTCTTGAAGGTGACGGGGATGTGCAGGGAGCCCACGAGCAGTTGCGCGGTGAGTTCGTGGACGGGGCTCCAGGCATGATGCAGCCCCGTCGCAGCAAGCTGCGCTCCCAGCGTTGAGGTGACCCAGGCCCGTTCTGTCGTCACGGAGCGGAAGGCGACTTGCGTCGTGCCGGGCTGCCCCTGGTGCACCAGGGCCCGCTGGATGAGTGGGAGATGATTGTGGTGCGGTACTTTCTCGGCGTGCCAGCGATCCAGGCTCACCCGGAGCCGTGGGGTGAAGCCCCGGGCGAGCGCCAGCGCTTCGAGATCACCCAGGAAGCGCTCGAGCATCTTCCATGGAATGCCCGCACTGGTAATGACCTCCACGACCTGGGATGGGCCCGCGAGCGCGGCCACCTCCAGGACGCGCGCCATCTGGGTGAGCGGTTCTCCTTCTCCGCTGATGGACAGCCGCGAAACGGTCTCCAGGAGGCGCTTCAGGGTGGCCGTCCGGCGCGAATCCAATAGGAGGTGCTGCTTTCCCTGTACCGGCAGGTACATGCAGAACGCGCAGCCAATGGGACAGGCATTGGTGATGTCGACGTAGAGCAACGTGGGACCGAAGTCATCCCGCGCCATCGGACGCTGCCGGCTCATCGGTCCTCCCCGACATCAATGATCCGCCACGCGAGTGCCCCTGCACCGAACGCGTCGAGGGCCCAGACTTCTCCGGGTGCCAGCAGGCTCCCGTGCCGGTCGCGAGGCACCGATGGCTGGGGAACCCGGACGCGCCAGGTGCTCAACACGACATTCAGGAATCCGCCATGGCTCACCCAGAGCGTACCCGCCGGGGGAGGTGGGCAGGTCTGCAACCAGCGTTCAACGCGCTGCTCGAAGTCGGGGCGAAACTCGGAGGTTCCAAGTTCCTGGAGGTGGGCCTCCTCCTGGACCGGACAGTGGTGTGCTTCGGCGAGGAGCGAGGCGGTCTGCCGGGCGCGCCGGAGAGGAGACGTGACGACCCGGGAGATGGGCAGGTGGGCGCACCTGGCCGCCATGCGCCGGGCCTGCGCCCATCCCTGTGCAGAGAGGGGCGGATCCACCGCATCCGCACTCCAGTCCGCGGGGGCATGGCGCGCGAGATAGAAGATTGCAGGAGGCTCCGTCATGGCTGCCCCTGGTCATGGATGCCGGCCTGCCACATGAAGTACATGCGGCCCAGTTCCATCGCGGCATCACTCATGGGTCGGCAGTCGCTGCCATAGTCGCACAGCATGAGTCGTGTGCCGTCCCAGACAAAGTTGGAGGGCTTGGGATTGGTATGGGCAAATCCCGCCTGCGACAATTCGTGGAGGCATGCCTCCAACTGGGGCCAGATGCGTGTACGCCAGCAGCTGGAAACCTCTTCGTTGGTGAGCGGAACACCCGGGGAGGCAGCGTAGGAGATCCAAAGCATGTCGCGCTCCGGACGCTGGATGGTGAGCCGATACAAGTGGCGGGCCTCGTGTGACCGTTCCGCCAGCAGGCGCAGCCATTGCTCGGTCCGGTCCGGGTCGCGGCGCGGGTGGGTCCAGTTCAGCAGGAACTTGTGGATGTGCCCGTTCGCCGCGAAGACGACTCCCTCGCCCCCGCTGCCCAGCAGTCGAGGGTTCGAGGCATCCAGGTAGGGGCGGGTTCGCTGCTCCAACCATTGGAGCAGGGTGGGGGAGTCTTCCGCGCTGATGGCCTGGCGGATGGCAGCGTCCATGAGCGGGTGGAGGAGACTCATGCATGCACCTCCTCTCGGAACGCATCGAGATAGGCGTCCACGACTGCATCGATGGACAGATGCTGAAGGCCCTGCTCACGGGCGCTGCGCCAGCATCTCACGGAGGCCGGGTGAAGGCCCTGCCTGAGAACATCAGCCAACCCGGGGATGCCGGAATCGGGGGGCGCCAGGAAGAAGCCAGCACCCCTGAGCGCGGAAGAGACATCCTCCACGCCGGGAATGGCAAACCCCATGACGGGGAGCCCAACGCTGGCGGCTTCCAGCACGGCATTGCTCATGCCCTCCACGGATGACGCGGTAGCGAAGGCATCGGCCGCGGCGAGGATTTGAGGCATCTGGTCCTCCGTCACGCCTCGAGTGAAGACGACCCGGGTGAGCCCCAGTCTCCGGGAGAGGGCCTCGAGCCTCTGCCTCTCCAAGCCCTCTGGAGTCGGGTCGTCCCCCACAATCCACAAGGTATCCGAGGGAGGGGCCGCGGAGGCGAATGCCATGATCAGCAGGTCCAGGCGCTTCCTTGGATCGAGCCGAGTCGCGGCCAGCAGGATCCGCCCCGTGCGCGGCAGTCCCCGGTGGGCGCGAAGGACCTCGCGCGCTGCCTCCGGCCGCGGGACGTAGCGCAGGGTGTCCACCATGACGGGAATGCGCCGGGTGCGCCTGTCCACGTCGGGAAAGGCCGCGGTCTCCCGCTTCATCGCCTCATTCAAGACCACGAGGCCGGAGAGCCGGGCCATGCGCTCCGCGCGCCGCGGATCCACCCGGCTCTCGAAGTCCCCGGTGGTCGCGATGCGCATCCAGACACGGAGCCCTGTTTCCCTCAGACGCAGGAGCGCCGAGAGCTGCTCATCCAGGACCTCGGCGTACTCCAGACCTACTGCCAGGACGAGCGCGCCGGGCCTCAGCCGCCGGAGCTGGTCGGGAAGCACCTTCCAGAAGATGGAGCGGTCTTCGGAGAGGGGGCAGACCGTCACGCCGGCGGGCTCCGGGGGCCCTCCCATGGCGGCTCTGTAGGCCGGGGCGCGCGGAAAGCACACCGTCACCGGGTGCCCCCGGGTGGCCAGGGCGCTCGCCAGTCGCGCGGAGAAGTTCTGCAAGCCGCCCAGCGTCGGCAGGTAGTACTTCGGGACGAGGACGACCTCGGTGTGCTCATCCAGGGGCATGGTCGCGCTCCCTGCGGAAAAAGCAGACTCCCGCTTCCAGGATCAGGCTCGACCATGGGTCGCCCTTCCACCCGAAGGGGCGGAGTCCTGAGGCAAGCGCTTCCGCCCGGCCCGCATCCCAGTTGCGATGGTCGCACAGGCCGCGATGGAGGGCCGGGGCGGTGCCAGGGTCCGGGCAGGCCTCGTCAAGAGTCCTGCAAAGCCGCTGGAGGCGCTCGGGACCCGATGCGTGAAGCACGAGTTCTCTCAGTCCGGAGGCTGCTCGGGCATCTCCGAGGCGCTCCAGCGCCAAGGCCAGCGCGTGCTCGAAGTGCCTGGGCGCCTCTTGCAAGAGCGAGAGGCGTGCCTCCGCCGTTGGTAGGCCTTGCGAGGCCAGAGGCCACAGCCGCAGGAGATCGCGGCCGGCCTGTTCAATCGTGTCCGCGCAGTGGACGAGCGCCATGACCGTTCCGATGCACCCCAGGTCACCACGAAGCGTTCCGGCTTCCGGCCGATAGGGGCTGCTCGTGCCCTTCAAGGCTCGGATGCGTTCCCAGCCATCACGCGGCACGCCCACCCGTAGGAGGAGGGAAGGACCCAACGCGAAAAGCCGGTGCTTGAGTCTCCAGCCATAGGACCAAGGGGGCGTTCCGCCGTAGAGGGCGCCCACCTCCACCTCTGGAAGCATGGGAATCCAGCCGACGTCCAGGGTCACCGCCCGGGCGCAAACGCGATCGATGATGGGGGCATCCAAGCCCAGTGCAACGGCATCTGGGGTCACCAGGAATGCGCCGTAGGAGAGGTTCGCCGTCGTAGGTGCCAGGATCAGTCCTCGCCGCTCCGCGGATCCGCCCCCAGCGTTCAACGGCTTGGAGATCTAGCGCTGCCACACCCGCTGGAGTGCGCTTGAAATCCGCCACGTGCGCCACGGTTGCCCGGAGACATGCGACAGCTTCCTTCAGCTGCTGAAAAACCTCCAGGCGGCTGTCCTTGAGAACCCTGACACCAAGCTCATCAATTGGAGAGTCTTTGTCGACTCCCCTCAAGGCAAGCTGGCGGTGCCACAGACCTCGACCCTGGGTACCCACGGCGGACTGGCATGCGCTCTGGGGCCGGTCCTTCATCGGGTCGATGGCGGGGTAGAGCGCCATGGATCCACCCTCGCCGGTGCTGGGTAGGTCTGGGGGGATTGTGCCGCACCGAACGCTGGTGCAGGGGCTGCGGTCCGTGCAACATGTGCCTTCCATCTGCCTGCCCCAGTGATGCTCGTCTTCATCAGCCACAGCACGGACCCGCAGGCTCCTGGTGACAAGGCGTACCTGGATGCGCTGGTGGATGTCCTGAAGGAGCCGGAGTTCAAGGTCCTGCTGGACAGCAAGAGCCTCGAAGGCAGTGATGACTGGCCCCGCGAACTCGACGCCTACATGGACGAGTGTCATGCCGCAGTCATCCTGTTCTCACGCAGGGCGCTGGACTCGCCCTGGGTCAACAAGGAGGCGGCCATCCTCAGCGGGCGCCGCGCTCGCGATCCAGCGTTCCTGCTCCTCTGCGTCGCGCTGGACGGCGTGTCCGGTGAGGAGGTCTGGAAGAACAAGCGCTTCGCCGCGATGGAGCTGGACCGGTTGGAGTTCGTGGCGCCGGGAACCCCGGCGGAGGTCGTGGAGCGGATTCTGAACAAATGCCGCGAGCGCGCACCCGTGCGGTGCAAGACGCCCATGGAGCGCCTGGCACGCAAGCTCACCGGCATGTTCGAGCGCGCGAACCTGGAGGAACTCGAGGACGCGGCACACAGGCTGGGGATTGAAGTCTCGGGGTTGAGGGGGCGCCGACATGAGGCTCTCGCCAGGCGACTTGCCAATGTGCTGGCGAAGGCAAGGCTTGAGGAGCTGTATCCCTTCGTACGTGCCCTGGCGCCGGTCATTGGTGGGGCTGAGACCCGGAAGCTCATCAGGTATGTCAGGTCCTTGTGGGTGGACGCCGAGGCTGCCGGAAGGATTCTTCCCATCGCCGAGCGCCACGAGGCACGAAGGGTCATCGGTCTCAATGGGAGAAAGCTCCCCCATTTCACCGCGCCCCGCTACTTGGAGCGGGCCTACCGCGAGGACCCGGTCTACGAACTCATCCACGTCGATGCGGCCCTCGGTCAGAACGCGTTCGAAGAGGTCGCGGCGCAGATCGAGAAGCACTTCATGGATCAGGAGTCTGACCTCGAGGAACTCGACCAGTACTTGAGGGACACGCACACCCGATACTTCGTGTTGCTGCCTCCTCCAGTACCCGAGCCAGAACTGCTCGGCAGGCTTCAGGCCCGCTTCCCGCGCCTGACCTTTGCGCTCGCCACCGGCAGGGATGCGCACGACGACCCTGGCCTGAAGCACCTTCCCGAACTCGTCCTGCTGGAGCCCCCCCTTCACGCGGAGCAGGAGCGGAAGGCCTGGCAGCTCCAGAAAGACCTGGACGTGATTCTCAGGAACGTTTCCGAGGAACACTCATGACACTTCAATTCAATCGAACCGCCTTCGACCCCGAGACGGTCCGGCGGCGTTGGAAGACGCAGGACACGAAAAAGCTCTCGGACGAGCAGTCCCGCGCGAGGAGGTACGAGGAGCGGGATGACATCGTCCTGGCGGTCAATGCGGCGATCGTCACGCGTCGGCCGCTGCTGGTGTATGGCCCCCCGGGCTCGGGAAAGTCCTCACTGGCCGGCTTCGTGGCGGAGGTGCTCGGCTGGCGCTACTACGAGCACGTCATCACTTCGCGGACGCAGGCGCTGGACCTCTTGTGGGGCTTCGACGCCATCCGCAGGCTGAGCGACGCGCAGGCGAAGAAGGGGAGCCTGCCAGCCAACCATGACTATGTGGAGCCGGGCGTCCTCTGGTGGGCTTTCGAGTCTGGCAGCGCCCTCAGGCGTGGCGCAGGTGCGGGTGTGAAGTTGAAGGCCCGTCCCAGGGACCCTGCCCGCTGGGGAAAGTCACCTCACGCGGTGGTGTTGCTCGACGAAATCGACAAGGCGGATCCGTTCGTCCCGAACGATCTGCTCATCCCGCTCGACCGGGGCAGTTTCGATGTCACGGAGCTCAATGCGCACATCGAGTTGCCCAGGGATCGCCAGGTGCTGCTCGTCATCACTACCAACGGCGAGCGCGAGCTGGCCCCGGCCTTCTTGCGCCGCTGCGTCCAGCTCGAGCTGAAGGCTCCGGACCTGGAGCAGCTCCAGCGCATCGCCGAGCTACACCATGGGCCGGACAAAGGGGGCCTGTACGAACCGGTGGCGAACGCCCTTCTGCTGCTCCAGCGAGCGGCCCGGGAGAAGCGGGTTCGACCGCCGAGCACCGCGGAGTTCCTGGATGCCATCCAGGCCTGCCGTGAGCTCCGCATTCGTCCAGGAATGGGCGAGGAGTGGGAGTTGCTCACCTCCGGCCTCTTGAAGAAGCAGTCCACGTTCGCGGGCGGGTGAGGCATGAGCCGGCGCGGTGAGATCTCCCTGGGAGACATGCTGAGAGCCGTTCGCGAACTGGCGCCCCGGGACGCGGAGAGCCGGAGGCTGTTGCGCCGGGCGCTGGACCCCCTGGGGCTGATGCGCAGCCTCTGGGGCGAGCACGCCGGTGAACCCGAGGTGTTGCCTTCAAGTGAGCCCTCGCTCCCGGCTCTGACCGAGCGTGCCTTGCCAGCCTCCCTTCCCAAGCCCTCGACCGCGCTTCCAATCGAGGCTCCAGAGGCCGGAGAGGTCCTTCCCACCCGGTTGAGCCAGTCTGGCGGGGCCGAGCTTCCACTCAGGTTGCCTGGACCGGAGCTGGAAGTGTTGGACCACTCCTCGGCTCCGCCCATGCTTCCGCCACCGTCGCCCCTCTTCGTCCCCGCCTGGCAAACGGGCATCCTCACCGCGGCGTTGGGCGTGCCCCGCCCCGAAGGGCCGCTCGACGTGCCCCGAATGGTTCCCCAGCTGGCTCGGCAGTTACCGGTGCGGGAGTTTCCACGAAGGCAGGTGCGCTCACTGCGGCTGGGAGTCCAGGTGCTGGTGGACGTTTCGGAGTCCATGGTGCCCTTCGCCGAGGACCGCAAGCAATTGCTGGCCTGCGTCCGAGCCGTCCTGGGGCCGGACCGGGTCGAGGTGCAGCAGTTCGCGGGTGTGCCCTCACGCGGAGTCCGGCGGCGGGCGGGTGCTGCGCTCCATCCTTTCGAGTCTCCGGCTTCCGGGACGCCGCTGCTGGTCCTCTCCGACCTGGGGATTGGCGCCAGCGTGTTCTCCGACGAATTGCCAGACGTGGAGGAGTGGCGGCATTTCGCGGGGGTGGCCCGTCGCGCTGGCAGCCGGGTGGTGGCGCTGGTGCCCTATTCCTCCGCCCGGTGGCCACGTGGCCTCCAGCGGAGGATGCACCTGCTTCACTGGGACCGGCACACCACCGCGCGCGCAGTCCTTCAGGAGCTCCAGAGGTAGCCATGGAACAGGGGACTCCCTTCGACCTCGGGCGTGAGGCAATCGAGGCGCTGGAACGAAGCCAGCCGGACGTGGTGCGGCTGGCTTGTGTCACCAGCCTTGCCGTGCGCATCGACCGGGCCTTCTTGCGCGAGGCCCGGCTGGAGCTGCTTCCCGGGGTGCCTCCGGACGCGGAGGCGGACCTCTGGTTCAGCCCTCTCGTCGAGTCGCGAAGTGCGGTCGGGCTCGTCCTGGCCCCCGAAGTCTGCCACCTGCTTCGTCAAGAGCTTGCCAGGGATGAGGCCCTGCTCCGCCGCGCCTGGGCGCTGCGGCAGCGCTTCCATCCGTTCCTCACGCCAGAGATGCGCCTGGAGGAAGAAGTGGCCTGGCTGTCGCTGATGGAGCCGGGCGAGGAGAAACTGAACGAAGCACTCATGCGCTCGGTGAGGGCCATGGCCCGGGGTGGAGAGCGGGCCATGGGTGTCGCCCGTTGGGCCCTACGCGCGATACCCCGCCTGCCCGAGCAGGCGCGGAGGACGGAGGCGGCGCTGACGCTGGCGTTTGGTACGTCGGAGCGCCTGGACTTTCATCCCATGCTGTTTCAGGGCACGGAGGACGTTCCGCTCTCTCCGGCGCTGCTCCAGAGCGTTCGAGCGAGCCAGGCGGCTTCGGCCGCATGCCGGGTCGGCGTGCGTCTGCATGAGAACGCCCTGGAACTCGTGGAGCCAGCACCTGACGGCGCGTACCACGTGATGGAATTGCCGGACACCCGGCCCCGTCTGCTGGAGGTTTCCTGGGGCGTACCCGTGCCGGGACGGAAGCTGCTCGTCGCCGAGTCGCTGAACGCCTGGGTGCCGCTACCGGCTGGAGTGCGGGACCTGACCCTGTGCTCGTTGGGGGGCGAGTTCCACCTGACCGCCGGGGAGCGCGGTGACGAAGCTCAGGGGGAGGCTATCCAGGGGAGGAGGGCTCAGGTCCAAGCACCCGAGCCCATTGACGCCACGGAGGATGAGAACAGCTGGCCCGACTGGCTCGAGCCGTCGATCTTGAAAAAGACCGTTGAGCTGTCAGAGGAGCCGGAGCTCCTCAACCTGCTCATGGCTGGCGAGAGCGTTATCGTGGTGGAGGCGCCCGATGGGTACGGGAAGAGCACGCTGGTGCGTAGGGTCCATGCCAGCTTGCAGCGTTCCCCAAGGCTGTGGACTGAAATGGCCACGCTGCGCCTCCAGGGCTTGCTCATCGGCACGCAGGGATTCCTGAACAACCTGTTCACTGCATTTCCCTACGAAGGCTTCGACACGAAGGCCCAAGCCCTGCGTGACGAGACCCTGGCGATCATCAATCGAGATGGAGCCAAGGCGTTGGAGCAGCACCTCGAGGAGAAAATCCTGCCCCGCTTCCGAGACAGGATGCTGGTGGTCCTGGTCGAGGGCATGGACTCCATCACGCAGGAGCGGGCCAGCGGGTTCGTGGAGCTCCTGATGGGCTGGGCCAGCCGGAGAGACCCGCTCTGGTCCTGCTTCCGGCTGATCATCACCGCGACACCAGGGGCGAAGCGTCTGGCGGGAGCCCGTTACGTGCAATTCAGCGGGCTCGACGCAGTGAAGATCCGAAAGAGCGCCAGGATGCGCAATCTGGAGCTGGAGGCGGACCAGGCTGAATACCTCTGGCGACTCACCGATGGATGCGCGAGCAGGGTGGATTTGGCGCTTGATGCCTTGAAAAGGTCGGAAGGCAGCGCCTATCAGCTGGTCTGGGACGAAGCGCTACGAAAGAAGACCAATTACATTGACTGGTTGAACCGCTTCCCAGAGGTGCTGAGTGCCCTCGGTTCGATACGGGTGCGAGCCGAGAATGCACCGGCGGGTCTGCCTCGGCTGCTTGATGTTGGAATCCTCAGTGACACCGGGGCTGGCTATGAGGTTCCAGCGAAGATCTACGAACGACTGGCGCTCTATGCTCGGGACAAGGTGCAGCCACCTGGCTACGTGGTGGACCTCTACATCAATGCCGCCCCAGGTTCCCTGCCAGACTACGTCGACGACTTCCTCTCACACCTTCGTCGGCGCGTCGAAGCAGACCTGGGCCGGGAGCTTCGCGTATGGGTCGGGAGGGAAGGGGAGGGTCGGCATGCGCAACTGCTTCACTCGTGGGTCCTGGTAAACATCCTCACCCCGGCCTTCTTACAATCCAAGCCTTGCATGGAGCGGATGCGCGCGTTCAATGAGTTGGAGGGTGCGCGAAAGGTGCATCAGAGTTTGGATGTGCGGGTTGATCCGTCTATCGGGGAAATTGTGGATGGGGCTCGCGAGGAGGACGTCAAGCTTTGGGAACTCATGAAAAGAGCCCCCGACAGGACCTCTCCTGCCTACCGCGAGGCCCTGTCCGTCTTGGTGGTTGAGGCTGCCGGCCAACTTGTTTCATTGATGCTCCACGCATCCGAAGTGATGGTCTCCATCCAGGATGGGCCTGACGAGGATCTCCCGGCCGAACAGGGGGGCGACAGGCAGATCACCGCAATTGACGCACCCCTCCTGGAAGAGATCTACGGCCGGCCCGACTCCGGCTTCCTTGTGGTGGAGCTCCCCTCACGTGAGGTACTGCGCTCGCGAAGTGTCGCCGCGCTGCTGGAGAGATGGTTTGCTCCCTCCGAATTCCATACTTCGGGAATCCCGCACGTGCTGCTGGAGCGCCTGGAGGCGCTGACCCGCATGGATGCGGACGCGCGCCTCGATGCCAGCCGCTGGGTCTCAATCCATGGGGACTCGTACCGCGTCGTGCATTTCATCGAGCTGCCCGGGCGCGAAGGCCGTCGCCCGTGGGTACTGGTCCTGGACGAGACTCCCCTGTCGATTCCCCTCCCCAAGACCATGAGGCGGGCGCTCACGGCCCGGCAGATCGACATCGCCGGCCTCCTTCTGCGGAACTGGTCCAACAAGCAGATTGCCGACGAACTCTCCCTCTCCGAGGAGACGGTGAAGACGTACGTGAAGGACATCTTCGATCGACTGGGGGTCGACAGCCGGGCCGACTTCCTCTACCAGGCGGCCCACCTCAACAAGGAGAGCGACAGGCAGATCGCCGCGACTGATGCCCCCCTCCTGGAAGAGCTCTATGGTCGGCCCGACTCCGGCTTCCTCGTGGTGGAACTCCCCTCACGTGAGGTGTTGCGCTCGCGAAGCGTCACCGCGCTGTTGGAGAGATGGTTTGCTCCCTCCGAATTCCAGTCCTCGGGAATTCCACACGTGCTGCTGGAGCGCCTGGAGGCGCTGACCCGCCTGGATGCGGACGCGCGCCTCGATGCCAGCCGCTGGGTCTCAATCCATGGGGACTCGTACCGCGTCGTGCATTTCATCGAGCTGCCCGAACGCGAGGGCCGCCGCCCTTGGGCACTGGTCCTGGATGAGATTCCCCTGTCGATTCCCCTCCCCAAGACCATGAGGCGGGCGCTCACGGCCCGGCAGATCGACATCGCCGGCCTCCTCCTGCGGAACTGGTCCAACAAGCAGATTGCCGACGAACTCTCCCTCTCCGAGGAGACGGTGAAGACGTACGTGAGGAACATCTTCGATCGACTGGGGGTCGACAGCCGGGCCGACTTCCTCTACCAGGCGACCCACCTCAACAAGCCCATCTGAGGGGACACGAGGCGGCACGGAGGAGTGCGCCCGACGGCATCAGCTCGGGCTCGCTTCAATTCCCTGGTTTTCGTCCGACCACGTCCCCCAGCTGTAGCCCAGGGGAGGCCGCTCACCCGGCCTCACGCGACGACTTGTCAATCCCCCGCATGGGTCATGTCACCCAGGCGCGAAACGCGTAGAAGCGTCCTTGGACACCGTGGATGCCGTGGGCTGAGCTGCCCCCCTCCAGGGAGGTTTATGGAATCACCCTCGACTCGTGGGAACACCCTGCGGCGGCGGCAGTTCGAATCGCTCCGGGAACAGGTGCAGGGGCTGCTGGAGCAGTTCGAGACGGTCCTCAAGCGTGCGCGGAAGCTGTCCCCCAAGGACAGCATGCTCAAGGGCCTCACGGACAAACACGAGGAGACGCTCCTCAGGTGGGGGGAGCAGCGTTTCCAGGTCGCGGTGCTGGCCCTGGTCAAGTCCGGCAAGTCGACGTTGATCAACGCCTGGCTGGGGGATGAGTACCTGCCGGCCGCGAACACGCCGGAGACCACCCGCATCGTCCGGGTCCGCCATGCGCTTCGCGAGCAGGGCGTGCTCCTCGAAGACGAGAGCGTGCTCGCGCGGGGTGCCGCCGCAGCGAACGCGTACCTGCGGGAGCGCAACAAAGAGGGGCGGGAAGCCGACGCGCTCCCGGTGTCAGACGAGCTGGTGCTGGAAGCACCCCTGCTGGCCTTGAAGGACAGCGAGCTGGGCGCGCAGCGTTTCGAACTGCTCGACACGCCCGGGCCCAATGAGGCGGGAACCTCCGCGTTGCGCGGCAAGGTCGAGCAGGTGCTCGATACGGCCGACATCATCGTATACGTCCTCGACTATACGAAGCTGAAGACCGCCGAGGAGCAGACCCTCCTGGAGCTGCTCAAGGACATGCGTCCGGGGCTGCTCCAGCGCTGTTCGGAGCGCCTCTTCTTCGTCGTCAACAAGGTCGACCAGAAGAACCGTAACGGCCTGACGCCCGAGGAGACGGCCGAGTACGTATCGCAGCTGGTGGGGAAGGTGCTACCGGGCGTCGCCTTGACGCCGGAGCGGGTCATCCCGGTCGCCGCCGAGTTCGCCCTCCTGGCCCGGATGGTGGCGGAACATGAGCCCACCGAGAAGGCACTGGATGACTTCCGCAAACGGGCCTTCGGCGTCTTCGATGAGGAGGCCTCGCTGGATGCGTGCCGGCGTATGGCGCCCAAGCTGCTCGAGAAGAGCCGGGTGACGCGTCTGGAGGACGAGGTGTTGTCCTTCGTCTACCAGCACAGGGGCCGGTTGCTGCTGGAGGGCTTCCTGGAGACTCTGAGCCGCTCACTGGCGATGCTGGACAACCATCTCCAGACGACGCGAGGGGCCCTCAAGAAGGGGCATGAAGAGCTCGTACGCCGCAAGCGCGAGCTGGAGAAGGACCTGGAGCAACTCCAGGAGGGGCTTCAAGACGTCGAGGACACGACGAAGGCCTTCCAGTCCCAAACGGAAGAATGGGTCCGCGCGCAGTTCGGCCGCTTCAGGGAGCAAGCGCGCGAAGAGATCCAGGCTGCGCTGACTCCAGGGGCGAAGCGCCGTTTTCCAGAGCGGCTGGCGCGCATCGTCGGGGGCGTCTGGGCGCACCTGACGGGCACGGACACCAGTCAGGAGGCCGCCCAACATCGGATCCGTCAGGTCGACCAGGCCCTCCAGCGCTACTTCTACGATGAGTTCCTGGCCTTCCGGATGAAGCTGGAGGGCGAGGCCCATGAACGGCAGCGCGAGTTGGCGGCGAAGCTCCAGGCCCTGATTTCACCCCTGGCGCGGCGTATCGAGAAAGAAGTTGGCAAGGCGTTGAATGTGTCGCTCAAGCCGGTTCCCGTGCGCCTGCCGGAATTGTCGCTGGTCGAATTCCAGCAGGACATGCAGGCGGAGTTGCACAGGCTGGTGAAGAGCTCCACGCGCCAGGTCCCCCACACGACGCAGCAGGAACGCGTCATCCAGAAAGAGGGGTGGTGTCAAAAGAAGAAGTCCGTGTGGGTCGATGTCACGACCTATACCGTTCAGACTTCCCACGGCATCTCCGGCCAGGAGTTGCTGCGGCTGTGGGAGCAACGCCTGACGGAGCAGACCCAGACCTCCGTGCAGACGGCGCGTGGGCTCGTGGGCCAGATGACTCGCGGCATGACGCGGCAGATCCGCAAGGAGCTGAAGACCTATGCCGACGGGTACATGGAGATCCTGGAGCGGGAGCTGGCGGAGTCCGAGTCCGGTTCGTCGGAACGAGAAGCCAGGCTCCGGAAGGTGGAGTCGCTGGTGGGCGAAGTCGAGGCGTTGACCTCCGATATGGACGACTGCGCAAGGAAGCTCCTCCCCGCCGGACGCGGAGCCGACGCTCCGGAGGCCCATGATGTCTTCATCTGCTACGGCCAGGGCGACCGGCCGGCGATCCGGAAGATCGTCGACGCGTTGAAGGGCCACGGCATCAAGCCCTTCGTGGACTTCGATCACATCCCTCCGGGGGCCCCCTGGCTCCCCGTGTTGGAGCAGCAGTTGAAGACGGTGCGTTCCGTCGCTGTGTTCATCGGCAAGAACGAGCTGGGACCCTGGCAGGAGAAGGAGCGTCAGCTGGCGATTCAGGAGAACATCCGCCGCAAGTGTCCGGTCATCCCGGTGCTGCTGGAGGACTGTGGGGACGCGCCGGACCTGCCGCCTTTCCTTGACGGCTCGCAGCGGGTGGACTTCCGTCAGAAGGATTCCGAGCCCCTCCAGCAACTCATCCGTGGCATCCGGGGGCGATGAGGAGGTCCGTGCAACACCATCCCGTCTTCATTTCATACGCGCGGAACGTGAGCCGCGCGCACGCGGAGGCGCTGCATCACGCCCTGGCCCTGAATGGGGTGGGGGCGTTCCTGGACACGGAGGACATCCGGGAAGGGGAGACCTGGCCGAAGCGCCTGGCGGAGGCGCTCCTGGCGGCGCGGGTGGTCGTCCTCTTCGCGGAGGACGGCTACTTCGATCGGGTGTCGTGCTGGCGTGAGTTCCAGGCGGCCCTGGCGCCATACCAGGCGACGCAACACCCCGATGCGCTGGGCGGAATCGTCGTGGCCCGCCCCGTGGGAAGCGCCCTGGGCATGGAAGCCCTGCCGCCTGCGTTGAGGAGCATCCAGTGGCCTCGTGCGGACGACGTGCCGGGGTTGGTGGAGCGCGTTCGTTCAGTCCTTGCCGTGTGGCAAGAGAGCTTCGGGGCGCGGCTGGACGCCTTGGGCGCGCTCCAGTCCAGGACCGCGCTGCAACTCGTGGAGGAGCTGGCGCCTGAGCCTCCGCATCCCCTGGACGGCCAGATACCGCAGTACCCCCTCCAACTGGCACCGTCCCTGGGGCGCACGTTCGTCGGGCGGGCCGACGAGCTCTGGCGGATGGACCTGGTCCTGCGCGCAAGGGATCCCCACCCGGCGCCGAGAACGGTCGCGCTTCATGGTGGCGGAGGCACGGGCAAGACCCGGCTCGCGCTGGAATACCTGCACCGCCATGGCCGCCATTTCAGCGGAGGTGTCTTCTGGATCGACGCGGACGCCAGCTCCGAGCGGCTGGAGGAGCAGCTTCACGGAGTGCTCCGGGCGTTGCGTCCCGAGGTCCCGCCGCTGGCGCAAATGCGCAAGGAGCAGCGAAGCGTGTCCGACGCGCTGGCCCAGGCGCTGCGGGCCGTGCCCCCGGGGAAGCCCATTCTCTACATCGTGGACAACCTGCCCGAGCCCGAGGGGGCCCAGCGTCCCAGGCCGCTCCAGGATTGGTGTCCGGGAGTGGGGCGGGTGTCGCTCCTGGTGACGTCCCGGCTCAGGCCCGCGACGTCGGGTGTCACGGTCCAGCCCGTTGAACCGCTTCATCCAGAACCCGCGATGTTGATGCTGAGGCACGACCACGCGGTGTCCGCCCTGGAGGACGAAGATTGGATGCGGATCACACGCTGGGTCGGGCATCTGCCGCTGGCGATTGAGCTGCTGAACCGCGCCATCCATCTGGGCGGCCTGACGCCCGAGGAACTGCTCCAGAAGGCAATGCATGAGCGGCCCGCTCGGGAACTGGACCGGCAGATGGACGCCCTTCGGGACCAGGTGGAGCCGGACGCCCTGCGCGGAGTCACCGAGGCCTTCGCGCTGTCCTACGAGCGGCTTCCCGAAAGGGCCCGGACGGCGGCCCGCCTCGTGGCGCGGCTGGGACCTGAGCCCATTCCCTTGATGCTGCTGGAGGCGCTGGGGCCGGAGGTCGCCGCGCAGGACTTGAGGACCGCGTTGGTGACCCGGGCCTTCGTCTCGAAGGTCCCCGGAAGGGAAGTGCCTTTGTTTGGGAGGATGCACCGGCTGCTCGCGGACTTCCTCCTGGAGCAGTCCAGTGATCCCGACGGGGAGCTGCGCCATGTCGGTCACGCGGTTCATAACGCTGTCACGCCGGAGGACTGTCGCAATACCTCGATGTGGCCTGTCCTTCAGGCGTGGTTTCCCCATGCGGAGGTTGTGCATGAGTCGCTGCGCCAACGGGGCTCGCCCGTAGAAATCAGGCTCGAAGTCAGGCTGGGGCTGCTCATGTGTTTGTTCCTCGTCGAGCAGGGGGCATTGGAGCAGGGCAAGCAGGTTTGTATGAACGTGCTTGAGCGTGGGACGGCATTTCTGGGCCCTCATGACCCGGATGTGCTCCCCGTAGTCAACTGTCTGGCGGTTGTTCATGAGCACCTGGGTGAAACAGGCGTCGCGATGGAACACCTTCAACGGCTCCTGGCGGTGAGTCGAAGAGTGCGGGGCAACAATCATCCTGAAACGCTGACGGTGATGGGGAATCTGGCAAGCACGCTGATGACCGTGGGACTCACCGAGGAAGCGCTGGCGTTGAAGGAAGAAGTGGTCCAGCACTGGCTGGCGATACAGGGGCCTGAAGAACCAGAGACCCTGGCGGCCATGAACAATCTGGCGGTGGCGCTCGCTGGCGTTGGTGAGAATGAGCGTGCGCTCGCGATGCACGAAGATGTCTGTCGCATCTCCCTGAAGATACTGGGGCCAGACGATTCGGAAACGCATCTTGCCATGCTCAACCTGGCGCAGTGTCGCCTCTCGATGGGAAAGGTGGATGAGGCCAAGCACGTGTTGGACGGCCTGCTCGCGAGGCTGGAGAGGTCTCACTCCGACCTGCACCCCACGAAACTTTCGGTCCGGTCCGCGCTGGCGGAGATCCTTGCTCGCCAAGGAGATATCGCGGGGGCTCGGGGCCATACCGAGGCGATCCTGCGATTCAGCTCGCAAGCGCTTGGCGCGGATCATCCTGAAACGCTGGGTTCGCTCGGGAACCTCGCGGACCTGTTTGCGCTGGAAGGTGATTGGCAGGGCTCACGGCGCTTGAAGCAGCAGAGACTGGAGCTTTGTCGCGAGCGGTACGGTGAAGGCCACCGCGAGACATTTTCCGCGACGCTGGATCTTGTTGAGACGCTGAAAATGAGCGGCCTTCCAAAGGATGCACTGGAACTTCTGGGGCATCACCTCGAAGCATTGTTGCGGCTGCGCGGAGAGGATTTTCCGGGAACCTTGACCACGATGGCCCTGATGGCGCAGCACAGCCGTGCGATGGGTTTGCTTTCGCAGGCCCGGCGGTGGAGTGAACGGTCCCTGGCGGGGTGGGGCCGTATTGTTGGCCCGGAGCACTTCCAGACGACAGCCGCTGCGTGGGAGCACTTCCAGCTCCTGGTCCAACTGGGAGAGGTGGAAGCCAGCCAGGCGATCCTCGAACACCACTTGAAGTGGATGCACTGGCGCCCGGCGGAATCTCTTCATCCCATCCAGCAGGAGATCCAGAATTGGCTGTTCGAAGAAGGGCTTTTCTCGAGGACTGCGCCCAAGCCCGAGGAGGAGCCGTCGTCGGTCCCCTTGGACGCGCTGGAAGACATCCTCGCCGCGCCGGTATTCGAAGCACCGAAAGCTGGCATCCAATTGTATTTCCTGGGTGACCCCATCGAGCCAGGAGTGGCCTACGCGCAGATCCGCTCCTTCCTTCTGGGCAAGTTACTCACCCGCGGAATCCGCAAGGGAGAAGCGGTGGCGCGTTTGGAGCGACGCCCCAAGGTCTACCGGGTTGAATTCGATCTGCGGCAGGGCAACGACGCGGAGGCGATCGGGACTTTGACCATTCCCCATGACGGCCTCCCACCGAAGGACTTTGAATCGAAGCTGAAAGCCGCCCGGATCACGACCCTGGAGGACCCCAACGTCTTCGTCATGACGAAGAGGGTGTGAGAGGAGTACGGGACTTGAACCCGTGGGCCAAGGCGATAGGAAACCCAGGCAGGACGCGCTGTTACCCGCTATCGCCTTGATTTCCCTCGGGTTCATCATCCCGCCCCGTCCCATCCTGTTCCCTGGTGTGCCCCCTCAATCCACGCTGGAGGGGCACACTGGGGGCACATGCGGCGCTGTCTTCCAAGAAGTCACCAGCACCGAGGGCAACGCATACCCAAGAGCCTGATGGCCTTATCTAGCAGGGGCCCCGAGCGCGCGGAGATCGGTTCCCGCCTCCTCACCCGGCTTGCCCCCGGCCGTTCTGTAGGCGGGCTCGTGCTCAAGGGGCACTCTCCCCGGGCGCCGTCCTAGTTCGTGCTGATTTCGTCCTGGGATGCCTCAAAGCCTTGGGGACGCCGAATGCCCAGCTCGGTCAGCGCCTCGCCAGCCAGCTTCATGAGCTTGAGCAGCTCGGCTTCCGCGTCCTCCTGCCCGAAGACCTCACCATCCCCCAGCCAGTGGCGCAGGTCCGCCGCCAGCTCGCGCGCTGATTGGTAGCGGTCAGCGGGCTTGGGTTGAAGAAGTCGGCCCAACGTTACGCGCAGCCCCTGCGGGAGGTTCTCCGTCAACGCGTCCAGGTCTGCCTGCGTGTAGGTCGCCGCGCGCCAGATCACGTCTTCAACCATGTGGTGACTGTTCGCGAGGCGTGCTCGTCGGATGGCACGCCGGACGCGCACGCGCTGCCTGCTCGACAGCGAGCCCTTCACTTCTTCGGTCAGGTCGTCCGGGGCGTCGAGAAGGTTCCTCCCCGTCGCGATTTCGAGCATGACGACGCCGAGCGCGAAGAGGTCCGAACGAGCGTCAACACGGCCGGTCAGGAGCATTTCCGGGGAGGAGTAGAACGCATCCCCCAACGGGCGACGCACCGTGGATGAAACGCGCCCAGGCAAGTCCGACAGGGCGAGGCCGAAGTCGGCAACCTGCACGCCACCCTTCCAGTCAACGAAGATGGTCCCCACGTCGACGGCCCGGTGAACGATGTTGAGGGGCTTCCCCTCGCCGTCCTTGGCGTCGTGGGCGTGCTCAAGAGCCGTAGCCACCTTGGCACCCACGTACAGCGCGAACAGGGGTGAGAACCGGCGCCCGCACTCAGCAGCGAGCGTCAGCATGTCGCTCACGCTATGCCCTGACGGATGCTCGGTAATGACGTACCAGCACCCTTCCGCCTTGTGCATCCCGTGGACGCGAAGGATCCCCGGATGATTGAGGAAGGTCGCAAGACGCACCTGCTCTTCGAGCCTCACCCTTGCACGCTTGACGCGCGCCCCCTCCTGACCCGTCTGGGGGCCAACCGCCTTGAGCAGCACCTTCCCCCGGGGGTGGTTCCCCTCCAGTGTCCGCCGCCGCGCTACGAAGAGGCTCAGCCCGTGGTGCGCCTCGCCCAGGTCTTCGCGGAACTCGTACTGAAAGCCGCCTGTCGTGAAGAGAATTGCCCCTCGGGGAACCTTGAACTCGATTGCCGGCATGCTCGTGCCTCCAGTTGCTCGCGCGGGCACCGAAGCCAACGCGTTGCAGGGAGCATCTTACCCGTGGGATGGGCTCCAGGGAAACTACCCTGGTAGGTCCTATGGCGCTCTGCGGGCGGGCGGCCGAAATCGAGCACCTACCCAGTACGTCACCCGCGAGGCGCTCAGGGCCAGCGATTCACGACGTATCCACTGCTCCGGTTGCTGCTCTTCACCCTGCCGTCCTTGAACGCGTCGGCGGTCGTCTCAACCACGAAGCAAACGGGTTGTTCGTCCTGCCCGGGGAGCTTCACGCGGTCATACCGAACGACGAGTGCCGGCCCGTCCGCGCGCCCCATCTTTTCGGACAGGTAGTAAGCCCGCCCGTAGAACCGTGTTCCAGGAGGGGCGACCTGCCGCTGCCGGTCATCGCTGGCGCTTTTCGGGACGATTCCCACCACTTCCTCGCCAGCCGTGAACCACACGTATTCGCGCTCCGCGTGGCGGTCGTCGAGCACAACGGAGAACCGGTCTCCGTCCGTCCAGCGGAGGTTTTCCCTCATGGCCTGTTCCGCTCCAGCCGGGCAGGTGAAGGACTCGGGCCGGATCTGGGCACTGGGACACCCGGCCATCAGCGCTGCGGCGAGCGACAGCGACGCGCATTCAACGGCAGCGGGGAACGTCTTCGATGCGCGGGACGTGCGTCCTTGGGTCAGCGCTGCGGGCGGCGGGGTCTTCAAGGCGGATCCTTCCTTCTGTGCGGCGTCGGTCTCCGGCACCGGGGGAACCTCGGACGCGGGGGCAGGAGGGGACATAGCAGGGGCGGCTGCCATGGGCGGTGTGGAAT
>NZ_RAWE01000167.1 GCF_003611695.1 Corallococcus carmarthensis | reverse complement strand
CCCGGGTGGCGTGGAAGAGCAGCGCCACCGCCACGGCGTTGCAGCCCGCCAGGGTGCAGTCCGTCACGTCCCCGAAGAAGCGCCCCTGCACGAGCTGCCAGCCAAAGGGCAGCGCCAGGAAGCCCACCGCCCCCAGCGTGGCCCACAGCCGTCCCGCGGGCCTCCGCGCGATGAGGTAGATGGCGGCCCCCGCGGCCAGGTGGCCCAGGAGCGAGGCCAGCCGCAGCGCCAGCGGCGTCACCCCCACGACGTGCATCATCAGGGCCCCGAACCAGAAGGGGCCCGTGGGCTTGTGCATCCAGATGTGCGCGGCCCACCAGTGCCGGATGTCGCTCGGGTAGAGCGGGTCCTTGTAGATGTGCGGCGTGAAGAAGGTGTCGTGCGTGCCGCGCGCGGCGGCCTGATGCATCGCCTCGTCCCAGTTGTAGATGGCGGGATGGGCCAGGTGCGGCGCGAGCTGCGTGAGCCCCCAGACCACGAGCGCCACGACAATCAGGCCGTCGAGCTTCGTCCGGGAGGGGTCTGGGGTGGGGGCGGTCTGGAGGTGGGCGCTCATCGGAAGGGAGAGGAATTGACCACCCACTTCCCGGGACCGCAAGCCGCACGCGCTGGCCGCCAGGCCTGATTCCGGAGCAGGAACGGACCAGACGCCGCAGGCCTGGACCGTGTTTCCGCTCCAGGGTTCGGGCCCAATGTCCGTCCCCTCGTCATTCCTCCCCAGGAGTCTCCAGACCATGAGCACGACCCAGTCCTCTTCCCACCGCGGGCTCGACGCCCTGCTGACGCCCCAGAACAGCGTGCTGGTGCTGATCGACCATCAGCCCTACCAGTTCGCCAACCTGCACAGCCACGAGCCGACGATGGTGCTCAACAACGTCGTCGGACTGGCCAAGGCGGCCAAGGTCTACAAGGTGCCGACCCTCCTCACCACGGTCCTCGAGGAGCGCGGCGGCTACCTGATCAAGGGCCTGCAGGACGTGTTCCCCGAGCAGAAGCCCATCGACCGCACCTTCATCAACACCTGGGAGGACCGCCGCGTGGTGGACGCGGTGAAGAAGACGGACCGGAAGAAGCTGGTGATCGCCGCGCTGTGGACGGAGATCTGCCTGGCCATGCCCGCCATCCAGGCGGCGGGCGAGGGCTTTGACGTCTACGCCGTCACCGACGCCTCGGGCGGCGTCAGCCGCGAGGCGCATGACATGGCGGTGCGCCGCATGCAGATGGCCGGAGTGACGCCCATCACCTGGATGGCGGTGGTCGCCGAATGGCAGCGCGACTGGGCCCGCGAGGAGAGTGCCGCCCAGCTCGCCGGCGTGCTGGCCGAGCACGGCGGCGGCAGCGCCGTGGCCTTCGCCTGGGAGCTCCAACTGCTGGCGGGCCGGACCGGCCGGGGCGTCTGAACGCGGCCCTCCCCGTCGGGGGATGACTCGCTTCCCCACTGCTGACATCGTTCTCCTGAAGGATGGCCCCCGTCGTCAGGGGATTCGGGAGAACGATGCCGTGGAGACACGCGCTGAACGGCTGAGCCCCCTGCCGGAGAACGTGGTTGGCATTTCCGTCAGCCGGCGGAAATGGAATGGCGTCTGCGTGGATGTGAACGAGATCCGCTGTTCGGGTCGAGCCGAGCATCCG
Source organism: Corallococcus carmarthensis (assembly GCF_003611695.1). Lineage (GTDB taxonomy): Bacteria > Myxococcota > Myxococcia > Myxococcales > Myxococcaceae > Corallococcus > Corallococcus carmarthensis. The sequence continues at coordinate 21,243 of NZ_RAWE01000167.1, read as the reverse complement.
CTGTGCCTGGAGGGCCAGACACGCCTGAGCGCGCTGTTGGAGGAAGTCGGGTCGCCCTGCGAGCCCCGCCTGCGGGAAGGCAGGCCCTGCGCCATCGGTTACGTTCCCCGGCAGCTGAACCTCATGCCCGCCGGAATGCCGCTGTGGGGCTACAGCGCCGATTCACGCATGGTGCGCGATGCCGTGCTCACGTTCGACCTGAAGGACCTGGGGGAGCGCCTGGGCCAATCGTTGGGCCCCGCCGAGCTGGGTGCGCCGAGGCTGCGCTTCGCCGATGACCGGCTCTGGACGCTGATGCGGTTGCTCGCCGAGGCGGTGGATGACGACGACCCCGCCGCTCAGCTCTACGGCGACGGACTGATCGCCGCCATCTTCGCCATGCTGGGCTCACGCCGTGGGGAGCGCCCCTCGACGCGCAAGGGTCTGGCGCGGTGGCAGCTGCGGCGGGTGCTTGATTACCTGGAGTCGCGCCTGCCCGAGCGGGTCGAGTTGTCGGAACTGGCGGGGCTGGTGGACCTGTCACAGGCGCACTTCAGCCGCGCCTTCAAGGCCTCCACCGGCGTGGCGCCCTATCAATGGCAGCTGCAGGCCCGCCTCCAGCGCGCACAGGCGATGATGCTGACCACGCCCACGTCGTTGGAGCGCATCGCCGAAGCGACAGGCTTCGCCGATGCGGTGCACTTCGGCAAGGCCTTCCGGAGGGCCCACGGCACCACCCCCGCGAGGTGGCGCCGGGACCGGAAGCGCTGACGGCGCCGAAGGTGTCGCAGGCAGAGCGACTCAGACGAGCCGGTGTCCGCCATCCACATGCAGGACGGAGCCGGTGGTGAAGCCGTTCTCCATCAGGAAGCACACGGCCTGGGCGATGTCGTCCGGCTGTCCCACGCGGCCCACGGGCAACCGCAGGGCCATCGCCTCCAGCCGCTCCTGCTTCGCGGCTCCAGCGATGCGCTCCCAGATGGGTGTGTCCACCCAGCCCGGTGAGACCGCGTTGACGCGGAGGGGCGCCAGCTCGATGGCCAATGCGCGCGCGAGCGCTTCCAGCGCGCCATTGACCGCGGCGACCACCGCCCCCCGGACCGCGGGACGGTGCGCCGCGATGCCCGACGTCAACGTCAGGGAGCCTCCCGCCTCCATCCGTCCCGCCGCGTGCTTGGCCAGGAGCAGCGAGCTGAGCAGCTTGGAGTCGAGGGTGCGCCGCACGGCGTCCACGTCCAGTTCCCTCACGGGCTGATACGTCACGTCCGCCACGGTGGTGACCAGATGGCCGAAGGCGCCCACCGTGTCGAAGAGCCGCTCCACCTCCGGCTCCCGGGTGACATCCGCGACATGGGCTTCAAGGCGGTCGCTCCCGGCCCCCAGGTCCGCCACGGCTGCGTCGAGCTTCTGCTTCGAGCGGCCCACGATGGCCACCCGCCCTCCCCGCCTGAGCACCTCGCGGGCCACGCCCTGCCCGATGCCAGAGCCGCCTCCCACGACGATGACCTTCTTCGGAATGACATCCTTCGGGTCCACGGTGGCCACGGTCATGGTCATCCTCCCTGGGGCCTCGATGACGCGCACGTCACCGGGCTGTTAGATGCGGTCAGGGTTCCACGGCGCGCGGGTGCGCCGGAAACGGGAAGTTCCGCTCAGGGGCTTCGGAATCTCCGAAGGGACAGGCCATGCGACTCAGGCAATTGGAGACGTTCCGCACCGTGGCACGCACGCTCAATTTCCGGCGCGCGGCGGAGCGCCTGCACTACGCCCAGTCGAGCGTGACCGAACAGGTGCAGGGTCTGGAGTCCGACCTGGGCGTGCCCCTCTTCGACCGGACGGGACGCAAGCTCCGCCTCACCGAGGCCGGCACGCGGCTGCTGACGTACGCGGACCAGATGCTGTCCCTCGAGGAAGCGGCCCGCGCCGCCGTCACGGGGCAGGATGCGGCGCCCTCCGGCCCGCTGACCCTCCGGGCGCCGGAGACGCTTTGCGCCCGGCGGCTGCCCCCGTTGTTGACGGCCTTCCATGCACGCCATCCCCAGGTGCGGCTGACGGTGCAGCCCGCGGGACGGGCCGACGTCCGCCGGGGCTTGCAGGAAGCGGAAATCGACCTGGGCCTCTTCCTGGGCGCAGTGCCGCGAGGGCTCGACGTCGCGTGCGAGGAGATCTCTCGCGAGCCCCTGTGTCTCGTGGCGCCTCCTGGCCATGCCCTGGCCGGACGCCCGAGCGTGACGGCCGTGGAGCTCGCGGACCGCGCCTTCATCTCCACGCAGACGGGGTGCGCGTACCGCGACGTGTTCGAGAGCGCCTGGGCGGAGGCGGGCCCCCTGCCCCAGGTCGTCGCGGAGGTCGGCAGCGTGGCGGCGGTGGCCCGGTGTGTCGCCTCGGGCATGGGGCTCGCGGTGCTGCCCGAGGTGGCGGTGCTGGACGAGCTCGCGCGCGGGGACGTCGTGGCGCTGCGCTGGGACGCACTGCCCTGCGCGGGTGTCTGGATGGCCTGGAACGCACAGCGGCTGTCACCCGCCGCGGTGGCCTTCCTGAGCATGGCCCGCGAGATGCGCGTCGAGGGGGAGAGAAGTTCCGCCTCCGCTCGCCTGCTCACGGCGCACCCCTAGCGGGATGCGAAAAGCGACTCCGGCCACGCGTGCGGCCCGCACCGTCAGACCGTCGGGACCGTTCCACCGTCGATCGCGTACTCACTGCCGTGGATGGACGCGGCGCGCTCCGAGGCGAGGAAGGCGACGAGCTCAGCGACCTCCTCCGGCCATGCCGGACGTCCCAACGGAATGCCTCCGAGCGCGTCCATGATGCTCTGGCGCGCGGCCGCCTCGCCGGTCCCCGCGTGTTCCGAGATCCGCTTCACCAGGGCCTCGGCGGCGGTCGTGCGGATCCACCCAGGAGCAATCGAGTTGACCCGTATCCCCCGTGGACCCAGTTCCTTGGAGAGGGCCTTGCTGTACGTCGACAGCGCGGCCTTCGCGGCGGCATACGCGATGGTCGAATCGGGAAGCGGCAGCCTCCGCTGGATGGAAGAGATGTGCAGCACCACGCCTCTTCCGCGCTCGAGCATGGGCGGGATGAGCGCGCGATCCAGCCGAACCGCCGCCAGCAGGTTGAGTGAGAGCTCGTCCTGCCAGTGCTGCTCGGTGAGCATGGCGAATCCGCCCCCGGGCGCGGAGGAGCCTCCGAGGTTGTGAACCAGGATGTCGATGCCCCCGACCTTGTCCTGGACCTGCCGCACCACCGTGTCCACGCCCTCCGGAGTGCAGAGATCCGCTTGCACGAAGAAGCCGGGAGTCGATTCACCTTCGGGAAGCGCGGTGCGCGCGACCGCGACCGTCACCGCGCCCGCCGCGCTGAGCCGGCGGACGATGGCCTGCCCCGCCCCCTTGGTTTCACCCGTCACGAGCACGCGCTGGTCCGCGAACTCCCGCGGGTCGATGAGAAAGCGAGGGGTTGCTGTTGTCGACACGGGTTTCTCCTATCGGGGGACGCGGATAGGAATGTCGCTAGACTCACCCGATGACAAGAGCGCACGAAGAAGTGGGGGACTCACCGGCGGGTAAGTATGAGGAGCCCCCGACTCCCGAGGCGGCCGCGGCGCGGGTCGAGGAGATCCTCGGACTGCTCGAAGGCCGCTGGAAGCTCGTGATCCTCTTTCAGCTCTTCGGGGGCCGGGTGGTGCGCTTCTCGGAGTTCGAACGCGCCATTCCTGGCATCTCCCAGAAGATGCTCGCCCAGCAACTGAGACAGCTGGAACGGGATGGGTTGGTGCACAGGGTCGTGTATGCGGAGGTCCCGCCGCGTGTCGAATATCGACTCACCCGGTGGGGGCAGTCGCTGTGCCCGGCGCTCGATGGACTGCTCCGATGGGCCGCGACGCGCGAAGCGCCCACCGGGGAGGTCTCCGGATCCTGATGCCGTGGCGCTCAGCTCCGAGGCGCGCGATACGCCGGAAAGTAGCCCCCGGCGCAGCGGCCTTCCGAAAGGCTGGCATACACCGACGGCTCGCAGATGATCTCGTGGGTGTGGAGATGGGAGCTCGCGTTCGCGAAGCTCCGCTTGAATTGCTCCAACCCGTCGCCCGGCCGCACGCCGCCGCCCAGGTGGAACGGCAATCCCAGCTGGATGCTGAGGTCCACCAGCGCGCCGAAGACGGTGTTCTTGGCCGGTGAGCGCGCCAGGTCCCCATCCGCGGTCCCGCCCAGGTAGTAATGCAGCACGCCGTCGCTGGTGACCCCCACCCCCGAGGAGGCGATGTGGCCATCCGGTGCGCGGGTCGTCGCGAGCCAGGCCACCGGGGAGGAGAACAGCTCCTCGAAGTACGCATCGGAGAAGAAGTACCGGGACTGGGCTCCGTCGCGGACCATGGTCTGCCGGTAGACGTCCTTGAAGCCCTCGCGCTCCTCGTGCGAGGCCTCGCGCACGGGACGGCAGGTGCTCACGAAGCCCAGCCGGGTGTTGCGCCGCATCTGCCGGCGCGCCTCCGCCTGGAATTCAATGGGCAGCCGCGGGTCGATGAAGAACACCTCGTTGCGCTCCGTCCCGTCCGCGAAACACCGGGGCCCCGCGACACGGTCGCGCACGAAGAAGCTGACGAGCCCGGTGTCCGTCCAGTCCACCGCCTCCTTCGGCACCTCGCGCAAGCCATCCATCCGCCCGCCGGGATAACCGTAGGGAGAGGTGGCGTCCCGGTAGGGCGTTCCCTCGATGGGCCGCACGATGAGCGGCATCCGCAGCGCGTGTCCCTCGCCGTCTTCGATGACCAGCGTATGCGTCGCGCCCTCGGCCCGCAGGTGGTGTCCGGAGCGGAAGTAGTCCTCCGACACGGCGGAGCTTCCCGCGTCAGGAACCAGGACGGCGCGGCACGGTTTCAGGCTCGGAGAGGTGAGCCGCGTGGCTTCGGTGTGGTTCATCATTCGAGCAATTCCTTTCAAGGAGCGACGCAAAGCCCGCCGTCTCCCGCGCTCACGCCGAGCGCACGGAGGCCCTCATGCGATGTGGGGTGGGACCGCTGTCCGGGCCTGGGCCTTCCGCCGCCACTGCCGGTAACCGCGCAGCGCGGGCTGCTCGACGCGGTAGGTGATGAAGATGGCCAGCAGGAACCCGGCCGCCAACGCGACCGCGATGGCTGCCTCCGGGCGCCAACCCGCGGCCTCCAGCCGCCGGATGAGGACGTAACCGATGTTCTGGTGGACCAGGTAGAACGGATAGGAGATGAACCCCATGAAGAGCAGCGGGCGCCAGGTGAGCCAGCGCAGCCAGCCCCGGGACAACGCGTAGGCGATGCCCAGCACGACCCCGAACACGGGGACGGGAGCCTCGCTCCCCACGAGCACCTCATGCGCAAGGCTGACGCCCACGAGCGCCAGCGCGGAGGGGACGGAGAGCTCGCCGCGGCTCTGCTTGAAGGCCAGCACGCCCAGCGCGAAGTACTGCAGGTGCGGCCGGCTCGCGAGCCGCGCGACGAAGGTCATCCCCATTGACTGGGCAGCCAGTTCGGCCAGGGTCTGCAGCACGACCAGCACGATGAAGATGGGGATGATCCTGGGCAGCGTCCGAGTGGACGCGAGCACGAACATCAACAGGTAGAAGGACAGCTCGATGGTCAGCGTCCAGTACACGGTGTCCACATGCGGGACGCGAAGCAGCTCGTGAAACATGGTCAGGTTGACCAGGGCCGTCTGGAGGCTGAATTCCCGCTCCGGCAGACCGAACAGCGTCACCACCGTGAAGGTGAGCGCGACGGCCGTCCAATAGGACGGGTAGAGCCGGGCCGCGCGGCTCCACACGAAGTCCCGGGCCCGCTCGATGCGCTCCAGCGACATCAGGATGACGAAGCCGCTGATGGCGAAGAAGAGCTGGACCCCATACTTCCCGAAGCGCATCTCCCACAGGGGGACGGAGTGGCCGTAGAGGTCGCTGTATTCAGCCGTGAAGTGATACAGCGCGACCGCCAGCGCCGCGAAACCCCGGAGCGCGTCCAATTCCACCAGACGCGGCGGGCTCGCATCCGAGGCGGCAGGAATGCTGGTCATCCGGGTTCATCCTTCCTGGACTCCTCCGGTCAACCCACGGAGCGGTCCAACGGTAGGTGTCTCCCGGTGTTCTCACCATGCGCCCTTCAGTCGCGGGCATGTGTCACGCCGTCCGCACCCGTCAGCCCTCGCGTCGTGGGCCCCCACATTTGTGTTTCAATGCCGTGGCGCGCGGTAGGCGGGGAAGAAATCGCCGCCAGAGCGCCCTTCCGACAGATGGGCATACACCGCCGGCTCACAGATGAGTTCGTGCGTATGCAGGCGGGAGCTGGCGTTCGCGAGGCTCCGCTTGAACTGCTCCAGACTGTCACCCGGCCGGACACCGCCCCCCAGATGGAGCGGGACCCCGAGCCGAGTGCAGAGCTCGACCAGCGTTCCAAAGACATTCTTGGCCGGTGAGCGCGGCAGGTGCGCATCCACCGTTCCGCCCAGGTAGTAGTGCAGCATGCCGTCGCTGCTGACGCACAACGCGGCGGAGGCCACGTCCCCTTCCGGTGCATGCGTCGTCACCAGCCAGGCGCAGGGCGAAGCGAACAGCTCCTCGAAGTAGGCGTCGGAGAAGAAGTACCGGGGGCTCGCCCCTTCGCGAACCATGGTCTGCCGGTAGGCCGCCTGGAAGCCCTCCCGCTCCTCGCGTGACACCTGCCGCGCCTCACGCGCGGTGCTCACGAAACCCAGCCGGAGGTTGCGCCGGATGTGCCGGTAGTGATTCTCCCGGAACTCGACCGGCAGGCGCGGGTCGATGAGGAACACCTCGTTGCGCTCCGTCCCGCCCGCGAAGCAACGGGGGCCCGCGACGCGGTCGCGCACGAAGATGCTGACCAGCCCCGTGTCCGTCCAGTCCACCGCCTCCTTCGACACCTCCCGGAGCCCGTCCAACACGCCACCGGGAAATCCATACGGGGAGATGGCATCGAGGTACGGCGTTCCCTCGATGGGCCGCACGATGAGCGGCACCCGCTGCGCGTGTCCCTCACCGTCCTCGATGACCAGCGTATGCGTCACATGTTCGGCCCGCAGGTGGTGCGCGGAACGGAAGTAGTCCTCCGACAGCGCCAACGCCCCCTGGTCAGGGACGAGCACGGCCCTTGTTCGCATCATCCGCATGTCTGCGCCCCCTCAATCCGCTGCCCACGTCCGCGACGGCCTCCATGAAACCGGACCGGCCGGAGATTCGTATTGAATCCCAGCGCGGAAACCGGCCTTCCGCCGATGTCGTCATCGTGTTTCACTTTATTTCTGGCTTTCCCGTTGCAGGGTAGCCGCATGGACTCTCCGCCGGACCCGGCCGCCGGGACATCCCGGCTGTTGGAATCCTGGCGTCGAAGCCCCACGGCCTCGCCCTGGCGTCGGGGGCTCGCGTGCGGTGGAGGGCGTTTGCGCGCCGCGCCTGCTGCTACGCTCAGCGGCCTCCTCCCTGGAACTCCGAGCCGATGAAGCGCGTCCTCCTTGTCCTGCTGCCCCTCGTCCTGCTGCTCGTGGGCGTCCTCGTCGTCCGCACGCTGCGCTTCGGTTCCCGGCAGGTGTCCGCCGAGCCCGCCGAGGACTTCCCGGTGGATGCCGCCACAGCCGCGGGCCGGCTCGCCGAGGCGCTGCGCCACCGCACCATCGCCACCTCCGACGGCATGCGCGCGGACGACGCCGCCTTCCAGTCACTGCACGACCAGTTCGTCGCCCAATACCCCCAGGTGCACGCGCAGCTCGCACATGAGGCCGTGGGCGCGCATGCGCACCTCTACACCTGGAAGGGTTCGGAGCCCGGCCTGGCGCCCGTGCTGCTGATGGGCCACCTGGACGTGGTGCCCGTGGAGGCGGAGGCCACCTGGCGCCACCCGCCCTTCGGCGGCGTCGTGGCGGACGGCTACGTCCACGGGCGCGGGGCGCTGGACGACAAGGGCAGCGTGCTCGCCATCCTGGAGGCCGTGGAGGGTCTGCTCGCCCAGGGCTACCACCCCCGCCGCACGGTAATGCTCGCCTTCGGCGCGGACGAGGAGGTGGGAGGCCGCGACGGCGCCGCCCGCGTGGCCGCGCTGCTGCGTGAGCGTGGCGTGCGGCTGGAGTCGGTGCTGGACGAGGGAGGCCCCATCGGCGTGGGGCTCGTGCCCGGCGTGGCCGCGCCGGTGGCGCTGGTGGGCGTGGCGGAGAAGGGCTCCGGGCGCGTGGAGCTGGTGGTGCGGAGCGCGGGCGGACACGCGTCCATGCCCCCGCGGCAGACGGCCGCGAACACCCTCGCCCAGGCCCTGGTGCGGCTGGAGGAGCACCCCTTCAAGCCCGAGCTGCGCGGCGGGACGCGGGCGCTGTTCGACTACATGGGGCCGGAGATGGGCTTCGGCATGCGCCTGCTATTCGCCAACACCTGGCTCTTCTCCCCTGTCATCGAGCGGCAGATGGCCGCGTCCCCCTCCACGAACGCCAGCATCCGCACCACCTTCGCGGCCACGATGCTGGAGGGCAGCCCGAAGCCCAACGTGCTGCCCTCGCAGGCGCGCGCGGTGCTCAACGTCCGCCTCCTGCCGGGCGACAGCCTGGAGGACGTGCGCACCCACGTGCGCAAGGTGGTGGATGACCCCCGCGTGGAGTTGGCCGCGGAGGGCGACGAGGCTTCGCCGGTGTCGCGCCTGGACACGGAGGGCTGGCGGCAGCTGCAGCGCAGCATCCGGCAGGTGTTCCCGGACGTGCTGGTGGCGCCCTTCCTCACCGTGGCGGCCACCGACGCGCGCTACTTCCATTCCTTGAGCGACAGCGTGTACCGCTTCGTGCCGGTGCGCATGAACCGCGAGGACCTCACGCGGATGCACGGCCGTGACGAGCGGCTCTCTGTCGAAGAGCACGCCGCCGCCATCCGCTTCTACGCACAGTACCTGCGCAACACCTCGCGCTAGCAGGGTGTCACCGCCGCGGGGCGCCCCCGTTACGCCGCGACGGCCTGAAGGATCTCGTCGAGGCGGGTGAAGACGACCGTGGGCGCGCGCGAGCGCAGCAGCGCCTCCGTCGCGTAGCCCCACGTCACCGCGGCGGTGGCGATGCCCTCGGCCGCCGCGGCCTCGATGTCGCGCGCCTCGTCGCCCACGGAGAGGGCTTCGGTGGGACGCACGCCGGCGGCCTTCAACACCTTCCGGAACTTGGCGCGCTTGCCGAAGATGCCCGCGCCGCAGGCGTAGTGGCGGATGCGCGCGGACGCCACCGGCCCCAGCACGCGCCGCACGTTCTCCTCCGCGTTGGAGCTCACCACGGCGAGGGTGATGCCCCGCGCCTGCAACTGTTCGAGCATCGCCTCCACGCCCGGGAAGAGCGGGATGCGGTGCACGTCCTGCGCGACGCGCTTGCGCATGTGCGCGGCGATGAAGGGCAGCTTCCACATGGGCACGCCGAGCCGCGCGATGATGGCCCGGCTGTCCAGCCCGCGCAGCAGCTCGAGTTCCTCCGCGCTGACGCTGCGAAAGCCGTAGCGCCGGGCCACGTCGTTGAAGATGCCGCGCATCCAATCCGCGCTGTCCGCGAGCGTCCCGTCGAAGTCGAAGATGAGCAGCCGGTATCCCATGGTCGCGCTCCCGCCCCAGGCCTCAGTTCAGCGTCCCGCAGTCGGCGATGCGCTGCACCCGGAGCGCGGCCAGCCGCACCAGCGGGGCCGCCGCCTCCGGTCCTTCGAGCAGGGCCACCGCGCGGGCGACGGCATCCAGGGTGGACATCCCGGAGGGATGCGAGGTTTCGCGAAGCCGCAGCAACCCGGGCTCTGGCGGAGGCAGCACCAGCCGGGGGAGCGCCCGCAGCTCCGGAAGCCGCTGCGTCATCCGCCGTGCCTGGGACCAGTTCGCGTCCAGCACCACCACCTGCCTCGGCGCGGGGGCGTCCGGCGGCGCGGTGGGACCATCGGGGTAGAGCAGCCAGGTCCCCGGCTCGCAGAGCGCCTCCATGTCGAGCGCCCCGGCCCTCGCACCGTGGATGAGCAGCTTCGCGTTCGCGAGGGCGAGCGCGGCCACGCCCCCCGTGTTGCTCCGCTTCGACACCTCCATCACGTGCTGGAGGAAGAGGAACCGGGTGCGTGTTTCCACCCGGGGAACCTCGTCGCACAGGCACAGGTGCTTCGCGAGGTTGCAACGCGAACAGCGGGGTGGGCGGGCAGCGCGGGGAGGCATCCACCTGTCATCCTGGGCGGGTCCCCGCGCGAAGAAAAGCACTCGTTGCCGGGCCGGCAGGCCGTGGCTCGCGCCTCGGCCCGCCCTGCCCTTCGCCCTCTGTCACCGCTGAAGCGAGGTGTAGTTGGCCGGGATCCACCGGTAGCCCTTTCCGTCCACGGCAAGCCGCCCGAGTCCGGGGAAGGGCATGTGGTCCAGCCCCACCAGGTCGCCGCGCCCCGCGGACTCCGCGAACACCCGCGCGCGCTGGGCCGCGGCCGCACGGGAGTCGGCGTCGTAGGAGACCGTCACCGCGGGCTCGCGCAGCTGCACCGGGCCAAAGTGCATGAGGTCCCCCCACAGGACCAGCCGCTGCCCCTGGCTTTCAACGACGTAGATGCAGTGCCCGGGGGTGTGGCCCGGCGCCGGCACGGCCCGGATGCCCGGGACGAGGACGTCCTTGTCTCCGAACGGCTTCAGCTTCCCCGCGTCCTGGTACGGCACCACCATCGCCCGCGCCTCCTCGAAGAACTTCCGCGCCTCCCCGGCCTTCGCCAGGTTCTCGGGGCTGAGCCAGAAGTCCGTCTCCCGGGCGTGCACCCGGAGGACGGCGTTGGGGAACGCACGGCTCGCGCCCGTCATGAGCCCTCCGGAGTGGTCGGAATGGATGTGCGTGAGCAGCACCATGTCGACCTGCTCGGGCTGATAGCCCGCGGCCCGGAGGCTCTGCTGGAGCCGGCCGCCGACGTCAGGACCGAAGAGGTTTCCCACCCCCGTGTCCACGAGCACGAGCGCCGTACCGGTGTTGATGAGGAAGGCGTTGATGGACGTCTCCACCGGGTCCTGGAGCAGGTCGCGCGCGAGCAGCGCCGTCACCCGCTCCGGTGTCGTGTGCGTCGCGATATCGCGGATGGTCTGGGGAACGGTGCCGTCGGAGAGGGCGGTGACTTCGAAGTCACCCAACCGCATCCGGTAGAAGCCAGGGGCCTGGGTGCGCACCTGGGGCGCCGCCGCGTGAACGGTGGACGGAATCAGTGGCGCGACCGCCAGCCCTCCCAGGGCGAGGACGCGAGCGAGGGAAAGAGAAACAACTCCACGGCGGAAGAGAGGTCTTTTCATGCGCGAGGAGATAGCGACCGGCATGCCCTGCGATAAACAGGCGCTCGGCACACACTCCGTTTCACCCCTGAAACAATGAGGTGGTTGATGGACAGGTTCGCGGCGATGGAGGCCTTCGTCCGCGTGGTGGAGAGCGGCACCTTCACCAAGGCGGCCGACGCGCTGGGCCGCCCGAAGACAGCGGTGACCCGGCTCATCCAGCAGTTGGAGGCGCAGCTGCGGGTGAAGCTGCTTCACCGCACCACGCGCCGCGTGACGGTCACCCCGGAGGGCATGACCTACTACCAGCAGGCGTTGCGGCTGCTGGGGGAGGTGCGCAACCTCGAATCCACGCTGACGCAGTCACGGCGAGGCCCCCGGGGCCGCCTGCGGGTGGAGTCGAGTGGGACCATCTCCCGGCTGCTGCTCATCCCCGCCCTGCCGTCGTTCTACGCGCGCTATCCGCAACTGCAGATCGAGCTGGGGGTGAGCGACCGCGTCGTGGACCTCCTGTCGGACAACGTCGACTGCGCCATCCGGGGCGGTGCCGTGAAGGACGAGTCCCTGGTCGCGCGGCACCTGGGCGACATGGACTATTGGGTTTGTGCGTCACCGCGGTACCTGGAGCGCCACGGCCCGCCGCACCATCCGTTGGAGCTGGCCGGCGCGTCGCACGCGGTGGTGAGCTACTTCGCGTCGCCGAGCGGCAAGCAACTCCCCTTCGTCTTCCAGCGCGGCACGGAGCGGCTGGAGGTGCAGGGCCGCAGCCAGCTCACGCTCAACGAGACCAACGCGTACCTGGGCGCCGGGCTCGCCGGCCTGGGCGTGATGGTCGCCCCTCGCTTCGTGGTGGAGCCCTTCCTGGCCACGGGGGAGCTGGTGCGCGTGCTGGAGGGCTGGCTGCCCGAAGCCCGCCCCGTGTTCCTCGTCTACCCACCCGCGCGGCAGCGGGATGCCGGCCTGCGGGTGTTCATCGACTGGGTGCTGGAGCTGGCCGCCAGCCGAACGAACGTCTGGCGGCGTGACGGCTAGCAGCCCCCTTCCGCGCCGACCTCAGCCCCCCTGGGTGCGGCACCACGCGATCCGCAGCGCGGACAGCGCCTGGGGTGACTCCACCGTCACCGTGTCGGTCCCGGCGGGCACGGCCACCAACGACGTCAGCGGCGCTTCGAGCGCGGTGACGGCCTGCGTCTCGGCGCTGCTGGCCTTCCCCAGGAAGGGCAACCGCACCGTGAGCGAGGTGGCCTGGCTGCCCCGCTTCTCGGTGCGCAGAACCAGGCTGGTCGGAATGGCTCCGCTCGTCGTTCCACCGCTCGCTGTCGCACCGCTGGAGGGGCCCCCTTCCGCCCCCGGCGCCTGCACCCGCGCCACGCGGATCATCACGTCCTCCGACTCCACCGGGGTCTCTGTGTTCGTCGCCGTGACCCGGCCCAGCGAAGCGGTTTCCGCCAACGCGGCCTGCTGCGCTTCCCGTCCGCCGGTGATGAGACGCGCCTCCAGCGGAGTGGTGACCGACAGGGCGTCCTTCAGGGGCGTGACGATGCGGGCCGTGCCGTTGGCGAACAGCGGGGGTGCCAGGACGTACTCCTGAACATGCGAGTCGGCGTCGCTGCCGGACGCGCCCCGCCCGCCCGCGGGGGTGTTGCGCAGCACGACGCCGAGCAGGACGCCGTCGCTGTCCAGCGTCCAGGCCGGGATGCCGTGGTGGTAGATGCCTCCGACCGGCTGGCTGCCTTGCTGGAGGCAGGGAAGCACGTAGTCATGGGTGGCGACGAAGGTCGGGCCGGGCCAGTTGGGCACGGGCAGGACGTCCTGCTGGTAGTGCGGCGTGCCGTAGCTGAGCGTCGTGGGCGCGATTCCGCTGTTGCTCACCATGGGGAAGGCCACCACGACCGACATGCCGGAAGGCGAGGCGCCCGTCAGCTTCATCCGCAGGAAGCGCTCTCCCGCCACCAGCGAGTACTCCAGTGTGAACGCGTGGCCACTCTGCTGTTCGGTCACCCGCGCCTGGAAGCGATACCGGAGCGGTCCATACTCCAGCCACACGGCGTCTCCCCCCACGAACGTCGCGGACGTGTTCTGGCTGAACGTGCCATAGACAGGCGGCACGTAGGAGGCGTACGGCTCGTTGCCGAACTGATAGATGTTGCCGGAGTCGGTGTAGAACCGGAGCTGATTGCCCACGCCCAGGGAGGCGAAGAGGCTGGAGCTCCCGCCGTCCCCCCCATACGTGAACTGGCTGATGCCCCACCCGTCCGCCTTGGAGAGGGTCACGTGGATCACCTCGTTCTCCAGCGTCACCGTGTCACCCACGGAGGGCGCCGGATTCACGATGGGGCCGGGAAGCGGCAGGGTGGAGAGGTAGACCGTCTCGTATCCCGCGCTGGGGGGCTCGGCCATGAACAGGATGCCTCCGTCCGCGGACCGCTGGACGGGCACGCCCCCCTTGCTGCCCCGCACGCTCTTCACGGCGTCGAGGCGGTGGTCCCCCGGTGGAGGGGACACCTCCGCCAGCCGTCCGTGGATCCGTTCGAAGCCGAGCGTGTTGCACACGACGGCGGGAAGCTCGGCGGGCTGGGCGGTCGCCACGATGCCCTGCGCGAGCCGCTCCATCCCCTGGTCCAGGACGGCCTTCGCCACCGAGACGCCCTGGCGGCTCAGGGGCAACTGCTCACCGTAGTAGACGTTGTCCGGTGAGGTCCCCGTCACGAAGTCGTGGTGGGAGCTGGGGGCCAACACCTCCCAGCCATTCCAGATCGTGGAGTCGAACGCATCCAGCGAGGAGGCCGCGTAGCCACTGCTCGTGCGAAGGATCGCGCTGATGATCTCCGCGGACATCAGCGCGCGCACCGCCGCGTACTGGTTCCGCTTCAGCTCCGGACGGCTGGCGAAGTAGCCCGTCCAGTAGTTCTGCGCGTTGAGCGGCGCGTTCACCGGAAGCGTGGCACCGCTCGCCAGCACCGCGTCCATGTATGTCTTCCACGTCCCCGTGGTTCCCGGGACGCCGTTCGTGTCTCCGTGGCTGGAGTTGTAGCTCTGGGTCACGTCCAGCCAGCTCAACTCCTCCCCGGTGCTGGTGGTGACGGAAGGCGTGGCGAAGTCGATGCCCACGGGAATGAAGCGCAGGCCGTTCGGCCAGCCGGTGCTGTACTGGCGGACGAATTGATCCACGGTCGTGGCATTGGAGGAGATGTCCGAGGCGTCCAGATAGCCCACCGTGCCGTAGGTATCCGGCATGTAGAGCGCGCTGATGCGGGAGCCGTCACCCGCCGCCCATTGGAAGACCAGGCCGTTTTCGTTCAGCTGCGCCGCGATGGAGGACCCACCAGGTGGAGTCATGGGCGCGGCGCCCGGCGACCCCTGGGGAGAGCCGGGCACGCGGGACAGCCCGGCCGTGGTGAGGCCCATCGCGTTCAGCACCACCGGCAGCTGGGGGTCATGCCCGAAGTCGTCCGGCAGCCACGCCGAGTCGTACAGGCTTCCGCCGAGGCCGGCCCGCTTCGCCCAGGCGCGCCCCACCAGGTAGTTGCGGATGAAGAGCTCTCCCGCGCAGACGAGGTTGTCCGGGGACGTGATGCCACCGCCCATCAGGCAGAAGTCCTCCCCCGCCGCGGCGAAGACCGCGATGCCCGCCGGGTTGTCCCGCGCGTAGCGCTGCAGGTACCCCACCTCCGTCACGGAGAACATGAAGCCGACCCGCTTGGAGAAGAGCGCACCGGCGGCGTTGAAGATGTTCTGGACCGTGTCGCGTCCGTTCTTGGAGCCCAACGCCTGGCTGTTGGAGGCGTAGTACTGGTCGAACGTGTAGACCCAATCCCAATCGATGTGTGTCGTCGGGCAGATGAGGATGCCCTGGGTGAACGGCGTCGCGGCGGTCATGAGCGCATTCCGGGTCGAGGGGGGGACACCCTCCCCTACGCAAGCCAGATGCCATGGAGTGCTCGCGAGGACGGACACCTGTGAAGGGCGCTTGCGCCGCGTCTTTTCAACAAGCGGCTGCGTCAGCCCGGGACGCAGTGCGTTTACTTCGGCCGGGCGGCGCGCTCGAAGTCCTCACGGGCACGTTCAATCTCCGGCCGGTGGCGCTGCGCCCACATCGCGAGCGCCGACACCGGTTCGAGCAGCGTGCGTCCCAGCCGAGTGAGCGCGTAGTCCACGCGAGGCGGCGTCGTCGGGTACACGGTCCGCGTCAGCAGCCCATCCCGTTCGAGCCCGCGCAGCGTGAGGGTCAGCATGCGCTGGGAGATGCCCTCGATGGCGCGCTTGAGGTCGCTGAAGCGCACCGGGCCTTCGCCCAGGTTGACGATGACCATCACGCTCCACTTGTCCCCGACAAGGCTGAGGATTTCGCGCGTGGCGACGCAGTCGTCGTCGTAGCGCCCGGTCATCTTTCCGTGCCCTGGTGACTTCAATGTGCCTCCTTGTCCGGCATCCTCACGGTATGCCAGAGAGACATGGTCACCGTCTGTAACCAGGCACACGGAAGTAACCAGCGGAGCCACGATGAATCCCCTGTCCCCTCCCGTCGGCGTCAGCGCGAAGCCGTCCAAAGCCCTTCACGCCGGCCTGTGGGTCGTCCAGGCGCTGCTGGGCCTCACCTTCGTCGGCTCGGGCATCTGGAAGGCCTTCACGCCGCTTCCGGAGCTGGCCGCGATGATTCCGTGGGCGGGCCAGGTGCCTCCCGCGTTCCTGTATGCGATTGCCGTCATTGACCTGGCGGGCGGGCTGGGAGTCGTCCTGCCCTCGCTCACGCGGATCAAACCGGGACTGACCGTGCTCGCCGCACTGGGCTGCGCGCTGCTCCAGGTCAGCGCCATCGTCTTCCACTTCTCGCGTGGCGAGGCGGCGAACACGCCCTTCAACTTCTTCCTGGTCGCGCTGTCGCTCTTCGTCTTCTGGGGGCGCCGGTCCCGCGCGCCCATCCCGCCCCGGGGCTGACTGAAAGCCCCCCGCTTCACCCGCGGAGGGCAGTCCCTGAGCCCGCCAGCCCGTCAGGCCTTGGCGCTCTTCGGGGCCTCGTGCTCGTCGCGGCCGTGCGCGGAGGACACGGGGCTGGTCGCCTCCACGGCGGAGAAGGTCTCCAACACCTTGTAGGTATGGCTGGCCCCACGCGGCACGAGCCACGAATCCCCCGGGTTGAGCAGGATGGTCTGCCCCTCCAGGTGCAGCTCCGCGCGGCCCTTGAGCACGAAGCCCACGGTCTCGTAGTCACGGGTGCTGGCGGGCTTGGCTTCGGCGGGCGGCTCGTCCTCCCACAGCCGCATGGCCACACGGACGCCGGATGCGAGGTACTTCTGGCCCATCTCCCCCTTGGGGGAATGGCGGCTTTCGACCTTCTTCACGCTGGTGTCGCCCATGTTCGCCTCTCCTGGGAGGCGGCGTGCGGCGCCGCGCTCCTCTTGCGGAGAAGGTAGGGAAGACCCTGGACCTTGGCGGGCCGCGTCGCGGAGGTCGCCCGCCTGCCCTGCGTCCAAAAAGACGAAAGCCCAGCCTCCTTGAGGAGACTGGGCTTCGAAGACTCACCTCAGCGGGTGAGCCAAAGGTTCGGCTGGATCAGGCGGCGCGAACGTTCTGCGCCTGCAGGCCCTTGGGGCCCTTGGTGACTTCGAACTCCACCTTCTGGCCTTCAGCCAGGGTGCGGAAGCCGTCCATGTTGATGGCAGTGTGATGGCAGAAAACGTCCTCGCCATTGTCCTGCGCAATGAAGCCAAAACCCTTCGCGTCGTTGAACCACTTCACGGTACCGAATGCCATTGTGAGTCTCTTCTCTTTCTCTGCTTTGTACAGGTGAGAGGCTCGCGCCTGCCACCGGTGCCGGAACGAACACCGCCCCGGCACGCCGGGCACTCTACCCACTTCCAGCGCGAACACCACTCCTGAGGGTGGAATCTCGCTGGAAGTCGTCCTTCATCCGACACAGCGGCTGAAGTCGAGGCCCGGTTTTGGAACACCCCATGCCCCGCCGGGCATTCCGGAGGCCTTCACACTTCTTCACCGCCCCCGGGCGTGGGCTTCACACCCGCCTTCTACCTTGAGCTCCGTCAGAAACGACACGGGCCCGCCTGGTTGGGGCCCGGCCTGCCTCCTGGAGCCAAGCACATGTTCGGATTCATTTTCGGTACCGCCTGCCTCGCCGGTCTCTTCGCCACCCTGCGCCGGGGGCGCTACGGCTCCTCCCACCACGGCCGCGGGGGCCGCTGGAACACCCGCCCCCGGCTGCGCTGGCTCTTCGAGCGGCTGGAGACGTCGCCCGGCCAGGAGAAGGTCATCGTGAAGGCCGTGGAGAACGTGCGCGAGGCCTTCGCCAAGGTGAAGGACCAGTGGGGCCCCAGCCGCACGTCGCTCGCGGGCTCGCTGCGCGGGGAGCACTTCGACGGCGCCATGCTGCGCGAGCTGTTCAGCCGCCACGACGTGGCGCTGGAGACGCTGCGCAACGCCGTTCAGCACGCCCTGTCCCAGGTGCACGAGGCGCTGGAGCCCAACCAGCGCCGCGAGCTCGCGGACGTCATCGAGCACGGCTGGGGCTACGGCTGGCGCGGCGAGGGCCGGGGCTGGCACGGGCGGCGCTGCGGCGGGTACGGCCGCTGGGGTGGCCGTCCGCACAACGATGACGGCCCCGCGTCCTTCGTCTGAAGCCCCCTGCCCTCTTCCTGGAGATTGCCCATGAGCCACCGTCTGCTCGTCGTCCTCCTCGCCGCGGGTGCCCTCGGAGGCTATGCCTCCGGCTTCGCGAGCCTCGCCCGCCACCACCGCTCCGCCTGCCACCGGGGCGACTGGGGCGGCCCCGCCTACCGCAACGGGATGCCGCCGTACTGGGACTGGCACGCGCCCAGGCCCCAGGACACCTCGGGACCCGCCGACGCACCGGGAGCGCGTTAGGATTCACGTCCGCCCATGCCCACCCGCGTCCTGCTCATCGATGACGACACCCGGATGTTCGAGTTGCTCGCGGAGTACCTCGGGCAGAACGGCATCACCGTCAGCCACGCGCCCGACGGCGGCCGGGGGCTGGCGGCGCTGGAGGCGAACGCCTTCGACGCCGTGCTCCTGGACGTGATGATGCCGGGCATGGACGGCCTGGAGGTGTGCAAGCGCATCCGGGCCAAGAGCCGCATCCCGGTGCTGATGCTCACCGCCAAGGGCGACGAGACGGACCGCGTGGTGGGGCTGGAGCTGGGCGCGGACGACTACCTGCCCAAGCCCTTCGGTCCGCGCGAGTTGCTCGCCCGCCTGCGCGCGGTGCTGCGGCGGGCGCAGCCGGCGGCGGTGGCGGACCGGCTGGAGTCGAGCGGCGTCTCCATCGACGTGTCCGGGCGCGAGGTGCGGGTGGAGGGACGCGCGGTGGAGCTGACGGGCCTGGAGTTCGACCTGCTGCTCGCGCTGGTGCGGCGGGCGGGCCGGGTGATTCCCCGCGACGCGCTCCTGGGCGAGGCGGGCCGCAACGACACGGTGGTGAGCGAGCGCACGGTGGACGTGCACATCTCCCACCTGCGCCAGAAGCTGGGGGACGTGGGCACGCGCCTCATCAAGACGGTGCGCGGCGTGGGCTACGTCTTCGCCAAGGAAGGCACCTGATGGGCTGGGGCCACTGGCATCACGACGAAGAGCCCTGTCTGCCGGGGACCCAGCGGGGGTTCGGCCGCCACGCGCGTCACCACCGCCGGCGCGTGTTCCACCTGGGTAGGCTGGGCTCCTTCGTGCAGGCGCGGCTGCGGCGGCGGCTGTTCGTCATGTTCGGGCTCACCATCCTGGTGACGGTGCTCGTGGTGTCGTGGGTGATGAACCTGACGGGCGGCAACTCCTGGAAGCAGGAGACGGAGCGCATCCGCTCGTTCGTGGGCCACCGCTTCGCGGAGGTGTGGGACGCGCCCGCCGCGCGCGAATCCCTGATGCGGAGCATCTCCACCGACCTGGACGTGGACATCGAGCTGACGGACCTGTCCGGCGCGGTGGTGGCCCGGGGCGGCGCACCGTGCGCGAAGCCGGATGCGTCCATCCCGGTGATGCGGCAGGACACGCAGCTGGGGACGTTGCAGGCGTGCTACCTGCAGACCCGCTCGCGAGGCCCCTGGCGCGCGGTGCTGCCGCTGGGCATCGCGGTGCTGGTGTTGTGGACGGCGGCGGGCGGCATCTCGTTCCGGCTGGCGCGGCCGGTGGACACGCTGGTGAAGGCCACGCAGGAGCTGGGCGAGGGCCGGCTGGGCGCGCGGGCGAGCCTGGACCGCCACACCACCGGCGAGTTCGCGGTGCTCGCCGAGTCCTTCAACGACATGGCGGCCCGCATCGAGAAGCAGATGGCGGATCAACGCGAGCTGCTGGCCGCGGTGTCGCACGAATTGCGCACGCCGCTGGCGCGGCTGCGGGTGCTGACGGAGCTGCTGCGCGACGGCGGGGGCAACCCGCGCACGCTGGACCAGGTGGACCGCGAGGTGGTGGAGCTGGACGCGCTGGTGGGCGAGCTGCTCGCCAGTTCCCGCCTGGACTTCGGGCAGCTCACGCCCAAGGCGCTGGAGGCGGGCGTGCTGGCGGCGCAGGCGCTGGAGCGCGTGGGCCTGTCCGCGACGCTGTTGCAGCCGGAGACGGACGACGTGGCGCTGATGGCGGACGCGACGCTGCTGGGCCGGGCGCTGGTGAACCTGCTCGACAACGCGCGCAAGCACGGCGTGGGAGTGGAGGCGCTCCGGCTGCGGGAGCACGGGAAGGACCACCTGGCCTTCAGCGTGGAGGACCGGGGCCCGGGGCTGCTGCCCGGCGAGGAGACGCGCATCTTCCAGCCGTTCTACCGGAAGGACCGGGGCGGCGAGGCGCGTGAGGCCGGCTCCCTGGGCCTGGGGCTCGCGCTGGTGCAGCGCATTGCCCGGGCCCACGGAGGAGAGACCTTCGCGGAGAACCGGCCCGGCGGCGGCGCGCGCGTGGGCTTCACGGTGCGCAAGGCCGGTCCGCCGGGTGTGCAGGGGTGAAGGGGCCGCGTGGGCGGCCTCTCCCCTTCGCGGACTACTGCTTCGCCTGCGCGTCCGTCGCGGCGAACGCGAACGTCGCCTCCGCAGGCGCGCCGTCCTTCACGGTGACTTCCGCCGTCTTCGTGCCCAGCGTCTCGTGCCACGCCTCCAGCGTGTACGTGCCCGCGGGCAGGCCCGTCAGCGTGAAGGTGCCGTCCGCCGCGGTGGTGGCGAAGTACGGGTTGGGGTTGCTCACCACGTAGGCCGTCATCCACGGGTGCACGTCGCACTTGAGGCGCAGCACCTCCGCGTCCGCCGGCAGCGGCTTCTGCACCGGCGCGCCCGACGGCGGCTGCGCCACGTTGAACAGCGGCCGCGTGCCCACCACGCCGCGCACGTTGTGCAGCGTGCCGTCGCTGTTCTTGAACATCACCTGCTGGCCCGCGACCGCGCCCTGCACGCGCGGCACATAGGTGCACTTGGACTGGTCCACCACCACCGGCGTGGACGGCGCCGCGGACGCGCCCGCGACCGGGCCCTTCACGCGCACGAGCACGTTCTGGAGCTTGCCGTCCTTCACCAGCACGGACTGCTCCTTCTCCGGACGCCCGTCACACGCCGGGTCGACGCTGGGCGCCAGGTCCGCCATCACCGGCGGCGTGCCGGTGAAGGACACCGTGCCCTTCACCACGCCGTTGCCCGCGGGCGCCGGAGCCGCCGCCTCGCCCGTCCCCGCTCCGTCCTTGAGGGCTGGAGGCAAGGCCTGCTGCGTGGGCGCCGCCGGACGCGCGCCAGGCACCTCGGCGGGGGGCGCGGGCGTTTCCTCCTTCTTGCACGCGGGCAGGGCCAGGAGCCCCGCGACACCGACCATCGACAAGCCAAGCAGACGCAGCTTCATGAGGCGGTCTCCTCTGGAGGATTTCGTGATGCGGTGCCCGCCGTCGTAGTGGAAGGCACCGGGCAAGTCCAACAACGCACAGCGCACGGCTACTCGCGGCGGCTCACACTGAACGCGGCCAGCCCCACGAACACCGCCGCGAACGCCAGCAGCGCGGGCACCTCCCACCCCACCGT
>NZ_RAWE01000166.1 GCF_003611695.1 Corallococcus carmarthensis | reverse complement strand
CTCGCCGCCACCCCTGGTGTCGGAGCCGCAGGCCCACGTGCTGGACGCCGCGCTGCCCCCGCAGGTGGAGGGGTCGCACACGCCCGTCGTGGTGGAGGACGACCGCGAGCTCATCCGCGAGGGTGACCGCACGCTGCTCATCATCGAGGACGACCTGAAGTTCGCCCGCATCATGGTGCAGATGGCGCGCGAGAAGGGCTTCAAGGCCCTGGTCGCCACGCGCGGCGACAGCGGCCTGTCCATGGCGCACGAGTACCAGCCGGACGCCATCACCCTGGACATCCAGCTGCCCGTGGTGGACGGCTGGAGCGTGTTGGACCGCCTCAAGCGCAACCCGCGCACGCGCCACATCCCCGTCCACATCATCAGCGTGATGGACAAGCACCTGGGCAACACCCAGGGCGCGTTCGGCTACCTCACCAAGCCCGTGAGCAAGGAGGGCCTGGAGCGCGTCTTCGGCCAGCTGTCGCGCTTCCTGGAGCGCCGCGAGCGCCGCCTGCTCGTCATTGAAGACGACGACGTGCAGCGCAGCAGCCTCACCCAGCTGCTCAGCGATGGCGGCGACGTCGTCGTCACCGCGGTGGCGTCCGGCCAGGAAGCCCTCCAGAAGCTGGAGGAGAACGAGTACGACTGCCTCGTCATCGACCTCCTGTTGCCCGACATGGACGGCATCAAGCTGGTGGAGGAGGTGAAGACGCAGCAGCGCTTCCGCGACCTGCCCATCGTCGTCTACACCGGCCGCGAATTGACGCCCAAGGACGAGGCCCGCCTGCGCCGTTACACCGGCAGCGTCATCCTGAAGAGCGGCGCGAAGAGCCCCGACCAGCTGCTCAGCGACACGGCGCTCTTCCTGCACCGCCTGGATGAGAACCTTCCGCCTCGCGCGCGCGCGGCCCTGGCGCAGCGCAACGACCAGGACGCACCGCTGGCCGGCAAGAAGGTGCTCCTGGTGGATGACGACATGCGCAACATCTTCGCGCTCACCAGCGTGCTGGAAAATCACAGCATGCAGGTCGTCTTCGCGGAGAACGGACGGGCGGCCATCGAGATGCTCGGCCACAACCCCGACGTGGACGTCGTGTTGATGGACGTGATGATGCCGGAGATGGATGGCTACGAGACCATGCGTGCCATCCGCAAGGACGCCAAGTACGCCAGCCTCCCCATCATCGCCGTCACCGCGAAGGCGCTGAAGGACGACCGCGAGAAGTGCATGGCGGCCGGTGCGAGCGACTACCTGCCCAAGCCGGTGGATACCGACAAGCTGTTGGAACTGGTCCGGCTGTGGGTGAGTGCTTGATACTCAACGAGGACGATCCACCGTCGTGCCCCCTTTGCACTTCCGTCTGGAAGGGGGCAGCCCTAGCCTTGTTCGCCGTGTCTCGGGTCTCTTGACCCACGCGCTCCCCCACCGCGCACATGAACTCCACTGAGCACACTCCGGAACGTCCCCAGGAAGCCGTCGCCTCCACGCGCGCGGCCATCCTGATGGTGGACGACCATCCGGCCAACCTGCTGGCGCTGGAAGCCATCCTCGAGCCGCTCGGCCAGGACCTGGTGAAGGCGACCAGCGGCGAGGAGGCGCTCAAGCAGCTGTTGCAGCGCGACTTCGCGGTCATCCTGATGGACGTGCAGATGCCGGGCCTGGACGGGTTCCAGACGGCGGCGCTCATCAAGCAGCGCGAGCGCACGCGCACCATCCCCATCATCTTCCTCACCGCGCTCAGCCGTGACGCGGCGCATGTCTTCAAGGGCTACGCGCACGGCGCGGTGGACTACCTGCTCAAGCCCTTCGACCCGGAAATCCTCCGCTCGAAGGTCAGCGTCTTCGTGGACCTGTTCCTCAAGGAGCAGCAGCTCCAGCGCCAGGCGGCCCTCTTGCGCCAGCGCGACCGCGAGGCCTTGGAGCGCCAGAGCGCGCTGCGCTACCGGCGGCTCACGGAGGCCCTGCCGGAGCCCATGTGGGCGGCCCGCGCGGATGGGTCGCTGACGTACGCCAACCGGGCCTGGCGCGACTACACCGGCCATCACGAGGGGTATGAGCTGTCGCTCTCCTCGTTCCTCCAGGACGTGCACCCGGCGGACCGCGAGCGGATGCGCGGCGTGTGGAGCGACGCGCTGGTCCAGGTGCAGAACAGCACGGAGGAGTTCCGGCTGCGTCGCAAGGACGGCGTCTACCGCTGGCACCTGGCGCGCGCGGTGCCGGAGCACGACGAGCACGGGGCGCTGGTGGGCTGGCTGGCCATCGCCACGGACATCGACGACAAGCGTCGCGCGGAAGAGGCGCTGGGCCGCTTCAAGACGACGCTGGATGCTACGCTGGACTGCGTCCTGATGTTCACCCCGGACACGCTCACGCTCGCGTACGCGAACGCGGGCGCGGCCAAGCAGCTGTCCGCGGGCGTGGAGGAGCTGGTGGGCCTGTCGGTGCTGGAGGTGGAGAGCGCCTTCGACGAGTCGGGCTTCCGCAAGCTCCTGGCGCCGCTGATGTCCGGCACGCTGCCGTCGCAGACGTACTCCACCAACCACCGCCGCCGCGACGGCACGGAGGTGCCGGTGGAGGTGGTGCTCCAGTTCGTGGCGGAGAAGGAGGGCCCCGGCCGCTTCATCTCCGTGGCGCGAGACATCACCGAGCGCCAGCGCGCGGAGACGGCGCTGCGGCTGGCGAGCGAGGCGAAGGACGCGTTCCTCGCCGCCGCGAGCCACGAGCTGCGCACGCCGCTGGCCGCGGCGAAGGGCCATGCGCACCTGGCGCTGCTCAAGCTGGGCGGGCAGACGGAGGCCGGCCCCGGCAAGTCGCTGCAGATCATCAACCGGCAGATCGACCGCATGGCGAAGCTGGTGGAGGACCTGCTGGACATCAGCCGGCTGCAGGCGGGGCGGCTGTCATTGGAGCTGGAGCCGTTTGATTTGTCGCAGCTGGTGCTGGAGACGCGGGACCGCATGGCGGTGCTGTCGCAGACGCACGAGCTGAAGGTGGACGTCCCCGAGCACCTGGAAGGCACGTGGGACCGGGGGCGGTTGGACCAGGTGCTGACGAACCTGCTGTCCAACGCCATCCGCTATTCGCCCGAAGGCGGTCAGGTGCTGGTGCGCCTGGTGGCGGAGGGCGATGGCGGCGTGCACCTGTCCGTGAAGGACCAGGGCGTGGGCATCCCCAGCGAGAAGCAGCGCATCATCTTCGAGCGCTTCGGCCGCGCGCACGGCAGCAAGTACGGCGGGCTGGGGCTGGGGCTCACCATCAGCCAGGGCATCGTGGAGCAGCACGGCGGCCGCATCTGGGCGGAGTCCACCGGCACGGTGGGCCAGGGCTCCACCTTCAACGTCTGGCTGCCCCGGCGCACCGAGGCCCAGGCGGCGACGCCGACGGAAATCTCGAGCACCCCGAGCTGAGCTCCCCCGCGTTGGTTGGGAACGCGGCCTGCGTCCCCTTGGGACGCGGCACGCGGGGTGGGGAAGGCAGGGGCCAGGGGAGGAATGGGTTGGTATGGCCCGTGCTCTGCTGCGGGCCATGTCCTCATCCTCGCGGCCCAACATCCTCATCCTGACGGTTGATCAGCTCATGTTCCCCCGCTTCGCCTATGGGCCGGAGGGCGGCTTCCTGCCCGGCATCAAGGACATCCTGGGCTTCGTGGATGAGGGCGGGGAGGACAACCCGTTCCGGAAGTTCTTCCCTGGCTTCGCGGCGCTGCGGAAGAACGCGGCGGTGTTCCGCAACCACACCATCGCGGCGTCGGCGTGCACTCCCAGCCGCGCGGTCATCTACACGGGGCAGTACGGCACGCGCACGGGTGTCACGCAGACGGATGGCCTGTTCAAGAGCGGCGACGCGGCAGCCTTCCCGTGGCTGTCGGCGACGGGGATTCCGACGCTGGGGCACTGGTTCCAGAAGGCGGGCTACCACACGCACTACTTCGGCAAGTGGCACGTGAGCAATCCTCCGGACCACTCGTTGAAGCAGTATGGCTTTGACGACTGGGAGCTGTCGTATCCGGAGCCGCACGGGGCCTCCATCAACAACCTGGGCGCGTTCCGCGACGAGGGCTTCTCCGACCTGGCGTGCGGCTTCCTGCGGCGGATGGCGTTGGGTGAGCCGTACAACCGGGCGCTCGGGGAGCAGTCGTACGCGGCCCCCCGGGCGGAGGCGCCGGCGGGTGAGGCCCAGCCGTGGTTGGCGGTGGCGTCGTTCACCAACCCGCACGACATCGCGACGTATCCCATCCTGCCCCGGCAGTTGGACCCGGACTCGCCCAAGGTGGGGCCGCTGACGGTGCCGGCGGCGGGCGCGCGGTCGGTGACGCCGACGGCGGGGACGTTCAATGTGCCGCTGAATCCGCTGGGGTTCCCGCAGGAGAACGCGGGCGTGCCGTCGAACCTGCGGGACACGCTGGCGAACAAGCCGGACTGCCAGCGGGACTACGCGTACAAGGTGGGGCTCGCGCTGTCTTCGAAGACGGGGCTGACGCTGCACCAGGCGAACGAGAACATCGACCCGGTGACGGTGACGTTGAACGCGGGCATCCCGTTCCAGCTGACGGAGAACCCGGAGAAGGCGGCGGAGCGCTTCCAGCAGTACTACGCGTGGCTCATCCACCTGGTGGACGGGCACATCTCGCGGGTGCTGCGGACGCTGGACGAGACGGGGCTCCGGAAGAACACGGTGGTGGTGTTCCTCTCCGACCACGGCGAGTACGGCGCCGCGCACGGCTACCTGATGGAGAAGTGGCACACGGCCTACCAGGAGGCGCTGCACGTGCCGCTGGTGGTGCAGTTCTCGGAGGAGCAGGAGACGCGGTACATCGACGCGCTGACGAGCCACGCGGACATCGTGCCCACGGTGCTGGGGTTGGCGGGCATCCAGCGGGAGGAGCAGGCGGCGATCCGCACGGACCTGCGGCTCCACCGTCCGGTGCCGCCGTTCGTGGGCGCGGACCTGAGCCCGCTGGCGAGGGGCGAGTCGACCACGGTGCTGGAGCCCAACGGCACGCCACGAGAGGGCGTGCTCTTCGTCACGGACGACGAAATCACGGAGCCCCTGCCGCGCACGGGAGACCCGCACCAGATGCACGACGACGCGCTGTTCTCCGTGTACACGCGCGCGGTGGAGCGGCTGCGGGAGCAGGGCAAGGTGCCCGGGTTGAAGCCTGGAGCGGTGTGCCAGCCCAACCACGTCCGCTGCGTGCGCACGCCCCGCTGGAAGCTGGCGAGGACCTTTGACCCGTCCGGCGAGCACGCGGACCAGTGGGAGCTGTATGACCTGGAGACGGATCCGCTGGAGCTGGAGAACCTGCTCGTCTTCGACCGGCCGTTCCCGACGCTGATTCCGTCACTGCCGCGCGGACTGTCCCGCGTGGAGGTGGAAGAGGCGGCGCGCGCGACGCATGCGCTGCTGGAGCGGTACGAGGTGGAGAAGCTGGCGCCCTGGCCGCAAGGGAGCTGAAGCGCTGCGACTGGAGCGCATTGGGCAACCGACGAGGCAGGCTCAGCAATAGCCTCTGGGCGAAGTACCCCCTCGGGCCGACAGAGCCCGAGGGGATTCTTGCTGCCCCTCGTCGAGCACGACATGACCCGTCAGGAGATGCGTTCCAGTTGAGCAGCGATCATCCAAGCGACTTCATTCGATCGTTGCCTCCCCAGCATTGTCCTTCACGCGCTGAGCGGCGTCGCGAGCTGCGCTTGAACTGCTGTATCCCTCCCCCGAGTCAGCCACGATACGGCCATTGGTTGAAATGAGCTTCCAACGCCATTCCCCCCTGGCGTCCTTGTAGATTTGAAATTTGAATGTGTTCATGTCTGTGTCCCCTCGTTTGGGCTGGCATGCGCAATTCCAGCCCTACCAATGCGTCCTGGCAGATGGTCTGCTGAGACGTGCCAGTGCTATAGCGGATCCAGGTAGGATCAGCGGAATCCCTCGGAGGAGTGAGGAACACAAATTCAGTGCTCTGGCTGCATCGTCAGTCAGTCACTTGGGCTGATGGGGAGAGGAGTCTACGGTGCCATTGGTTCATGAGGCGCTCGAAACCGTTGAGCTCGTTTCCCTTGTATTCGAAGAGGAACGGCTCCAGCAGCGAGGCCAGGGCACTGTATTGAGGCGGCACCGCGCCCTTCTCGGTATCGATGGCATCGGGCCACTCGCCCAGGTTGATCAGCAGCCGGTCCCCCTCCAGCGGCAGCAGGTTGGCTTCGGGGAAGGGAATCCCCCTTCGCAGCGCTTCAATGCCACCGAGTCGTCCCAGCAGTGGCTGTCCCAGGAAGGTGAGCCAGTACGCGCCCAGTGCATGCGTGCCGATGACTGAACTGAACTCCCGCGTATTGTAGACATCCAGACCCGGATAACGACCGAGGAGCGACTCGATGAGGCTCCAGTCACCCGAGCTGAACAATCCTTGCGGTGACACAATGGCGAAGCTGGCATAGCCAAAGTTGAAAGGCAGCTCGCGACCCAATTGGAGCGCAAGATCTCGCAGCTGTGAGGCCCCGTGTTCCAGGATGTATTCGGTCGGAAACGTGAACGACACCGAGCTGATGGGGTCCTTGAGGATGGGATCCCCGAGGCGGCGCGCGTAATACTCGAAGTGGTAGCTGCCGGCCTCGCTCGGGCTCTCCATCAGCTGAAGGGGCCAGACGCCCCTCCAGGGTGGGTCCAGGAGGTACTTCCGGATGTGTTCCCATCCCTGTGCGTCGAGCGGGGCCAGCTCTCCTTCCTCCGAGGGATACCAACCCAGCGTCCCGGAGGGAATGGCTCGAAGATAGGTCTGCAGGGCGCGCCATATCGCAGGGGCGAAAGTCTCGGGGCTCCGATGGATGAAGAAGGAGAGGACGATTCCATCGCGTCCCGCGAGCCAACCGCCCTTGCCGCGAAGCCGGATGACTGGGAAGGCATCCCTCATGGCGCCCTCACTCCAAAGCCCGGTGAGATGAGCATCGCCGGTCCGCCCAGAGCTGCCTTGTAGATTTCACCCTGGTCCTTGCCGAAGTACGGGCTGCTGGGTCCATACGGCGTCCACTTTGGCAGGTTGGTGTCCGGACAAGGGAACTTGAAATCCAGGGTGACCGCAGCCTTCATCAGGTTGCGGTCCGCATGAAGCACGAGGTCCGGCTTGATGGTCCCCCGGAGTTCCTCGGTGCATCCTTCGGCGATGAGCTTGGCTTCCTTCTCCGGGCTGATCGACTCCACCATCCGGGCGTTCGGATAGTAGCGGTAGCGCTGTTCGATGCTGACGGGCGCGGGCCATAGCTTCTTCAGCACCTGTTCCGCGCACGCGAGGGCGAGCACGTGCTTCTGCTTGCCGAGGAACATCGCCCGGGTAACCGGGTTGCCACAGCGGTCGTGCTCCACCACCTCGGCGCACTCCTGCCGCGTCGGAGGCCGGCCCTGGAAGTAGCGAGCATTGCCCAGTTGCTCGGCCTGGACAGCGCACGCGGCGAGCTGCTTCTCCAGCTCATCCGCATCGTGGTCCTGCTGCATCAACGCGAGCACGGCCGGAGGGATGGCACGGACCAGAGGGGAGACGATGGCCCGGGTTGCAGCTTGGGCGGAGGACTGCTCCGCCACGTAGGTTGCGTGCCGTGCCTTCCCAGCGGTCTCTGAATCAACGAAGCCCAGCTCTCCGTGCCGGGAATGCCGTGAACCGCCAGCACATGCCGTGAGCAGGAGGCAGGCCACCCATGGACTCATCGCGGGACGCACGCGCCGGACTCTATCCGGCGTGATGCGATGTCAGGCGACCCGTGTGAACCACTCCCCCGTGGAGAACTGGGACTCCAGCACCGCTGCCAGGCGCGCATCCTCCAGCAGCACGCCCACCTCGATGTTCCGTGTCTGTCCCCGGTCGGTGAAGTTCGCGGACGTCACGAAGACCCATCGTGCGTCCACCACGACGCACTTCGCATGCAGGCTGGCGAAGACGCCCCTCTCCGGCGAGAAGCCATGGCACTCCGGAAAGGGCGGTCCAAAGGGCCAGTGCTCCCGCAAGAACGAGGAGGCCACCGATGCGCTGGCATAGAGCCGGCAGCCCACGCCCCGCTCGAGTGCCTCATGCAGCGGACGCAGGACGTCCGCCGCGTGATCGAACGCGAACCCGGCCAGCAGCACCGTGTTCGTGGCTTTGTGGAACAGGTCCGCCAGCACCACCGCCGTGTCGCGTGCGCCGCTCCAGCGGGTCTCCGGCCCCGTCCAGACCAGCTCTGGACGCCGGGCACCCCCGCGCCGCTCCACGAGCAGTGTGTCCAGCAGCACGAGCGTCCCCTCCCGTCCCAGCGCGTTCAACGCCGCGGCCTCACCCTCCAGCGTCTCCAGCCCCTCTCCCCGGAGCGCCAGCCGCGACAGTGGAAACCCGAGCCGCCGCGCGGCAATCACGGCTCGCAGCCGCTCCAGTTCCGGCGTCGCCACGCCACTCAGGTCCACGGCGTCTTCAGGAAGGCGACGTCCTCATGGCCCAGCGTGGGCACGACGAGCGCGCGGTCGAGGTACTGGTTGAAGCGCTCACAGGAGCACTCGGGGAGGAAGAGGCAGCCATGGCACGCGGCGCCCTCCAGGTCGCGGTCGTCGCGGCCCGTCGGTTCGTGGTGCGCGCACACGGGGTCGTTGGAGCAGAGCCGCGCGTCCTCCAGCGCCCGGGCGAGGTGCTGTCCCAGCCGCCGGCCCTCCTCCACCAGGCCGCCCAGCGTGCCCTCCGCGCCCGTGGTGCCCGTCATCAGCAGGATGCCCGCCATGGGGACGGCATCGCTGTGCGGTGCGCAGTACAGCCGCTCGCGGATGGAGCTCGCGGGATAGCCGCACTCCAGCGCCACCTCCGTCATCAACAGGTGCGCCAGTGAGTGGAGCAGGTAGAGCCGCACCCCTGGGAAGGCGAGCTTCGACCCGGAGCCCTGCTTCCAGCGCTCCCATCCGGCCTTGAGTACCTCCTCGCGCCGTCGCACCGGAGCGGAGGTCTCCCACGCGTGCACCTGCTGCTCGTCCAGCACCAGCAGCATGCCCTCACCCTGCATCTCCGTGACGGGCACCCAGTCCCGGTGCAGAGACATCGGTGCGAGCGCCACGTCCAGGTCGTAGCGGCCCTGGAGGTCCTTCGTCAGCGGCTCCAGCCGGGTGAAGCCGACCTGTGCCTGGACCTCTCGCAGGCGCCGCGCCAGCACCACGCGTTCGACCAGCGATGGCAGCCCTTGGGGCCGCGCGATGCGCCGGGCCCAGAAGACCTCGGTGCGGTCCCGGGGCATCTCGCCAGGCTTCTCCTGCGGCTGCGCGAGGAACTGGAGCCACTCCGCGGTGCGGATCTCCGGGACGGCTTCGGGTGTGTGCTCGCGCTCCGCCGCGATGGCCGCCAGCACCTCCGCGTTGGAGACGGAGCCCAGCGCCACCTGGACCTGGGGAATGGTCCGGAAGGCGGGGAGGCTCTCCGCGGTGGCCGCCTGGAGGATGCTCCACGCGGACTGCACCTTGCGCCGGAGCGATTCCGGTTCGGGGATGGTGATGGCGCTGGTGGTCTGCGCGAAGTAGCCGTTGCTGGCGGTGCGGACCAGCAGCCGCTGTTTCTCGTCGCAGCGCTCCCGGGCCTCCAGCCCCAGCCAGGGCCGCTCCCCGTCGCAGCGGTCCTGCTGCTCCTTGTGCGTCATGTCGATGAGGCGCCTGCGCTTGCCGCACGTCGAGCACGCGACCTCGATGTCGCTGAAGTCGCCGCTCACACCCTCCTCCAGCTTGAGCTGCGGGGCGTCGCAGGGCTTGCGCTCGTGCATCCACCAGGACCAGTCGATGTCCGACAGGTGGCCGCGCGGACAGGCCGCGACGAAGCGCACCGGCACGCAGCGCTCCGGCTTCGCGTCCACGCCCGAGCAGCGGTGGCGGTACTCCTGATTCACCCGCTCCAGGCTGTTGGCACGAACCAGCGCGCGGCAGCGGGGGTTCTGGCAGACGAACCAGCGCGGAAACTCATACACCTGGATGCCGCAGGACTCCGTCGGCTCGCGTTCATCCCCGGCCGGTGGCTTGCGGAAGGGGGCCTCCTTGCTGAGGGGCCACTTGTTGCGGTGGTAGAGCGGTTCGACGATCTCCAGGAGCCGAGGCTCGTTGACCACCTCGCCCTGGCCCTTGAGCCGCCAGAAGTCCAGGCCGCCCACGAGGACGGCGTCGTTCAGCAGGTCCAGCATGCTGCCCGGGCCGAAGGTGGAGACCACCTGGCTCTGGCGCACGCGCCCGTCCGGCGGACGCGTCGAGCGGGCCTTCGTCCACTTCCTACGGTTCGCCATTCGCCACCTCCTCCGTCGCTGCCTTCGGGGCGCGATAGCCGCCCAGCGGTTGACGTGAAATCCACAGGTGCACCGAGGACTCCACGTCGCGCATGGACGTGGGCGCTTCGAACTTGAGCTCGTCCTGGGTGAGGTTGTCGGTGGAGTCGAGGAAGCCACGCAGCAGCGGCTTGAGCCCCTTTCCCTCCGGGTCGTAGGGCGAGTACGCGCGCTGCGCGGCGTCCTTCTTCGCCTGCTCGATGATGTTGCGCCACGAGTCGAGCAGGCTCCGCGCCCGCTGCATCACGATGCCACTGGCGCGCTCGGACTCCTCCTTGGGCAGCCCGCGCCCGGCGCGCTTCGCCAGCACTTCGAGCGACTCCTCCAGTGCGTCCCTGTGTGCCTGCAATGACTTCCACTCCAGGGGCGCCGTCATGGCGGTGTCCAGGAGCCGGCCCAGCGCCACCACCACGCCCGCCAGGCCCCGGTCGAGCGCCGGGACGGAGAAGGGCGTCACCGAGGTGGCTTCGACGAACCGGTAGAAAGACTCGTGGTACGTCCCGAAGCGCTCGTAGTGGCTGCGGTCGCGGGGCTTGGCTGCATTGAGGCACGTCACCACGAGGCCGGGCTTGTTCGCCCTGCGGCCCACGCGACTGGACGCCTGGATGTACTCACTGGTCGTCTTGGGTTGACCCGCCACGACCATGAGCCCCAGCCGGTCGATGTCCACGCCCACGGAGATCATGTTGCTGGCGAGCACGACGTCGATGCTCTGGGGCTGCCCGTGCGTGAGCTCCAGGCGGTTCTTCGAGGCCTTGATGTCGGCGGTCTTCTCCCGACTGGTCAGCTCGATGGGCTCGCCGCGGATGGTCCTGCCGCTGTACCAGGGGTGCTCGGTTTCCTTGTCGAAGTCCTCCGGCCGGCGGCGGACACGGTCCATCACCAGCCGGCGCACCTCGTCCTCGACGAGCCGGCGCATGCCGCCCAGCTCACGCAAGCTGTTGAAGTAGCCGACGAGCGTCAGGTACGGGTCGGCGCTCACGGCGCCATGGAGTTGTTCACCGCGCGCGGCGGCGGCGAGCATGCTGACATAGACGCGCAGCAGGATGGCCTTCATGGGCCGTCCGGGCGCCGCCACGCCCACGTAATGGCGCGCACCCTTCTTCCCCACGGAGGCGAAGAACGTCTCGGATGCATCCACGCCGGGCGGTGGGAACAGGGCCACGTCCCGTCCATAGAGCCGGCTCACCTGCTGTCGCGAGCGGCGGACCGTGGCGGTGGACGCCACAAGCTTCGCGCGGGGCGCGAGCGTCAGGACGGCGCCTTCGTAGAGGCCCACCATGGAGCCCAGGGGGCCGGAGATGAGGTGCAGTTCGTCCTGCACGATGAGCTCCGGGGGACGCAGCCCCTTCGGCAGCGTCACGAGCGCCGCCTTCACGGCCGCGGCGTCATCGCACGGGCCGACGAAGCGCTTCCCGGTGCGGCCCAGCGCGCGGCCGAAGAGCAACCCCGTCTCGCCGCGCCAGGGCAGCATGGCGAACTTGTCCACGGTGGCGACGAGGAAGCATGGCAGCTCGCGGTAGATCTGTTCGTCCACGAAGAGGACGGGGAGCCCCTCCGGGTTGCGGCCCAGGTTGAAGGCGCACGCGATGTTCGCGCAGCCGACCAGCACCTCCTCCGGCTTGGACCTGGAGGGCCGGAGGATGAAGCACTCTCGTTCAAAGGGAGTGGCGCACCAGGGACAGGTGGCGAGCGGGAAGGGCGATTGGGCGCGGGTGCTGTTGTCGTTCTTGTACTCGGTGATCTGCGTGGATACCTGCTCCAGCGTGTTGGCGGTGGCGGAGCGGCCGACCCACAGGCCAATGGAGAAGCGGACCGCCCCCAGGCGCTTCGGTTCCTGCTGGCGGAGCACGTCGAGCGCGCAGATGAGCGTCGCCGCGCGGCCGAGCTGGTCGAGCGTGAGCAGCCGCAGCGTGTAGCGCAGCAGTACGGCCACGCCGAGTCCACCGTGGAGATGCGCCTGGCCCCGGAGGCGGCGCAGGAGCAGGGTGAAGGCGATGAGGCCCAGGTAGGCCTGCGTCTTTCCGCCGCCCGTGGGGAAGAAGATGAGCTCCACGAGCTCGCGGTCCGCGTGGGCTTCGTCCTCGACGGAGGGGAGGTTGAGCAGGATGAAGGCGAGCTGGAAGAGGCGCCATTCGGGAGCTTCGGTCGGCCGCGCCTTGCGCTCGGCCTGGGCCATGACGCTGTTCATCCAGCGGAAGGCATCGAAGGCAATGGGCTCCCGCTCCAGGAGCTGGATGCCCTCCTCGATGCGGGTGGCCGCGTGGCGGGCACGGCGAACGAGCTCATCCCGCGTCTCCACGCGGCGGTCGCTCCCCACGTCGATGACGGCCTGCTCGGCCACCCAGTCGCGGTAGGCCAGCACCAGAGGGCTCAGGGCCGCAACGGCTTCCGGAGGTGTCGTGAACGCGGCGAGCTGTTCCATCCCCACCGTGAATTCGTGAAGCTTGCGCGCTTCGACGGGGAGCACCTCCACGCGCGGCAGCCAGTCCGTTTCCACGCGGATGACGGGTAGGGATGCGGAGGGAACTCGCACGGAGACGCCGTGGCCCACGGCCCACTGCTGGCGCTGTCGGAACTGAAGGTCATTGACGAGGTCGTCATCGTCCTCGCTTCGGGCATCGCTCGAGTCCTGCCGGCCGACGAAGCCCTTCGCGCACTCCAGGGCGAGGTGGGTCTGGAAGGCGTAGGACTCGTCGCGGTCGACGGCGGTGCTGGTGGGCGTGCGCGCGTTCACGAGGAAGATGGCGACGGCGAGTTCACCTTCAGGCGTCTTCTCCACATGGCCTTCCAGGCGCAGGCCCCGGCTGTCCTGGAGGTTCACGCCCTCGCGCAGCACCGCGTCGTTCAGGGGCAGCGTGACGGTGCGTTGGTGGAAGGCGCGGCTCCACGGTTTGCGCCCGTCCGCCTCGATGCGCTGGTAGTCCGCCCAGCAGACATGAGCGGTGAGCTGGGAAGTGCCAGAGGGAACGAAGACGGAGAGCCCCATGGATGCGGGGAGGCGGCGTACCTTCTTGGCGGTCGGGTCAGGGCGGGAGGCTTCCTCGTTGTCCTCGTCATTGCCCGCGGCCAGGTCGTCTTCCTCATCGTCAGGGTCGTCCTCGATGACGCCCTGGTCGAGGGGAACGAGGAAGCCTGTCAGGTACCAACGGGACGGCGGATTGCGGAGCACTTCCGGGGTGTCCGACACGGGAGCGCCCGGTGGCTTGTGGAACGGGCCGACGAGGTCTGCTTCGAGCGCATCGATGAGATGGGCGCGCACCGCGCCCGAGTCGCTGTTGTTCATGAGAGGGCTCAGGCGGTCTGGTTGCGAGACTTCGAGGGACGGCGAGAGCCCGGGTGGGCTTCCTCGTAGGCGCGCTGTTCGTTCAGATCGAAGAGGCGGTCGAGGACTTCGTCCTCGAAGGCTTCGAGTTGGGACGCGGTGGCGCCGCAGTACGGAGGGGCGTGGATGTCATCCCATCCGTAGGCATCCAGGACAGCCTGGTCCACGGCCACGTGCAGGTTCCTCAGGCGCTGCGTCGCGGCGTCAGTGACGGACTTGTCCTTGAGCCGGTTGTACGTCGTCGTCAGGCCGATGTTGTTGGCCTGCATGTAGTGGGTGCGTTCGAAGTCGAGTTGCTTGCCTACGGCGTCGAGTTCCGTGACGTGTGGCTCGTCGGGAAAAGGGAAGGTTTCGAAGCAGTCGCTGGGAGCGTAGCGAAGTCGGTCTTCGAGGGATGAAGACAGAAGCCGGGTCCAGACTTCATGCACCCGCGATTGCAGCACCGTCAGCCAGTGGTCCTGCTCCACCGGAACAACGATGACTTGTTCGCTGAACACCACGGATGGGAGCTGCCACGAACACATCAAATGCTTTGAAACTCGTGAGATGGCGAGGCAACGGCTCAGCGGACGTAGCGATTGATAGAGTTCCATACGGGGACGGATGAACTGCCACCAGGACTGCTTCGCTCCTCTGTCCTTGACCTTGTCTCGCTCCGGTTTCACCAAATCCCGCACGATGCGGATGAGGTCGGGCCAACGCTCTGCTTCGTCCAGCTCCATCTGGCCGAAGTTGATGACGTATCTTTCGAGGTCTGGGCTCGGGTCAGAATTGATCTCCTCGCCACCCACGTAGCGAAAGATGCATGCCGTGTTTTTGGATGACTTTGCGACGAGGGCCGAGCGCTGCTCGGGACTGAGTACGAACCCCATTCCAAGCACAATGCTTCCCTGGAAGCTCTTGCCCGCATTGGCGCTGAGTATCACGGGGTCTGCTCGTTCGGGCTTGCCCCTGAGCCGGGAGTTGAGCTGCTTTACTTCCTTGCGATCCAGCCTGGGTTGAGGCGCCAGATTGGAAACATGGCCCTTCGCCAGATGCACCACGGACACAGAGACATTGGCTCCGGCCACCGGCCACTTCATGGAACGCACGGCGTCATACAGGTGGCCGCCGTGGTCTACCAGGTACTTCAGTCCCGTGGCCCTCGTGTCTCCCTGCGAGATGGTGTTGGTGGCGATGAAACCGAAGCTGCCGTGCTCACCCAGCAGGTGGAACGCGCGGCGGAAGAAGTGTGCGGACAGATCGGCGTTGCCGTGCGCGCCCTCGTGAACCGCCTGGAGCCAGGGCAGGTAGTTCTCTCCCCCGGTATCGATGATGGCGTTCTTTCCCGCGAAGGGCGGGTTCCCTACGAACCCATCAATCCATGCAGTCTTGTTGGGCTGCTCGTTGTCGAGCGGATCGGGACGGCTCCCGTGGAACACCTCCGGGAACTCCAGCGGCCAGTGGAACGTCCAGGCCGGCGCGGAGAACGCCGTGATGTCCGCCGGCATGGGAGGCAGAACGCCATTCTTCTCCTTGGACAGCCAAGTCCCAATCAGATCGAGCCGACGGACACGCTCCTTCTCCCGCTCCTTGTCAGACCCATGGGCGAAGAACGCCCCCACACATGCATTGGCGATCTGCTTGACGTCCATCAGTGCCGCATCCGCGTCACGGAGAAGGCCTTCCTTCACCCGGGCGGGGTCCAGATCAAGCTGAAGCGGCTTGCGTTGCGGTCCCTCTAGCTCGAGCGCGAGCCGGAGGATCTCCTCGCGCTTCTCCAGCGCTCGCGTCAGCGCCTTCTTGATGAACGCCCAGGGCAGTTCGGACTGCTTCTTGCTCTTCGGGTCCCAGTGGAACGCTTGAAGTTGGTCAAGGTCGAGCCCGACCAGCGAGTCCCCGCATTTGAGCGCATGGTCCAGGAACGTGAAGGGCTCTGTCTTCGCCAGCGTCACGAGCCATAGCGACAGCTTCGCGAGACTCACCGCCCACGGATTCTTGTCCACGCCGTACAGGCACCGCTGCGCCACCAGCCGGCGTGCCCGCATCACCTCGTCCTCGTGCTTGTCGCGCTTCAGCACGCCCTCGCGCGTCCATGCTGCGATGACCTGGTCCGCGAGGAAGCGGCAGGACTCCACGAGGAAGGCCCCCGACCCCATGGCCGGATCGCAGATCTTCAGGTTGAGGAGTCGCTCCGATGAAGGCTGAGGCCCCATCGTTTTGAGCAGCGGCTCCAGCGCCCGTCGGACGATGGGGGAGGAGAGGCTTCGGGGGGTGTAGTGGCTGCTGGTCCGCCGTCGCTC
Source organism: Corallococcus carmarthensis (assembly GCF_003611695.1). Lineage (GTDB taxonomy): Bacteria > Myxococcota > Myxococcia > Myxococcales > Myxococcaceae > Corallococcus > Corallococcus carmarthensis. Next base: position 7,027 of record NZ_RAWE01000166.1, on the reverse strand, counting down.
GTCGCCGGGCTGGAGCACGAGTTGGGATGCCCGCCGTATCTCTGTGCCCCTCACCCGATAGGGCTCCAGTGCGGCCAGGACCTTCTCCTCCGTGTCCGCCTGTTCCAGCGCCTTCGGCAGCGTCTTCACCGCCTTCGATTCGAGTCCGGCTTCCTCCTCCAGCCATGCGGCGCGCCGCTTCACGGGGTGGGCCAGCACTTCATCGGCGGAAACCCAGACCTTCGAGGGCTTGAGGCAGATCCCGGCGCCCGTCAGGCGCTTCACGTGAAAGCCCATCAGCCCCTCGTACACGGAGCCAATCTGCTCCACGTCGAGCGACCTGAAGCTCAGTCGCTGGCCCTTGAGGAAGATGAGCCGCTCCAGAACCTGGTGAACGGTCTCATCGTCAATGGCTGGCGCCGGCTTATCCGTGCCTGAGTCGTCGGTGCTCGTGCCTCCCAGGAATGGGAATGCCTTGGGGTCGAAGAGCTGTCCTCGCCGTGCAGGCATTCGCAGTTTGTCGTGGGAGGCGCCAAGGTAGATGCATCGGAAGAGCGCCAGCAGCCGTGGCCACGCACCGAACCGCCTGTTCATCGCATCGGGGTACTGGTGGGTGTCCTCTACCAGTTGCGCGTGGAGCGCTTTCACCGACAGGTCGTCGCGGTAGGGCTCCTGGTCCACGGGAAGCAGCCCCTGGTCCTCCGCGTAGAGGAGGAAGACGAGCCGCAAGAGCGTGGAGAGGAGTCCGCCGTAGACGTGGTCCTCACCTCGTGAAAACGCTTCATCCAGGGCGTGGGAGCCGTCCCGTTCAGCAGCCACCTCGAAGCCCGTGAGAAGGATGCCCAGCGCTTCCAGCACCTGGCCAGCCAGTTCCTCGGTGACATCCGCCTGACGGCGGCGGGACTGCTCCAGCAGTGAGGGAAGCTGATGCTCGGGCAGCACGCCGAAGAAACGGCGAGCATGCAGGAGCATCACCATCGCGTCGAACAGGGGCCGGCCGCTGGAAGTGACGAGGTCCTTGAACCGGAAGGTGAGGTGCCCGGAGGTCTCTCCGTGGGGCGCGTACACCAAGCGCACGGAGTCCCCGTTGAACAGCAGTCCGATGGAAACCCGTGCGGCGCGCAGCAGACGGTCGAACTTCGCGGTCGGCTCGTAGAACCAAGCGCCCGTGGTGTCCTCTTTCTTGTCCAGGTCCATCCCGGGCGGCAGTTCCCAGGTCAGGAGCGCGAAGCCTTCCGCGGCCCGGCTGATGGGCGTGGAGTCATCCGGCAGCCCTTCCGGTTTCGCGGGAGGAAGACCGCGCCGACGCAGGCCTCGGGTGGGCCGGAGCGTCTGTTGTCCTTCCGCGATCTCGAGCCGGAGCTCCTCTGGGAACTCCGTGACGAAATCATCCTCGGCGTAGCCCAGCACCTCCCGGAGGAAGCGAGGGACATCCGTCACGCGCGGTGACTCCCGGCCTGCCAGCAGGACGAACCGCGACTGAGCGGACACCGGCAGGCGTTGCATGCACTGCGCGTCCTCGAGGACCGGGATGGAAACCACAAGTCCTTCGATGGGCTGTGCCATCCCCAGCCATGTCTGGTGATAGCGACGTTCGACGTCGTTCATGCGTTCCCCCCTGTGAAGAAATCGGCGGGCGTCAGCGCGAACTCGGCCAGAGGTACACCATGCCCACAGGCATGACCCTCACGAGCCGGACGGCAAACAACCCCTTCAGAGACTCTGGCTGCGTCGCGAGTTCCTTCTTGAGCGCAGCCAGTCGTTCCGAGAGGTGGGCGCGATCTCGGCGCCACTGGTCGATCTCCTCACGGATACCCAGCTCAAGTTGTGCCCCCAGCGCTTCCCGGATGGCTTCCTCCTGGCTCAGGAGGATTTCAGTCAGCGCCTTCGCCTCGGCGGTTCCACGCGCAGCCAGCTTCTTGCGCGCGTCCTTCTCCCGAAGTGCCGCCTGCTCTTCAACCGCAGGCCAGAGCTTCGAGAAGTCGGACGCGGCGCTGGCCAGCAGTCGCTTCTGGACCGCACGAGGTGTCGCCAAGAGCGCGGGCGCTTCCGCCAGCGTGGTCTCCAGTTGATCGATCGCCTTGCGGTCCGCCTCGTCCGCGAAGGGCTTCAAATGCCCGCGGCCGCCCCCGTCCAGCCACTTTGCTGAAACAGAGACCACCTCGTCATGGAGCCGCGCGGCACCCTCGCCAAAGAGCGACAGCCGGCCGAAGACGATGACTCGCGCCACTGCGTCGCGTTTGGTCTGGACCACTGTGACCCGGCTCAGGTCGTTCGCGGAGAACCCCTGCGCCAGGAACCGTTGGAGCACCCGCTGGACGATCGGATGGGACAGGTGCAGGTGCGCGAGCTTGCTGGCAACCCCTGGAGGCGCCTCGAAGACCACGGGCGACACAGGGCGCTTGCGCCACTCCCAAGGCGCTTCGTCCTTCTCCCTCCTGGGGCGAATGGCATCCAGGGTCGTGTTCCACGAAGCGGGAAGGGCGGGGACCTTCCAGGCCTCCAGCTTCTGGCCCTCCTCCGTGACGGTCTCCCGTTCCAGCCGACCCGCGCCAGCCAGCTCAAAGCCCACGTCCAGTGCATCGCGCAGCAGGACGGGATTGAAATTCATCACCTTGCCGCTCTGCTCGCGGAGCTCTCCAATCGAATCCAGCTCCTTACGCAGGGATTGGAGCGTGCGCTGGGACTCCAGCTCCCGCTTCGTCACGTCGGTGCGGGAGGACGTCGCGGCACGGGCGAGGCTTTCCAGCGTGCCCTTCGTGATGCCCGCGGCGAGGGCATCGTGCATCTGGTCCATCAGCACGCTGCCCAGGCTGCCCAGCTCGCGCGTGATGGTCTCCACCTTGCGAGCCAAGGTGTCCAGCACCGCGTCCTCGGCGCGCTGGCTGTAGACGAAGTAGCCGCAGCACACGGTGGACGCGGATTGCAGGGCGCGGTCGATGCGACCGTTGCGCTGCTCCATGCGCGAGGGATTCCACGGAACGTCGAGGTGGAAGAGGTCCGCGCAGTGTCCCTGCAGGTTGATGCCTTCGCGCGCGGCGTCAGTCGCGAGGAGGACCCGCACGGGGAACTCCTCCATCGGGCCGTTGAAGGCGGCCTGGACCTCCGCGCGCTTCACGTCATCGATGCCGCCCGTCAGTGTGAGGATGCGCTCATCCCCGCGTTGGGTTCCCTCGAAGGCGGCGGTGAGCTGCTCCTTGAGATAGCGGAGCGTGTCGCCGTACTCCGTGAACACGATGACCCGGCGGGGCTTCCAGGCGGCGCCCCGGGTGAGCGGGCACTGGTGCTCACGAATCCAGTGGAGCAGGGCCCGCAGCTTCGCGTCCCGGGCGGTGCGGTGCCGGGCGCTCAGCTTGAGCATGTCATCCAGAAGCTGACGTGCCTGGATGCTGGCGGACAGCTCCTGGCTCTGCTCGCGGATGGTCTCCGCGAACGCCAGTTCGAGGGAGTCGTCCGTCTCGCCATGCTCCTCGGACTCAGGGGCCGGGTCGCCGGTAAGTGCGCCGCCGTCAGACGCCAGGTTCCCCGCGCCGAAGGCCGCCGCGTGGACGGAGAGGGTGCGGTGAAAGGCCTCGATGCTGGAGAGGAGGCGCTTCTGGAGGTTGATGAAGACGAGGCGCCCCTGCTTCGTGCCGGGCGCCATCAGCTCCGTGTAGCGCGCGAGCTTCTGGGACAGCTCGAGTTCAGCGGCCGCCCCTTCGCCCAGGTCGACACGCTGCTCGACGGTCTTCCCGTCCGGACCGAGCCACTCGGCGTGCCAGCGTCCCGAGTCATGCGTCAGCCGCACGCCCACCACGTGCCGCTCCGGGTATCGCTGCGCGCTGCCCAGGGCGCGAAGGTCGCCCTTGAGTCGGCGCACCATGACGGGAGCCAGCTGGGATTCGCGGACGCGAGTGCCCCGCGTGAAACGTTGGGGGTCCAGCATCTCCAGCAGCGCGGAGAAGCTGTTGGAGTGACCGTTGTGGGGTGTGGCCGAGAGGAAGAGCCGGTGTTCGAAGCGCTCCGCCAGGGAGCGGATGCTGCGGGTCGTCTCCGTGTCGATGGCGTACCGGCTGGCCGATGCCGGGGCGACGACGTGCGCCTCGTCGAGCACCAGCATGGACTTGTGGTGACCCTTCTCCTCCAGGAGGGTCTTCAGCGGCTCGAAGTACTCGCTGCGCCGCAGCGTCTGGTACGACACGATGAAGCGCGAGTGCGTGGCCCAGACGGGGACCTGGAAGCCGCGCTCCTGCCGACGGCGGGAGACGAACTCGCTGTTGAAGATTTCGAAGCGCAGGCCGAAGCGCTTCTCCATCTCATCACGCCACTGGAGCGTTACGGACGCCGGGCAGACGATGAGGACCCTGTCGACACGCTGGCGGAGGATGAGCTCCTGCATCACCAGCCCGGCTTCGATGGTCTTTCCCAGCCCTACGTCATCGGCGATGAAGAGATTGACCCGGGGCAGCTCGAGCGCCTTCTTGAGCGGCGTGAGCTGGTGGTTCATCAGGTGGATGCCCGCGCGGAACGGCGCCTGGAAGAGCCGGGCGTCGGTGGCGGTGACGGAGCTCCACTTGAGTGCGTGCAGGTACGCGGCGAAGTGGCGGGGTTCGTCGAAACGCTCGGGCGTTCCCAGTCCGCTCTGCTCGGGCTTGATGACCCGCGCGGCGAGCTCGCGCTCCCACAGGACAGACAGGGGCCGGCCCTGTGCGTCGTCATCCAGACATGTGAGACGGACGAGGGTGTGTTGCTCCCGGACATCCGAAGGAGCTACGACCTCGTTGACCAGATATTGGCGGTGTCGGACCTGCGCGATATCACCCGCGCACGGCAGGGGAGCGGTGGGCACGTTAAACACAGTGCCGTGCTACAGGGCTGTAGTGTATTCCCCAGAGGAGGTAACTCGAAGGTGGTATTGCCCTCTACTGGAGAAGTCTTCTTAGCCATTTGTTCATGTCGCTCTCGTACGGAATAAGGTCTTTGCCGCTGTACTGGAACGTGAATGGCTCAAGCAGGTGCGCCAGTGCACCGTATTGAGCAGGGACGGCTGCCTTTTCAGTGTCGATGGGGTCGGGCCATTCATTCAGGGTGACCAGCAGGCGTTCACCGTCCATGGGCAGCAGCGACACATCCGGGAAGGAAAGTGCGTCCTTCAGCACGTGGATACCGCCCAACGCCCCGAGCAGTGGCTGACCCAAGAAGGTCAGCCAGGACGCGCTCAGTGCCCTGTCCCCAAGGCGTGAGCTGAATTCTCCGGCATGGGGGATATCTAGCCCCGGGTAGCGGGCGAGGAGCGATTCGACCTGGTTCCAATCCGCGGCGGCCCATGAACCTCTTGAGGAGACGATCGCGAAGCTGGCATAGCCGAAGTTGAAGGGAAGCTCGCGAGCCAACTCCATTGCTAGTGCGCGCAGTTGGACCGCACCGTGCTCGAGCAGGTACTCCGTGGGGAAGGTGAACGAGAGAGTGGTGGCGGGAGCATCATGGATGGGGCTGTCGAGCCTTCGGCCGTAGTATTCGACCTGGTAGTTCCCGGTTTCGCTAGGGCTTTCCCTCAGCTCCACGGTCCGGCTTCCTCCCCCGATTCGCTCGATCACCACATGGCGATTGTGTTCCCATCCCTCGTCATCCAGCGGAACCATGTCTCCATCGGCAGACGTGTACCAGTTGAGTGAGCCGGGCGGGATGGCGTGACGATAGGCTTGAATCGATCGCCAGACCGCAGGCCCGACCTCCGAGTGGTCGCGATGGATGAAGAAGGCAAGCACAACACCATCTCGTCCGGCGAGCCACTCGCCCCTGCCTCGAAGTCGGATGATCGGGTAGACAGGATTCATCGCTTGAATGGCTCCACACCTGTTTTTGGCGACACGAGCATGGCTCGTCCACCCAGTGCTTTCTCGTAGATAGCCCCTTGGGACTCATAGGCGTAGGGGCTGTTGCCTCCGTATTCAGTCCACCGAGGCTGATTGGTGTTCGGACACGGGAACTTGAAGTCCAGGGTGAGCGCGGCCTTCAGCAGGTTGCGGTCTCCATGGAGCACGAGGTCCGGCTTGATGGTCCCTCGGAGCTCCTCGGTGCATCCCTCGGCGATGAGACGCGCTTCCTTCTCCTGGCTGATCGACTCCACCATCCGGGCGTTCGGATAGTAGCGGTAGCGCTGCTCGATGCTGACGGGCGCGGGCCACAGCTTCTTCAGCACTTGTTCCGCGCACGCCAGGGCGAGCACGTGCTTCTGCTTGCCCAGGTACATGGCCAGGGTGACCGGGTTGCCACAGCGGTCGTGCTCCACCACCTCGCCGCACTCCTGCCGAGTCGGAGGCCGATTTTGGAAGTAGCGAGCATTGCCCACCTGCTCGGCTTGAACGGCACACGCGGCGAGCTGCTCCTCCAACTCATCCGCATCGTGGTCGTGTTGCATCGCCGCGAGCACGGCCGGAGGAATGGCCTGGAGGAGGGGAGACGCGGCGGCCCGGGTGGCGGACGCGGCGGCCTGCTCCGCCACATGGGCCGCATACTTCGCCCGTGCGGCGGTATCCGAATCGACGAACCCCAACTCACCATGCCGGGAATGCCGCGTTCCTCCGGAACACGCCGTGAGCAGGACACAAGCCAACCACAGGCCCGTGAACCGGCTCACCGCTTCCCACGGGCCAGCAGCATCACCGCGACCAGGATGGCGCCCATCGCGCCAAAGGTCAGCGGACCCAGCGTCTCTCCCGCGAACACCACGCCCAGCAACACCGCCACCGCCGGGTTCACGTACGCATAGCTCGTCGCGAGCGCCGGCCTCGCGTGCCTGAGCAGATAGCCATACGCGCTGAACGCCACCAGCGAACCGAACACCACCAGATATACGAACGACACCATCGCGCGCGGGGGCACGCTGTCCGCCATCCGCTCCCCCAGCACGAAGCTCACCGCCATCATCATCACGCCCGCGCTCAACATCTGCGTGGCGGGCGTCATCAACCCGGCGGGCATCGGCAAGCGCCGGCTCCACACCGACCCGAAGGCCCACGCCATGGGCGCCACCACCACCGCCAGCGCCGCCACGCCCCCGCCGCCC